>NZ_JBHEEH010000001.1:1260265-1284299 GCF_041929845.1 Paenochrobactrum pullorum
GGATTCGAACCTGCGACCCCCTGATCCCAAATCAGGTGCGCTACCAGACTGCGCTACGCTCCGCTATCTTGCGAATGACTGTGTTAATAAGGGTAAGCGTTACACTTTGCAAGCCCTAAATCTATCTTTTAAAAGAAAAGTTATCTTTTTAAGCTGCTGAATTAACAAAAGAATATTGCATCAATATATTTTATCATGCCGCTTAGATGAACATCAAATTTAAAAGAAGTTGGGGAGGTTTTCGCTTAATTTTTAAATGATGGTCGGAGCGGCAGGATTCGAACCTGCGACCCCCTGATCCCAAATCAGGTGCGCTACCAGACTGCGCTACGCTCCGCTATCTTGCGAATGACGGCTTAATAAGCGCTCGTTTCTCTGTTGGCAAGCCCTAAAGCAGGATTTTAAAAGAAAAAATGCCAATTTTTTCACAGCGATTGCTTTGGCGTCTCTTTTTGCGTCTCTTCCGCTATGGAAATAACCTCAGCGGAAGAGAAATTCATGACAAATATCAGATTATAAAGGCTTTTATGATTCGAGTGCCGCGAATCCACGCTCCAGATCGGCAATTAAATCTTCCGGATTTTCCAATCCGATTTGCAGACGGATGATTGCACCTCCGTAATTGTTGCGCGCAACTTTACGATCTTGAATATTGACGACCACGGCAAGGCTTTCATAGCCACCCCATGAATAGCCTAGACCGAAGATTTGCAGGGCATTGACGAATCTACGAGCGTCTTCGTCTGTTTTATTGGCAAGAACCATAGAGAAAACACCCGATGCGCCTTTAAAATCACGTTTCCACAACGCATAATCCGGATGGTTTTCCAAGGCAGGGTGCAAAATCTCGCCGGTAAGCGGATGCTTGTCCAGCCAATTGGCGACAGTGAGCGCACTCTTATGATGATGCTCAAGTCTGATTCCCATCGTGCGTAAACCGCGCAGAACTTGATATGCATCATCGCCGGAAACGCACAGCCCCATCGTTCCGTGTGTTTCTAATAATTGCGGCCAGCAGCGTTTATTGGCAGAGACTGTACCGAATAATAAATCTGAATGGCCGGACGGATATTTGGTCGCGGCATGAATGGAAATATCCACGCCGAAATCAAGCGCACGGAAATAGACCGGTGTTGCCCAGGTATTATCCATCATCACAATAATATCACGAGCGTGCGCGGCTTCCACGATGGCCGGAATATCCTGGATTTCAAATGTATTGGAGGCAGGTGATTCCGTGAAAACAACCTTGGTGTTGTCTTTGAAATGTTTCTCGATACCTGCTCCCAGATCAGGCGAATAATATTCCACTTCGATACCGAGCCTTTTAAGGATTGTATCAGCAAAATGACGGGTAGGATTATAGATGGAATCAACAAAAAGCACATGATCGCCCGGACTTAAAAAGGCAAGCAGAGGGACGGTGACAGCGGCAAGGCCGGATGGCACACAAATAGTGCCTTCTGAACCTTCAAGGGCATTGATGGCTTCGCAAAGGGCTTTTGTGGTCGGTGTGCCTCTGGTGCCGTAAGTGTATTCCTGGCTGCCATCAATCATGCTCTGAGCATTGGGAAACAAAACGGTAGAAGCGCGCACAACCGGAGGATTCACAAACCCATGATAATCACGCGGATTATAGCCATCATGTGCAAGGCGGGTGTGAATACCAAGATGTTGTGATTTGTCTTTGCTGGTCATGGAAGTTATGCCTCGGCTATTGAAGTTTGCATGAATCTGATAGCGATTGTGCATAGCTAAGTAAAAAAGGACAGCGATTTGCTTTATTTTTTATAACCGCCATCATTATGACGATGTGGAACGGTTGATACGCGCCGCTGCGAAGTGAAATATAATTTTTTATAAGGCATTATTTATGAATGTTAAGGTATCTCAATTTTCAATAAATCAGGTATACAAGAATTTTTTTGCTATTTTGAAAAAGCCTCGCCCTTCTGGCTGGACGGCACCCATGACCTGGACTTTGTGTGTTTTGCCTGTGGCTTTACTGCTTGTGCATCCGTTCGACGCGCAAATCAGCATAGCATGGTCGGAACATACGACAAAATTTCAACATGTGATGGCCGCATCAACCAATATGATAAAGTCGGTTTACTGGTTGCTTCTGGGTGTGCTTATGTGGGGGGGCAGCACTTTTTATCTGAAGAAAAAATCTGGACAAGTTGCCTCGACATTCATTGTGCGAGGACGTGAGGCTGGAATTTATCTTTTCTTTGCAATTATTTGTTCAAGCATTCCGGTGACTTTGATCAAATATCTTGTTGGTCGGGCGCGTCCGCATTTGATTGAACAAGTGGGGCCGGAATATTTTGCACCACTGACTGGAAGCTATCTTTATCTCAGTTTCCCCTCCGGTCATGCGATGATGGCCGGTATTTTAATTGTGTTTTCACTTAAATTTCTTCCGCTGCTGAGTTGGGTAACTGTACCGCTTTGTTTTCTGCTGACATTTAGCCGTGTGATTGTTGCCGCCCATTATCCGACCGATATTCTGGCCGGATTTACAATTGGAGTCATTGTCAGCCTGTGGTTGTATAATTTTTTGAAATTGAGAAATATTATTGCGCCACCAGAAATAAATAAAAAATAACATGCGTTTCCCTCCAATTTTTAGGGATGGAAATGCATGTTTCAATCTGTTTATGTGATGTATCTATATGAATTTGTGATGATTTTGACGGTTATAATTTAAAGCAACAATTTTATGAAATTGGGCGGATTGAAATTGAAAAAATACTTATTCCCCTTGAATTGGTAGGGTTTTGTTTGATTTATTATAAGAAAGTTTAACACGAAATCTCTTGACCACTGGCGATTTATCGCCTTCCATGAGATGGTGAAAGGATCGACCCGTAACGGTTAAGGGCAATTACCGGTAATTTTTAAAAACGGTACGCTCAAAGGGTTGTTCGTGGGGAAAATAATAAAAAGGTTAAATACCAAATGAAAAAAAATATTCATCAGAGCGTATTGGGAAAAATTGTAGCGGGTGCCGCTTTTTCAGCGGTACTGATCGGTGGTACTGCATTTGCTGGCACATTGGATGATGTTAAAGCAAAAGGCTTTCTGCAATGTGGCGTAAATACAGGTCTTACTGGTTTTGCTTCTCCGGATGACAAAGGGGAGTGGACAGGCTTTGACGTGGATTATTGCCGTGCCGTAGCGGCTGCTATTTTTGGTGATCCGACAAAGGTTAAATTTACACCGCTTAATGCAAAAGAACGCTTTACTGCTTTGCAATCGGGTGAGGTGGATGTACTTATCCGTAACACGACCTGGACTATTGGGCGTGATACATCTTTGGGTCTCGATTTTACCGGCGTTAATTATTATGACGGTCAGGGCTTTATGATCAATGCCAAGAAATTGGCAGGCATCAACTCGGCTCTCCAGCTTTCAGGCGCATCTGTTTGTGTTCAGGCCGGAACCACGACAGAACTCAATCTGGCTGATTATTTCCGTGCCAACAAAATGGAATATAATCCGGTTGTATTTGAAAAAGTGGATGAGGTGAATTCGGCCTATGATGCAGGCCGCTGTGATGCTTACACCACAGACCAATCCGGCTTATATTCCATTCGTTTGCGACTTTCCAATCCGGACGATCATATTGTTTTGCCGGAAATCATTTCCAAGGAACCTTTGGGGCCAACAGTTCGCCAAGGTGACTCTCAATGGGCGGATGTAGTTCGTTGGGTGCACTATGCCATGCTCGATACTGAAGAAATGGGCATTAATCAGGGGAATGTTGACGAGATGAAAAACTCGGACAACCCGGAAATCAAGCGTATGCTCGGCACTGAAGCTGATACTAAAATTGGTACCGATCTGGGGCTCGAAAATGATTGGGTTGTGAAAATCATCAAGAGCGTTGGCAATTATGGTGAGGTATTCGACCGTAACATCGGTTCAGGAAGCCCGTTGAAGATTGCCCGTGGCGTCAATGCGCAATGGACCAAAGGTGGTTTGCAATATGGTATGCCTATCCGTTAAGTCGCGGATTTGAGTGCATGCGAAGGGCTGACCGTATCGCTTTAATGTGAGTGATACGGTCATAGTCCGCGCTAAAGGAATGATCTGAACGCCCGCGTTTTTTATTGTGGCTTATTGATAGAGTGAAATTTGTATTGAAACACGGGTTTTGCCGGCGAGGTCGAGTAATGCCTCATCTTTGTAATATGCAGATGCTATTGATCATGCATAAGCATAACAAATACAAACTCGATATGAGGCTAGAGGCTTGAAATAAAGCAGGCCGTCTTCTTCTGGTAATTGCAGATCATTATCATATTTCAAGCTGTGTACTTATTTTTTTAAGTCGACAGCTGGCGGGGATTGCTGGTTTGACTTGGTCAGAGCTTTGACCGGGGCAGGTTCTGCTGCCTATCATCTGGCTCCTCCGCACAACATCTGTGGGGAAATAAATGACCTCAGGTTCAATAGTGCAAAATACGATACAGCCCGGGCGTGGATCATTGCTTTATGATCCACGCATACGTGGTATTTTTTATCAGGCTTTGGTCTTTATTGCGGTTGTCAGCTTTATTTACTGGATTGTTGGCAATACGGTTGCCAATTTGCAGAAAGCCAATATTGCATCCGGCTTTGCTTTTTTGAGAGGGCGGGCAGGCTTTGATATTAGCCAGTCGCTGATTGCGTATAATAATGATTCTACCTATGGCCGGGCGCTGTTGGTCGGTCTTCTAAATACTCTTTATGTCGCTTTTTTAGGCATTATCGTTGCTTCAGTCGTTGGTTTTTTGGTCGGTGTGGGACGCTTGTCACCCAATTGGCTGATTAGAAAACTCTGCACCGTCTATGTGGAGGTTTTTCGTAATATACCGCCCTTATTGGTGATTTTTTTCTGGTATTTCGGCGTTTTGTCGGTGCTGCCTCAGGCACGTGAAAGCCTGGAGCTGCCGTTCAATACTTATCTGAACAATCGCGGTTTCTTCTTTCCGTCATTGGTATGGGGTGAAGGTGCTGGTATTGTCGGCAGTTTATGTCTTATCGGCATAGTCGCAGCATTTTTATTAAGCCGCTGGGCGCGTAAGCGTCGTATTCAAACCGGTCAATCATTCCCCACATTATGGTTCAATCTCGCTTTCGTGATTGGTCTGCCTTTATTGGCATTTCTGGCTCTTGGCATGCCCTTAAGCTTTGATTATCCCAAACTTGGCACTTTTAGTTTAAGTGGCGGCGCACAAATCAAGCCGGAATTCATGTCGCTTTTTCTGGCTTTGTCTTTCTATACGGCGTCATTCATCGCAGAAACCGTGCGTGCCGGTGTCTTAGGTGTCAGCCGCGGACAATCGGAAGCAGCCGAAGCTTTAGGCCTGCGCCCACGCCAAACAATGCGGCTGATCATTATACCGCAAGCCATGCGCATTATTATTCCGCCGCTTTCCAGCCAATATCTGAACCTGACGAAAAACTCGTCATTGGCGATCGCAATCGGATATCCGGATCTTGTCGCCGTGGGAGGAACAATCCTTAACCAGACTGGTCAGTCGATTGAGGTTGTGGCGATTTGGATGGTGATCTATCTCGGTATCAGTTTGCTGACTTCCGGCTTTATGAACTGGTTTAACGCCAAAATGGCCTTGGTGGAGCGCTGAATATGACCAGAGAAAACTTACTTTATGTGCGTGAAAATCTGGCACCGCAGGAATATCCGCCAGAAAATAATGCAGGTCTATGGGCTTGGGCGCGTGTCAATCTCTTATCCACGCCGGTGAATACTGTGCTGACAATTCTTGCCATATTGGTATTATGGTGGTCGGGGCCACCATTAATCCGCTGGCTGTTTATCGATGCTGTGTGGACGGGGTCTGATCGCTTTGCCTGTCTTACCACTGCACAAGGCGGTGAACTGGCAGAGGGCTGGAGCGGTGCGTGTTGGGCCTTTGTCCAGGCCAAATATCAGCAGTTTCTTTATGGTCGTTATCCAATTGATCAGCGTTGGCGTGTTAATCTGACAGCGGCACTCTTTGTCGTGTTGTTGGCGCCTTTGATGATTCCGGCAATCAAACACAAAGTTGCCAATGCCATTTTGTTTTTCATAATCTTTCCGGTTGTGGCATTCATTTTGCTGGTTGGCGGTGCTTTTGGTCTTTCCTATGTGGAAACACCATTATGGGGAGGGCTGCTGGTAACACTTGTGCTTTCCTTTGTCGGAATTGCGGTTTCGCTGCCACTTGGAATTTTGCTGGCTTTGGCGCGACGCTCCAATCTGCCGGTCATCAAAGCGATTTCTATTATTTTTATCGAAACCGTACGTGGTGTGCCACTGGTGACAGTGCTCTTCATGGCAAGTGTTATGCTGCCATTATTTTTGCCGCCAGGGGTAAGTTTCGACAAGTTGATGCGTGCGCTTATCGGTGTGGCTTTATTTGCATCTGCTTATATGGCTGAAGTTGTGCGCGGTGGTTTGCAGGCTATACCAAAAGGCCAATATGAAGGCGCTGAGGCACTGGGCTTGAGTTATTGGCATAAAACCGGCCTGATTATATTGCCGCAAGCTTTGAAAATGGTCATTCCGGGCATTGTGAATACCTTCATCGGACTATTCAAAGATACAAGTCTTGTTTACATTATTGGTATGTTCGACTTGCTTGGGATCGTGAGACAGAATTTCTCGGATGCGAATTGGGCGACACCGCAAACACCGTTGACGGGGTTGGTCTTCGCCGCTTTTGTCTTTTGGATTTTCTGTTTTGGTATGTCGCGCTATTCTATTTTTATGGAACGCCGCCTTGATACCGGCCACAAACGATAATTGAGGGAATAACGGTTATGAATGCACAACCAAATAATAAAGTGGCTGAAATGGCTATCGGTGAGACACCCAAGATGCAGGTCTCTAAAACCGAAGTGGCAATTGAAATTGAGCATATGCATAAATGGTATGGTGAGTTTCATGTGCTGCGCGACATCAATTTAAAAGTGATGCGGGGAGAACGTATTGTGGTGGCTGGCCCCTCCGGCTCGGGTAAGTCCACCATGATCCGCTGTATCAATCGCTTGGAAGAGCATCAAAAAGGCAGGATTATTGTAGACGGCACAGAGCTTACTAATGATTTGAAGAAAATTGATGAGGTGCGCCGTGAGGTCGGCATGGTTTTCCAGCACTTCAATCTGTTTCCGCATCTGACAATTTTGGAAAATTGCACACTGGCACCGATCTGGGTGCGTAAAATGCCGAAAAAACAGGCCGAAGAAGTGGCAATGCACTATCTGGAACGCGTCAAAATTCCGGAGCAGGCCCATAAATATCCGGGGCAATTATCCGGTGGGCAGCAGCAACGTGTGGCGATTGCCCGCGCTTTATGTATGAACCCGCGTGTGATGTTGTTTGATGAACCAACCTCTGCACTTGATCCGGAAATGATCAAGGAAGTGCTGGATACAATGGTTGGCCTGGCTGAAGAAGGCATGACCATGATTTGCGTGACCCATGAAATGGGCTTTGCCCGTCAGGTTGCAAATCGGGTTATATTCATGGATCAGGGGCAGATTGTTGAAGAAAATGCACCGGCAGAATTCTTTGATAATCCTCAGCATGAACGCACCAAATTGTTCTTGAGCCAGATTTTGCATTAATTGTCTGTCATATCAAATTAGAAAAAGCGCCATTTCAAAAGGCGCTTTTTTTATTAGTGTTTGGATGGGTGTAAAAAAAGCCCCCGTGTGAAACACAGGGGGCTTTTTAATTTATTAGATAGAAGAGAACATCTCTTAGAAGAAGCTCTTCTTCTGCCACCATCCCGACCGCTTGGCTGCCGGTGCTGCTTCATTGTCGCTGGATGTAATCACCGGCTGCGACGTTTCCTGCGGCTGATTTACCGGCACAGTAATCGGCTCAACTGTTTCTACAATTGGCTGTTGTTGAGGTTCATCAGCACCAACAACTGGAACATTCTCAGGAGCTTCAATTGCATCCTCAGCTTTAGTCTTGCGTGTGCGTGGTTTACGGGTTGATTTTTCAGCTGCTTCAACCGGAGCTTTTTCAGCAGCTTTATCTTTGGCCGCCGTTTTGCGTGCACGCGGTTTACGAACAGGCTTTTCTTCTGCAACGACATCTTCTGCAACGGATTCTGTCGAAACTTCAGCGGTTTTTACAACCTCAACAGCTTCAGCTTTCTCATCCGCAACAGGGGCTGTTTCTAAAGTCACAGCGGTTTTAACTTTTGTAGTGCGGCGACGAGCAGGCTTTTTCGTCTTTTCTTCGCTCTTTTCAGCAATGGGAGCAGCTTCAACAGTCTTGGTTGCTTCTGGCTTGCCTGCCTCAACCTTTGCACTGACACTCGCTTCAACAGTCACTGCGGCTACAGGTGCAGGGCCCGGAACAGGTTCCGCTGGCGGAACATTTCTTGCCTTTTCCGCAGCTTCTTTTGCAGCTTGGCGTTTAGCTTCAGCGGCGGCCAACAATTCTGTCCAGTCACCGATCAGTTCCGCTGCCGGAAGGTTGTTGTAATGTCCGTCATCACGACGGTTTTTACGTCCGCCACGACGGCCACGGCGGCGTTTTTTACGCTGATCATCGTCTGAATGACCACTGGAAGCGGCATGATCTGCGTGGCCATCACGCTCATTTTCATCATCGGATTGTGCGTCTGTATCATGGCTGTCGGCGTGATTATCACGCTCGCCACGGCGACGGCGACGACGGCGGCGGCGGCGATCATTGTCATTGCCGTTGGTTTCTTCCTTGTCGGAGGAAACCAACTCTGCTTCAGCTTCGATCTCGTCAGCTTCAGCCGGCAATTCAGGATCTTCAATGCCATCATCATAATAGTCTGCCGGTTGCAGGGCAGGCATAGTGATTGGACGGGTTGAAGGTGTACCTTTATCAATAACCAGATTTTGCACACCAACAGATTCATCGGCATTGATATGGATGTTGAGGCCGAAACGGGCTTCCAGATCGGATAAAAGCTGGCGCTTGTGATTCAAGACATAAAGGGCGGTCGCCGCAGGTGTGCGAACGGAAATATCATAGCCGCTATTACGCATCAGATAATCTTCAACGGCACGGATAACATGCAGCGCCATCGAAGAATCGGAGCGGATATGACCTGTGCCACCGCAATGCGGGCAAATCTGCATCGTGCTTTCAAGAACAGATGCACGAATGCGCTGACGCGACATTTCCAGCAAACCGAAATGCGAAATACGTCCGACCTGAATACGTGCCCGATCATCTTTCAGGCAGTCTTTCATTTTCTTTTCAACAGCGCGGTTATTGCGTTTTTCTTCCATATCGATGAAGTCAACGACAATAAGGCCGGCGAGATCGCGCAGACGTAATTGACGCGCAACTTCTTCTGCCGCTTCCAGATTGGTCTGGAGCGCTGTTTCTTCAATGGAATTTTCGCGCGTTGAGCGACCGGAGTTTACGTCAATTGCCACCAGCGCTTCGGTTTGGTTGATAATAATATAACCGCCCGATTTCAGCGTCACTTGCGGCAGCAACATACGATCCAATTGCGCTTCAATGCCGTTACGGGCAAAGATTGGCAATTGTTCACGATAAGGCTGCACCACACGGGCATGGCTCGGCATCAACATCCGCATAAATTCTTTTGCCTCACGATAACCTTCTTCGCCGGCAACAAGAATTTCGCTGATATCTTTATTATAAAGATCACGAATCGAACGTTTAATCAGGCTGCCCTCTTCATAAACGAGAGCAGGTGCCACTGATTGCAATGTCAGATTGCGTACATTTTCCCACATACGCATCAGATATTCATAGTCACGGCGCACTTCTGCTTTGGTGCGGTTGGCACCGGCAGTACGCAAGATGACGCCCATGCCCTGCGGCACTTCCAGCTCTTTGACGATATCTTTTAAGCGCTTGCGATCCTGAATATTGGTGATTTTGCGCGAAATACCGCCACCACGTGCCGTGTTAGGCATCAAAACGGAATAACGTCCGGCAAGTGACAGATAAGTGGTAAGAGCTGCGCCTTTGTTGCCGCGCTCTTCTTTAACCACCTGAACCAGCAAAATCTGGCGGCGTTTGATCACTTCCTGAATATTGTATTGACGGCGATGCACGCGGTTATGCGTTGGCAGTTCTTCCATCGCATCTTCAGAACCTACAGATTCGACGGTGTCATTTTCATCGTCACTGTCATGATCGTCATCATCATGATTGCCTGAAATGAAATCATCAGCAGGTTCTGACACGCTTTCCAAATGGATCGCATGCGGAACAGCCGGTGTGCCGGGCACATAGTCAACAAAAGCAGGGCCGACTGGTTCTGCTGCCGGAACAGCATTTTTTGCCGCTCCATTGTCATGACGGCGGTTGCGACGGCGATTGCCACGGCGGCGATCATGACGATCTGAGCGTGAACCTTGCGCATTATTTTGCGGCTGCTCATCATGATCGTCATCATCATTGTCGGCATTGGCGGCTGCTGCCGCAGCTTCTGCTTCCATCAAAGCCTGACGGTCAGCAGCAGGGATTTGGTAATAATCAGGATGAATTTCTGAAAATGCCAAAAAGCCGTGGCGATTGCCGCCATATTCAACGAATGCTGCCTGTAAGGATGGCTCGACGCGTGTTACGCGGGCGAGATAAATATTGCCTTTAAGTTGTTTTTTATGCTCGGATTCAAAATCAAATTCTTCAATTTTATTACCCCGCGTAACGATAACGCGCGTTTCCTCCGGGTGAGAGGCATCGATAAGCATCTTGTTTAACATGTTTGTTTTTCCTGCCGACAACGCGGCGCACATCAAAGGGGCGCAAGAGAACCAAATCTTTGGTTGCTCGCTCAAGAGTGCGTCTGTCGGATGGTTCGAGGTTCTTCGAAACAGTCAATAAGGCTTCTACGCGTAACTGCCTTGCGGCGATCGCGGTTTCCTGCCTGTTATTGATTGGTCTTTTTTGACCCATATCTGTTCCGAACGAAACGACCTAAAAAATGACCTGGAAATGCCAGGCCGACCTTGTTTGCCCTGTTAAGAGCTGGCGACCACGTTGAATAATGACGCTGTCGTCCAATTAAAAAGCGGGGTGAACCGCAAAATCCTGTACGGGTACGGCTGGCGATGATGATCGCCCATTGCGCGGAAAGTCCGAGTTATAACTGCTTTCACCAGTTATTTCAGGACTTTGATTCTGCGGGCAAAACCGAAACCTAACTATGCTTTTATGACCTGTTTTCACTCATGACAAGAAGGAATATTTTACATAACCCTTCAAGTGACAGGTTGAGAGCTGCAGATTACCTTTAAAAAACTTAATTACATAAAAGATTAACTACATTGCGTTTAGTCTTTAATAATTCATTTGGCGTGTGATTTTTGCCGAAATCTGGACATAAGCTTTCTTTAACAGAGTTAAAAATGGGCAATTGCTTATTTTCAAATATTGGGCGGCGGTTGGCTGAGCCTCTATCGATTATGGTATGATAATGCGTTCTTTTTTAGGATTGTTCTTTAGCCTTGGAATCATTTTTGTTCTGGGCGTTCAATCAGTATTGGCTGCACCTGTTTCTGCTTTAACATTTCGTATGGCCGGAGATGAGCTACGCACACGCATTGTCGTGATGTTTGATGAAAAACCGGATGTCATGCCGATCTTGTTTGCCAAGCCGCATCGTTTGGTATTGGAACTGAATGAAACGCGCTTCGGTTTTGATGAAAAATCCTTAACCCCGCGTGGGCTTGTCTCATCAGTGCGTTATGGTTTGGCAGGTGAGGGGCGTTCGCGTTTGATTTTATCGCTTATTGGTCCATTCAAGCTTGAAAATATTGATGTGATCAAAAATGAAAACGCGCTCGGCTATCGTATGGTTGTCGATATTATTGCAACATCAGATCGGGAGTTTGCGGATGATCTGGCTGAACAGAACCGTCAAAGTGCATTAACGCCCGCACAGGCTGCGCAAGACAAAATGAGCCGTGAAAAGCAACAGGCTGCTAAAAAATTCACCATCATGCTGGATGCCGGACATGGCGGTATTGATAGTGGTGCCGAGGGTATCAGCGGTTTGAAAGAAAAAGATGTTACACTGGCGTTTGCAAGGGATTTGCGTGATCGTTTAAAAAAAGAAAAAGATTTTCAGGTATTTATGACACGCGATGAAGACGTTTTTTTACGTCTTGGTGAGCGTGTTCGTCTGGCTCGTCAACATGAGGCTGATCTTTTCATCTCCATCCATGCCGATAGCGTGCCGCAACATTACATCCGTGGCGCAACTGTCTATACAATCTCTGATAAAGCATCTGACTCAGTCGCGCGTGCAATGGCGGAGCGTGAAAACAGATCGGATGAATTTGCCGGTATTGTGCCTGACGATTTACCTGAGGTCACTGATATTTTGCTGGATTTGACGCGCCGTGAAACGCACGGCTTCTCACTGAAGTTTGCCGATAAAGTTGTGCAGTCATTGGAGGGGGAGGTCAGCCTTATCAATAATCCGCATCGTTTTGCCGGTTTTCAGGTGTTACGTGCGCCCGATGTACCGTCCGTATTGGTGGAAATGGGTTATTTGTCGAACAAAGAAGATGAAAAGTTGATTACCGATCCGGAATGGCGCAAACTTTTTGCCGAACGTTTGGTTGTTGCTATCAAGCATTTTTCTATCATGAAAAAGAACCTGTCACCGATTCCCTGAAAGCTGACAGGCCATTGTAATATTGGTCAGAAAAACAGGTGCCGTTTTGATTTCTTTTTTTATGTGTGATTTAAGCTTCACCTGAAATAAACTATTGTTCATGTATGATAATTTATCGCAGGCGATTTTGTAAAATGCTGCAATTTTGCATATCCGGCAGATAAAGTGATTTGAAGTTCGTAATTTTAGGTTAAATCTTTATAAATGATCTTGCCTTTGACGTAATTGCCCTTCACTACCAACTTTTAGTGTCGTGAACATGCCGCAATTGTGTTTTTGGATGTAAACGATAACACATGATAAAAATGCATGTGACGGAAATGAAACTGACTGGCTTTTTTGATACTGGCTGTTTGGTGATACGGAAGGTAGGATTCCGGGTTTATGGTACGACTTATCGGTTATTTCTTCGGCATTGGTGCCGTTTTCATGCTTATGGTTGCTGGTGCCGTTGCGGTTTTTATCAGTAAAATAAACAAGGAACTGCCCGATTACGAAGTTCTGGAGAATTATGAGCCTCCTGTAATGACGCGTGTTCATGCGTCTGACGGTAGTTTGATGGCCGAATTTTCCAGAGAACGTCGCTTGTACCTGCCGATTCAGGCTGTACCGGATCGTGTGAAAGCTGCTTTCATTTCTGCTGAAGATAAGAACTTCTACCAGCATAATGGTGTGGATGTTGGCGGCGTTGCCCGCGCAATGGTCAATAATGTCAAAGGTCTTGGCAGTGGTCGCCGCCCTGAAGGCGCCTCGACAATTACGCAGCAGGTGGCAAAAAACTTCCTCCTGAGCACCGAACAGACCTATGATCGCAAAATCAAGGAAGCAATTTTGGCCATGCGTATTGAGCAGGCCTATTCCAAAGATCGCATTCTTGAACTTTATTTGAACGAAATTTTCTTTGGTATGGGCGCTTATGGTATCGCGGGCGCAGCACTTACTTATTATGATAAAGCGGTTGGTGAATTATCTATATCTGAGATGGCCTATCTGGCAGCACTGCCGAAAGGCCCGGCCAATTATCATCCCTTCCGCCGACCTGAACGTGCTATTGAGCGACGCAATTATGTGATCGATCGCATGGCTGAAAACGAATATATCACCATGGAAGAGGCAGAAGCGGCTAAGGCTGAGCCGCTGCACGTCAATATTCGTCAGACCTCGAAATATCTTGCTTCGTCAGAATATTTTACCGAGGAAGTACGCCGCCAGATCATCGCCAAATACGGTGACAAAGCCCTTTATGAAAGTGGCTTGTCGGTTCGAACGACCCTTGATCCGAAATTGCAGGTGATGGCGCGTAATTCGTTGCAGGCAGCACTTTTGCGTTATGATGAAGCGCGCGGATATCGCGGACCATATAAGCATATTGAGCTTGGTTCAGATTGGGGTATTCCGCTTGGCGAGATATCGGCATTCTCCGATGTGCCGGAGTGGCAGTTATCGGTTGTGCTTAATGTTTCAGCGGCTGGCGCAGATATTGGGTTGCAGCCGGCGCGTGAGGCTTCAGGTGCACGTTCAAAAGAACGCAAGCAAGGCTTTATTGCCGCTGATGATATGAAATGGGCTATGCGCGTTATAAATATCGGCGGCAAACGCACCAGCGCCAAGTCACCTGAAGGTGTGCTTAAAGCGGGCGATGTCGTCTATGTTTCGCGCAATAAAGACAGCGACACAGCTTTCCGTCTGCAACAGCCGCCGAAAGTCGAAGGCGCTCTCGTCGCGATGGATCCGCATACCGGACGTGTGCTGGCAATGAGTGGCGGATTCTCTTTCTCCGAATCTGAATTCAACCGCGCGACACAGGCTTACCGTCAGCCAGGTTCCTCCTTCAAACCCTTCGTTTATGCGGCAGCACTTGATTATGGCTATACGCCTGCTTCAGTTGTGCTTGATGGGCCGTTGGAAGTTAATCAAGGCGGCTCATTGGGTGTTTGGGCTCCTAAAAACTATTCAGGTAAATTTTCGGGCCCGTCGACATTGCGCTATGGTATCGAACAATCACGTAACGTGATGACTGTACGCCTCGCGCAAGATATGGGCATGAATGTCGTTGCCGAATATGCCGAGCGTTTTGGCATTTATGACAAGATGATGCCGGTTTTGTCGATGTCGCTTGGTGCGGGTGAAACAACTGTTTTGCGTATGGTTACCGGTTATTCGGTGATGGCCAATGGCGGACGCAGCATTACACCTTCGATGATTGACCGTATTCAGGATCGTTATGGTAAAACAATTTTCAAGCATGACAGCAGGAAATGTGAAAACTGTAATGCCGAGACATGGTCAAATCAGGATGAGCCGGAATTGATTGATGATCGTGATCAGGTGCTTGATCCGATGACCGCCTATCAGATCACTTCCATGATGGAAGGTGTTGTTCAACGTGGTACCGCACGTGTCTTGCAGGACTTGAAGCGTCCGGTTGCTGGTAAAACCGGTACCACTAACGATGAAAAAGATGCCTGGTTTGTGGGCTTTACACCTGATCTCGTTGTTGGCGTTTATATCGGTTATGACAATCCGACCCCGCTTGGTCGTGGCAGTACTGGTGGTGTGCTGGCGGTTCCGGTTTTCAAAAACTTTATGGAGCAAGCGCTCGTCGGTAAGCCAAAATCGGAATTCCGAGTGCCGGAAGGCATGATGATGATTCCGATCAACCGTCGCACAGGTATGCGTATTGCTGCCGGTTCCGGTGATGCATTTATGGAAGCCTTCAAACCGGGAACAGGCCCAGCTGATTCTTATTCCGTAATCGGCATGGATGATTTCCAGGAAGGTTCACCAATTGCTCCGTCTTCACCGCAGGCGACACGGGCGCTGTCTTCCGGTTCCGGTGGATTGTATTAAAGTTGCAAATTCTTTACAGGCTTTGATGGGGCGACTATGTTGCCTCATCATTTGTTTGGTGAGTTAAGTATGGGAGCGAAATTTCGCTCCGGGTTTTGAGAATAGATAAGGATTATAAAGCGAATGCGCGCTGAAATTGAAAGCTTAGTCGACGAAATCAAGCAGGCCATAAGCCTGCTGAGGAGGCATCTTTGACTGGGATCAGTCTATTAAACGGCTGGGTTATTTAAACCAGCGCGCAGAAGATCCAACCCTTTGGAATGATGCTCAGGAAGCGCAAAAGCTGATGCGTGAGCGCCAGCAGCTTGAAGACAGCATCAATGGTATCAAATATCTGAGCCAGACTTTGAATGACAGCATTGAGCTGATCGAGATGGGTGAAGAAGAGGGTGATAAGTCGATTATCACCGATGCCGAAGATGCAATCCGTGCGTTGAAAACCGACATTGCGAAGCGTCAGATTGACATGCTGCTGTCTGGTGAAGCCGATGCGAACGACACTTATGTGGAAGTTCATGCCGGTGCCGGCGGTACGGAAAGTCAGGACTGGGCGTCGATGCTGCTGCGTATGTATACGCGCTGGTCTGAAAAAAGCGGTCGTAAGGTTGAGCTGCTTGAAATTCACGATGGTGAAGAAGCAGGGATCAAATCAGCGACACTGCTGGTTAAAGGGCACAATTCTTACGGTATGATGAAAACCGAATCCGGTGTTCATCGTCTGGTGCGTATTTCGCCTTACGATTCCAATGCGCGTCGCCACACGTCATTTGCCAGTATCTGGGTTTATCCGGCTATCGACGACAATATCGAAGTGGATGTGACCGAAGCCGACGTCCGTATTGATACATATCGTGCATCAGGTGCCGGTGGTCAGCACGTCAACACAACCGACTCGGCTGTTCGTATTACCCATATCAAAACCGGTATTGTGGTTCAGTGTCAGTCGGAACGATCACAGCATAAAAACCGTGCAACTGCATGGTCGATGTTGCGTGCTCGTCTTTATGAAGAAGAGCTGAAAAAACGTGAGGAAGCCACCAATGCGATGACGGCTTCCAAAACCGATATCGGCTGGGGACACCAGATCCGCTCTTATGTATTGCAGCCTTATCAGCTGGTTAAAGATCTGCGTACCGGTGTTGAAAGCACCAATCCGCAGGAGGTGCTGGACGGCGCTGTTACACCTTTCATGGAAGCAGCACTCGCCCATCGCATCAGCGGCAGTGACGTGGTGGTTGAAGATATCGACTAACCACTGAAGGTTATTGAACTGGTTTTTGTGCTGCGGGGCGGGATTGCATAGTGCTGTTTCGCCCTGCATCATGTGCATCTGACAAATATGGATTCGCAGTTTCATGCTCTATTTTTCGCGCTGGAAAGCCGCTCTGATCTGGTTGGTCGTCTTTATCGGCGTTATTCTTGCCTTACCCAATCTTTTCTCGCGTGATACCTTAGACGGGCTGCCGAATTTCCTGCCGAAAAAGCAGGTGTCGCTCGATCTTGATTTGTCGGGTGGCTCGCGTCTCATCATTCAATCTTCGAAAACATCAGACCGTGTCGTTGACCAAACGGTTGAAGTTTTGACCAGCCGTTTAAAAGAAATGGGCTATGAAGATGCTTTGGTGGAAAAAGAGCGCAAAGGCCAGATTCTGGTTGAAGTGCGTGGCATTTACGACATTCAGCTACTTAAAGATATCTTGAGCGTTGATGGGGCAGTCACCTTCCACGAGGTGGATGCGAGTATGTCACCCAATGATGCAATCCGCGGCACACCTCCGGAAGGTGATATCGTTGTCTATTCTTTTGACGATCCGCCGGTTGGCTATTTGTTGGTAAAGAAACCGGCATTGACGGATGCCGATATTCTGGATGCACAGGCTGATTATGCCACTGACGGCAAAACGGCAGTGATTAATATCAAGCTCAGCCCTGAAGGCCGTGCGGCGATGGCAACACTGACTGAAAAAAGCATTGGTCGTGCATTTGCTGTCGTTGTTGATCATCAGGTTATATCTGCGCCGGCTATTCAGGCAAAAATTGATGCAGATGAATTGCAGCTGACCGGCTCATTTGATTATCAGGTCGCGGGAAACCTTGCGGTCGTATTGCGGTCAGGTTCATTACCGGCAAGCGTGAGCGTGCTTGAGGAGCGTACCATTACATCGGCACTTGGCGCGGATTATGCCAGTGCTGCTATCGTTGCAGCAGTGATGGCAGCCATTCTGGTCGGGCTTTTCATGGTGCTTTCTTATGGCACATTGGGCGTTTTGGCGATGATCGCTTTGGCGGTCAACATTATTTTGCTGACTGCGATTTTGTCGATTATCGGTGCTTCGGTCAGTATGGCGAGTGTTGCCGGTCTGGTGCTGACTATTGGTATGGCTGTTGATGCCAATGTGTTGATTTACGAGCGTGTGCGTGAAGACCGCCGTCATGGTTATTCCGTGGTACAAGCCATGGAATCAGGCTTTTACCGTGCGCTTTCAACGATCATTGATGCAAATCTCACGACGCTGATTGCAGCTGTTGTACTGTTTATTTTAGGCAGTGGTGCTGTTTATGGTTTTGCTTTGACGGTTACCATTGGTATTGCAACCACACTTTTCACGACTTTGACTTTTACCCGCTTGCTGATTTCGCAATGGGTACGCATCATGAAGCCTAAAGAGGTGCCAAAACGTCGCCTCAAACTGGTGCCGACCGTTACCCGCATTCCTTTCATGCGTTTGCAGTTTCTGACGCTTGGTGTATCGGTCTTGGCTTGTGCAATCGTGCTGGCACTTTTTGTCAATGTCGGTTTCAATTACGGTGTCGATTTCCGTGGTGGTGCCATGGTTGAATTGCAGGCACGCCAAGGTGACGCCGATCTCGTTGACATTAGCGAACGTCTGGCCGATCTCAACATTGAAAGTGCCCGGGTGATACCGACCGAAGATGCCAATTCTGCTCTTGTGCTGATCGGCAGTCAGGAAGTTGGCGATGAGGCTGATCAGACGATTGCAGTGAAGCTGCGTGATGAATTTGCCAAAGAATACACATTCCAGCGTGTCGAAGTGGTGGGGCCAACGGTTTCTGAACAGTTGAGCAATGCCGGCATTTTGGCGGTTATTCTTTCACTGCTTGGCATCTTTATCTATGTTTGGTTGCGCTTCCGCTGGCAGCTTGCATTTGGTGCGGTGATTGCAACAGTGCATGATGTGATCATTTTGGCCGGTATGTTCATCATCTTCGGCATGGAGTTCAATCTCTGGAGTGTCGCGGCTATTTTGACCATTATCGGCTACTCACTCAATGATACGATTGTAATTTATGACCGTATCCGTGAAAATTTGCGCCGTTATCAAAGTGCGCCATTGCCGGCAATTATCGATGCATCGATCAATCAGACATTGTCACGCACTATTTTAACGTCCTTCGTGACATTCCTTGCGCATGTGCCGCTATATGTCTTCGGCGGTGAAGATATCCGCAACTTTGCGCTGGCACTCAGTGTTGGTATTATTGTGGCCAGCTATTCTTCCATTTTCATTGCCGGTCCGTTGCTGGTGCAGTTTGGTTTGAAGCCGCGCAGCGAACGTCAGGATGGTGATGATGATATGAGTGACGAGCTGGCGCAGTCATTAAACTTGGAGAGCTGATATGTCTTCCGGCATTCAGATGCGAGAGGCGCATTTCCCCGGACGTGCGCCCATTGACGCTTATGGCAATGGCGGCTTCCGTTTTGCCGAGATGTCACATCGCGGTTCAATCATGTGTTTGCCAAGCGGTGTGCATGGCTGGGAACCTAACGCGCCGCCTTTGCTGACAAAAGATGATTTGAAGCTCATTCTTGAACAGGCAACTGATATCGAAATTTTGCTGGTCGGCACAGGCATGGACTTGCGCCGTATCCCGGCGGATGTGCGTGATCTTTTGCGCGCCAGCGGTATTTCATCTGATCCGATGAGCACCGGTGCGGCTGTGCGCACCTATAATGTGCTGTTGGCCGAAGACCGTGCTGTGGCGGCAGCCCTGATTGCTGTTGACTGATATGCAGGATAATGAACTTTATTGTCTGGATTTGGTGCGGCAGGCCGATAAAGACCGTTATTTGTCACTGCTCTACGCACCGGAAGAAAAAAGGGGCGCATTAGCGGCACTTTATGCTTTCAATGTAGAAATTGCTCGTATCCGTGATGTGGCAAAGGACGCGCTACCTGGCGAAGTGCGGCTGCAATGGTGGCGTGATCTGATCAATGGGGCGGGGCATGGCGAAACAGAAAGCCATCCTGTAGCTGCGGCTTTAATGGCAGCGATCAAGCGCTATTCATTGCCGATCCATGTCTTTGACGCTTATTGTGAAGCGCGTATTTTCGATCTTTATAACGATCCGATGCCTGCGCGTCATGATTTGGAGGGCTATTGCGGCGAGACAGCATCTGTACTCATTCAAATGGCCGCCCTCATTCTTGATGCGGACAGAGCACCACAATTTAGCGAAGCTGCGGGGCATGCAGGTGTGGCGCAAAGCATTACCGGTTTGTTGCGCTTGATGCCGCTTCACCGTGCACGAAGCCAGATTTATATGCCTGCTGATATTTTGCAGGCAGTCGGATTGAATGCAGAGACTTATCTTGGATCAGAACAGCAGCAAGCACTCACCAATTTGGTGAGTGCAATAATTGCTTTGGCGGATGAGCATTATGTTGCTTATAAAAAAGCTTCCCGTTCAATGCCCGCAACTTTGAAACCCGCTTTTCTGCCGGTCTGTCTGGTACCGGTCTATTTACGGGCACTTTCGCGCAATGCTGCAAGTGTACCGACGCAAATCAGCGATATTCCGCCTTTGCGCCGCCAATGGACGATGATGAAGGCTGCTTTATTAGGGTAATTTTATCAGTACTTATAAAAAAGAGGCGTGATCGGTAACAATCATGCTTCTTTTAATTTTACTGAAGATCAACCAGCTTAACGTGCTGATTTCTCCAACCAGTTTTTCCAATCTTCCAATGCGCGCGCACTCATGGCACGTTTTTTGGCTATGGTTTTTTCTTTACCGCGCAAGCGTTTGCCTTCGGTTTTAACCACCTCAACCGGTGGGAAAAGGCCGAAATTGACATTCATCGGCTGGAATGAGCGTTTGCCCGGTTCTTCGTCGCTGATAATATGTCCACCGGTAATATGACCGAGAAGGGCGCCGAAACCGGTTGTCAATGGCGGAACATCCAACGCCTTGCCCAATACTTCTGCGGCAGTAAAGCGCCCGGCCAGCAAGCCGATTGCAGAGGATTCGACATAGCCTTCACAACCGGTGATCTGACCGGCAAAGCGTAAGTTGGGGCGGGATTTCATCCGCAATTTACCATCAAGAAGCACTGGTGAGTTCAAATATGTATTGCGGTGCAGACCACCAAGGCGTGCAAATTCGGCATTTTCCAAGCCGGGTATCATCCGCAGGATAGCGGTCTGATCGCCGTAGCGCAGCTTGGTTTGGAAGCCGACCATATTATAAAGTGTGCCCAGTGCATTGTCTTGACGCAATTGCACAACAGCATAAGGCTTAACCGTCGGGTTATGGGCATTGGTCAGCCCCATCGGCTTCATCGGGCCGTGGCGCAACGTTTCCGGCCCACGCTCGGCCATCACTTCAATCGGCAGGCAACCGTCAAAATAAGGTGTGCCTTCCCACTCTTTGAAGTCGGTCTTTTCACCGCCAATAAGAGCTGCGATAAAGGCTTCATACTGCTCTTTATCCATTGGGCAGTTGATATAGTCTTTGCCTGTTCCGCCCGGACCTACTTTGTCATAGCGGGACTGGAACCAGCAGACATCCATATTGATGCTGTCAAAATGAATGATGGGAGCAATGGCATCAAAAAATGCCAGTGCATTGGTGTCCGTTTCAGCTGCAATGGCATCCGCCAACGATGCGGCTGTCAGCGGGCCGGTAGCGATAATGGTTGTGCCCCATTCTTGCGGTGGCAAGCCGGAAACTTCGCCACGCTCAATGGTAATGAGCGGATGCTTTTCAAGCTTTTGAGTCACCGCTAGTGAAAAACCATTGCGGTCAACCGCAAGCGCACCGCCTGCCGGCACCTGATTGGCATCAGCGCAAGCCATGATAAGAGAATTAGCCATGCGCATTTCGGCGTGCAGGACGCCGACAGCATTGGTTTCTGCATCATCCGAACGGAAAGAGTTGGAACAAACCAACTCGGCCAGATGATCGGTTTTATGGGCATCTGTGCCTCGCAGCGGGCGCATTTCATGAATGATAACCGCAACGCCGGCTTCAGCCAGTTGCCATGCAGCTTCGGAACCCGCAAGTCCGCCGCCGATAATATGAATTGGGGAGTGAGAAACTGTGTTTGACATGGGAGTGTTCTTACTCCCTTTCGTTATATACAGCAATCACCACAAATCTGCTTTGCGCAATGTGCAGGCAGTTTTTTGAAACGAAGTTTTCGAAGACTAATCACTTGTTATAAGGCTTAAAGAAGCACCAAACGAATAATGCCCGCCATACTGTGTATGGCGGGCATTATTTCTGTCAGGCTAGCGTGGGAGGAGGGTCGCTAACCCGAAACTGCTATAATAGGGAGGAGTATATATAGCAGTGAATTATTGTAAATAGACAAGTATTTACTTGAGTATTATTAGCGTTTGTTAGCCTGGCGGGCTACATATGGAATATCTGAACGAGAAATTCCAAGGTCATTGAGTTCGCGGTTGCTCAAGATGCTGAGTTCTGCAACTGTCGAACGGTAACGGCGCCAGTTATTGAATGAGCGCATAATGTTCATTTCTTCTGTCTCCGATTGAATTACTGTAGATCAGTGTTTGATCGATGAGTTATATATAGGCCATATATTTAAAATTGGGAGAGACAGGTTTGCATAGCAGCCCTGCAAGCCATGCATTTCAGAAAACATCATTTGGTCACAAGGATAAGTTAGATAGAAGTTTCGGCCATATTTTGAATAACTGCTTTTTATAAGGTTTTCTCACTTTAACATCGACTCCGCTGTGGTCGCTAATTATAGCTAAGTAATAAATACATCAGCGAAAGGGTCTGCCTTTGTCTTTTTCTATGTCGGTTGAAAAGCTCATTTCCAGTTGGAAAGAGCAGGGGCTAATCGATAATGACACGGCTGGAAAATTACTCAGCGATTTACATGCGCGCCGTTCAGGTATTGGTTTGGGAACGGTACTGGCAACCATCGGCGGTCTTTTGCTTGGTGCAGCCGTTATCCTTTTAATTGCAGCTAACTGGCAGGAAATTCCGCGTATCGTGCGGGTTATTTCTGTCTTTGCGATCATTTGGGTTTGCTATATCGGCGGCGTTTGGCGGCGCCTTAAAGATGATGTAGTCTTTTCCAAAGCGCTTTTTATTATTGGTGCCGCAACATTTGGTGCGGGCATCGCTATGGTTGGACAGATGTATCATATGTCCGGGGACGAAGCCTCTGCCACACTGTTATGGACATGCGGTGTTTTTGTTTCGGCATTTTTGCTGCGTGAGTCGGTAATGAGTGCGTTGGCGATGTTTATTGCCGCCTTTTATGTCTTTGCCTCTGCCCAGTATAATTATGATGCCCTGCTTAATCAATCGGGCTTTTATATCGTTCCGGCTTTAGCTTTAACAGGTGCATTGGCTGCATATTTTACCCATTCGCGCATTACCGGTCATCTGGTCGGTATCTTCACATTGGTGTGGTTCGGGCTTCTCTATGCCGAAAACGAACATCAGCTTGTATTGTGGATATTGCTGGCAATCGGTGCGGCTTTAATGTTTGCCGATGGTTTTTCACATGTGACTTTGGAACGTCTGACACGATTTTCCCGTCCTTTGGCCAGTTATGGTTTTTTGGGCGTACTTGGTGCCATTTTGGCATTTCAGGCGCACAGTATGGCCCTTAATAATTACGAGCAGCCGCATATCCTCTTTTATAGTATCATTATTTTTGCTCTTTGCATTGGTGCGCTTGTCATGTGTGGTCGTAACAATGGCGGCTTGCGCTGGCTGGTTTATCTCGCATTTTCAGGGCAAGTTCTCTATCTGGCCTTTGAAACAATCGGCACAATGATCGGTACATCCGGTTTCTTCTTGAGTTCAGGTGTTTTGGTGCTGTTGTTGGCTGTATTTGTACGCCGTATGGAGCGCCGTCTTTCAGGTCATAGCGAGATGGAAACAGAGGTGCGACCATGAAAATGAGCGCTAAATATCTTTATGGTGCAGCCGTTGTGACAGCCCTGTTGCAAACCGGTGTTTTGTTTGCGGGCATTGAAAAGCGTGCACAGATCTTGCGCTACGGGCAGGATATTGTCGTGCAGACGAGCCGGGTTGATCCGCGCGATTTGATGCGTGGTGATTATGTTATCTTAGGTTACGATTTTTCAGAATTTGCTCAAAGCGCTGTTAAGGATGCAACGGATAATTATAGCGGCGATGTTTATGTGGCGGTTAAAAAAGGTGATGACGGTCTTTGGCATATGAGCCGCGCATCCATAAAACCCTTTGATGATCTGAGCGCTGACGAGGTGCAGATCAA
>NZ_JBHEEH010000002.1:0-73255 GCF_041929845.1 Paenochrobactrum pullorum
CTCTGCTCGGTTCCTGGTGTGAGCGAAAGCGGCTATTTTGCTCAGGCAGTGGCCGCCCGGCCAGCCCTCGATAAACAGGGATATGATCTTATTGGCGCACATCCGCACACAGTTCACGACATCCAATGAAACTTATGGTTGCCCGCGCATGCATGTTGAACTCAATGAAGCCGGCCTTGATGTTGGCCGCCATCGTATTGCAAGATTGATGAGGGATAACGGACTGAAAGCATTGCAAAAACGGCGATATAAGAAAACCACAGATAGTAATCATGGTGGTCTGGTGGCTCCCAATCTACTTGATCAGGACTTTGCCTGTGACGGTCCAGATCAGAAATGGGGTGTTGATATCAGCTATATATGGACAGCGGAAGGCTGGCTCTATTTGGCAATCGTGCTGGACTTATTCTCCAGACGTATTGTTGGATGGGCGAGGAGTGACAGGCTCAAAAAAGATCTGGCGTTGACGGCTTTAAGCAGGGCAATTGCTCTTCGCAGACCACCTCCTGGCTTGATCCATCATTCGGATCGCGGCAGTCAATATTGCTCACATGACTATCAAACGTTATTGGGTAAGTACCACATCCTCATATCAATGAGCGGTAAAGGTAATTGTTATGACAATGCCATGGTGGAAAGCGTGTTTAAAACCATCAAATCAGAGATGGTATGGCGTACAGTCTTTCAAACACGCATCAGCGCTGAAAAAGAACTTGGCCGATACATCGATGGCTTTTATAATCCAATACGGCAGCACTCTTTATTGGGATATAAATCGCCAATAGGATTTGAAGCCATCACGGCCTGCACAGAGTGAAACTCTCTCAACTAATTCGGGCCAAGATCACTTTGTGAATACTGGCAATCTCTAATGTTAAATATCGACCATTCTTTACGTAAACAGGCTCGTCAAACAAACGATCGCTCACCTTAACCTCCTTTAAAAGAACGAAATATGTTGGAATGACGTGTTTGATTTAGTGCTGAAAAAACCCAATTCAAGGCAGTTTTTTTAAAAAGAAGGAACTTCTTACGGGTGCAGCGGTTCATCTTTGAGGAGGTGCCCTTATGAGCAGTTTTGAATTTGAATCCGTTTACAATGGTTCTGTCGTTCTAATCACAATTGGCGTTGTATTGATTGTATTTTTTGCATGGCAGTGGCGCCGCCGTTACCGGTCTCGAAAACAGCGGCCCAAATAGGTTCCTGACTTATCCCCGTCACGGTATGGCGTGGTAAAATCATAGAGTTGGAATCTCACTAAAAAATATGCCTCGCTTTAGCGGGGCTTTTTATTACCGAAAGGAAATGACATGACACGACGCATTAACGCGGCGGGGCTTTCGCACATCCAAAAATGGGAAGGTAAACGCCTGACAGCCTATCAGGATGTGGCTGGTATCTGGACGATTGGCTACGGCCACACATCTGCCGCCGGTGCACCCAAGGTGGTGGCAGGCATGAAGATCAATGATCAGGAAGCTGATCGTATTCTGCGTGCTGATCTGGCGAAGTTTGAAAAGCGTGTATCTGATCTGGTTAAAGTGCCGCTGAACGATAACCAATATGCTGCACTTGTTTCGTTCGACTTCAACACCGGTGCACTTCACAAATCCACATTGCTCAAAAAACTGAACACCGGTGATTACAGTGCTGTGCCAGCAGAACTGATGAAATGGGTCAATGCAGGTGGTAAACGGGTGCAGGGGCTGGTTAACCGTCGCGCAGCAGAGGCTGGGCTTTGGGTTAAGGGTGATTTCGTTTCCTCAAACTACGTTTCCCCTGAGCAGAAGAAAGACACTTTGCTTAAACCTGAATTGATTGCCTCAGCTGGTGGTTTGCTTTCAGGGCTTGGCGGTATGGCCGCAGGATCGTCACCAATTCAGTGGGCGCTGGCCATTATCATGGTTGGGGCTTTTGGTATCGGTGTTTATTTCCTGATTAAACGCATGCAGGAACAATCTGCATGAGGTTCACACTTCAACACATCACCGGCGCGATTATAGGAGGGGCAGTTTCAGGCCTCTTTTTTTATGCGCTTGGGGTTCATGACGGCAAACAGCAGGCAGTGCTTAAAGCTGCCGAGGCAATTAATCAGGCAATCCAGAATAGGGCAGGTATCAATGAAACAATCAACAATATGGATGCTGTGCGTCTCTGTGTTGAGCTTGGCGGGGTGCGCGACCAGTGCGAGCAATTGCGCGGGTTGGCAGAAGATCAGCCTTAAGCCTGAAACGGCTGTTTATGTAGCGCAGAATGATTCTCATGCTGGCAAATCAATTGCCGGTCACAATGCATATGGAAATAAAGCGGGATGTTGGTGATGGTGCCAAACGATAATGATTTCGATCTGCGTTCTCGTGTCGTCGGGAACGAGCATCAGATAACTGCCATGGCTTTACGCGTAACGTCTCTTGAGCAATGGCAGCGACAAGCTGAATTGGCAGATGCCCGTAAGGACGAGCAATGGAAGCGCATGGACAACCGGTTCAATGATTTGGAAAAGAAAATATCAGGGGTAAGTGAAACATTAGCAAAGGTTGTCTGGCTGATTATTAGTGCTTTAATTCTGGGTGTAATCAGTTTCATTATTAAAGGCGGATTTAACACGCTTTGATATAGTTTTTCTCAACACTTCGACAGGTTGTAGTGCAAGACGAGCTGCTTTGAGGCGGGCTGTTTTCGCGGCTCTCAATTTAAGCTCTTCATCAATTTCATTTTCGACACGAGTTTGAATTGGGTTATGTGATTGCGTTTTTTGAAATGCAATTTCTGCAGTTTCGCGAAGGGCGCTAAATGTATTTTTCATGAATTATCCATATGTAATTGGAAATAAAAAAGGCCAGACAATTTGTCTGACCTCAGTTGGTATTATTCTCTCATTAGTGCCAGTACATCCGTGGTCAAGAATGAGTAATACCGAATTATGCTGCTTGCAGATTGCAAGCTGACATTTTGCCTGACTTGTTGTCACGCTCTGTGTCGTATCCGATTTTCTGGCCTTCATTCAGTTGGGACATGTTCGCACGCTCAACTGCAGAAATATGTACAAACACATCATTGCCGCCATTATCAGGTTGAATGAAGCCGAAGCCTTTAATTGAATTAAACCATTTAACTGTGCCAGTGGTCATAATGAACCCTCTCTTAGCAATAAATAGGATGCTCCCAGCTCAATATGAACTGTGAGTGCGATAGCGATTTTTTGAAAGGGAAGGTTCGTTAAAGGCGCTAATGATGCGCAAGAAGCAAAGCTAAACAAGCAAATATCGATATCTATAATGTAGGCTCTATAATTATAAAGTCAACCCATGGTTTGGCTTTAAATAAAATCTCTACCCTTGCTTGTTATTGCTCTCTTTATCACCTTCATCTTTTTGCTCGTTGCAAAACCACTCAATTTAATGAGCCACGCCATTGCCATACGCATGTGCCCGTGGCATCCGCGCCCTTTGCATCGCGCGCGCTTTTCTATTTCATCCAAATAGAGTTGTCTTAATCTGCTTTTGCGCAGATCTGTTCGTGGGTGGTGTAGGTGAGGCGGTTGCGCTTGGCGCAAATTAGGCACTTCAGCTAAAGGCACATCTTCAGGCGGATGGTGATTATTATCGGAAATTATCATAAGCGACCCATTTCGCAGCATGTTTACGCGCTTCACAAGTGTGTGTCCGTTATAAACAACAATATAAATGGCGCTGTCATATACGCTCGTAATAGATGTATCCACCAACAAGACATCACCATCCCTGATCGTTGGCTCCATAGAGTCGCCTTTTGCGATGAGTACGCGAGCGTAGCGAGGATTTATATTTATGCCTCTAAGCCAACTCTCCTTAAAGGAAAGTAAATCAATAGTTTACTCAGAATATGGGAGCGAGCCGCTTCCAGCAGAAGCTTGAATGTCAAGCTGCGGAACAAGTGTAAATTGATCACTAATATTCGAATTGATGAGAACATCCGAAGCTCCTACTCCATCATATTTTTTGGGCCCTCAACCTGAAACTAGTCATTCAATACTGACTTGAGCGACATTTGCAATAATCAGTATTTTATCACCGCTAGGAATCTTGCCGTTGAAGTAACCGCGCATAGTCGCTTCCGGCATCTCGCATCTTTTTGCAAATGAGTTGACAGATTCGTCACCAACCGCCTCGCGCATTCTCGCTATAAAAGCCTTTGTATATTCAAAACAGATGAACGATCAGGTGACAACGATATCACATCGGAGAGGACAGGCATCTTTGCCGAGGCATTCGCTGAAATTCGACGCAGCGGTGAGAATGCCAGAGCAGAAGCAAAAGCGAACGCGCATCTTATTGCCGTAGCACCGGATCTGCTCGAAGCCGTCTACGCCGCCTTGCCATTCGTCGAGGATGCACTCAACTACACGGCATACAAAAAGGGGGCCGTCGCCAAACACCTCAAGCAAATGCGCGATGCTATATCGAAGGCGGAGGGCAGCCAATGAACGACCGGCAGCGCGTGAAAGCCAGCATTATAACGGCCCTCATTTATGGCATCACCAAGAACATGGGCCACTTCCAAGAAATCGATCAGGAAAAGGCCGATCACAATTTTATTGTGACGGCCAGCCGGTCGGCACTCTTAGAGCCGCAAGACGATCTCGACCCGAAGCGGGCCGCACAGATACGCCGCCGCCTTGATCGTCTTTACAAAAAACTGACGCCAGTTTTCGCAGACCAGCATAACGGCAAGTGCATGATGACCGTTTATTATTTGCTGGAAAACCTACTCGTCGAAGAACGCCTGTCGGTGAGTGCCGACACAACATTCGGGCAGTCGCTTGAAAAGTTCCTTGAACCGATCCAGCGCCTATTCAACATTCAAAAGCTAGATGCATCCGCCCAAAAGCAAGCCCGCCAGATCAGAGAGATGATGAGGCGTGAGGGATATTTCATTTGACCGGTGCAGTAGCGCCAAAGATAAAAATTATACGATAGGAATATGAACATGCTGGAAGTGTAAACAAAGTTATTTTGGTTGGTTATTTGGGCGCAGATCCTGAAATCCGCTGGTCAAACGGCGGCGATCCAATCGTCAATATGCGGATTGCCACATCGGAAAGCTGGCGTGACCGCCAGTCCGGTGAGCGACGCGAAAAGAGGGAATGGCACATAGTGGTGATCTTCAACGAGCATCTTGCCAAAGTTGCCGAGCAATACATCAAAAAAGGCACACAGGTCTATCTGGAAGGCGCGTTGCAAACTCGGAAGTGGAAAGACCGCGACGGCAACGACCAGTACTCAACCGAGATCGTTTTGCAGATGATCGGCGAACGCGGATCAAATGACGATGCAGAACGTGGGCGTGCGGAGCAACGAAGCAACCAGCAGTCCAGACAATCATATGGTGACCAATCTGGTGGCTCTAGCAGCCGCGATCTTGACGATGAAATCCCATTCTAGATGCGGAGGGCGAATAAGGTGGAAGTGAACAATAATGGAAAAAGGTTGCAGCACTTATTGACCTCGTCGGAGGCGGCAGAGTTTTTAAGAGTAAAACCAAACATCCTGGCTGAGTATCGGATGACTGGAGAAGGCCCGATTTACATTAAACAATCGGCAAGGCGAATTCTATATCGCCGCGATGATTTAGAAACGTGGCTGAATAAGCGTACATTTCAGTCAACAGCAGCCGCAACGGTGAGCGGTATTTAAGCTGAAAACCGAACTATAAAGCACAAAGCCCCCGCGTGATTATCGCTTCGGGGGCTTTTTATTTGGAAAAGTGATCGCAGCCTGTGGTTTAAAAGTGGCTTACTAGTGGCTTACTGATTTCAGAAGACCAAAAAATGGCGATAGTCTGCCATATTGTTTTTATTGCTTATGTATTTGATTTCTTTGGTGAAGTTTTGGTGGGTGCGACAGGGATCGAACCTGTGACCCGCTGATTAAGAGTCAGCTGCTCTACCAACTGAGCTACGCACCCACTCATGAGGCGATCACCTCAAGAAGTGATCGGTTCTATAAACAGATGTTTTAAGCCTGTCTACCCTATGTGTTTGTTTTTTTGATTTTTATGATCATTTTTTACGTTTTTACGCAATTTCCCTTTCCATAGGTTGTAAACAAGAGAAAACGGCATGGCATAGAGGTCGTGTTAATGTAATTTTGATAGGCTCGTAATGATTTTCAAAGCGGAATCAACGCGAATTGACCAGACTAAATTTAAACTTTTTAAAGTTTATTTTTTCAACTGGTTGTAAGGTTTTGTGCAGAGTGCCATATAAAACTGTCTGCTATTAATTTTAGACGTGATTTGCATATAAATTGCATAGGCTTTTAAATCCCAGTGCTTATATATAGCGAATAATGAACGATTCTCGGCCCGAACAACGGGTTGTTTTATGTGATTGTCAGGTGAACGTGATATTTGTCTGGTAATGCACTCAAAGCACCAGTTTGGGCTGTATGTATTGAGGGCTTAATGGAAAGCATTATTGGCGATCTGGGAAATTTTATCTCTGCGCACAAAGAATGGGCGGGGCCTATCGTCGGGATTATTGCATTTGGTGAATCGCTGGCCATTATTGGTATGTTTTTTCCCGCAACAGCAATCATGCTGTTGATTGGAGGTTTGATCGGCACCGGCGTAATTGATCCGATCCCTGTTATTATCGGTGCGATTATCGGCGCTGTTTTGGGCGATATAATTTCTTATTTTCTCGGCTGGTGGGTCGGGCGCAGCATTATCCATAAATGGCCGCTGAACAAACATCGAAGCGGTGTCGCGCGTGCGCGTTTGCTATTTCGCCGTTATGGTTTCTGGGCCGTATTCTTAGGTCGTTTTTTCGGCCCTGTGCGCTGTACTGTACCGTTGGTCGCAGGTATTATGTCGATGGATCAAAAACGCTTCCAGACGGCTAATATTCTGTCGGCCGTTGTCTGGGCGCCGGCGATGTTCTTGCCCGGTTGGCTTGCTGCACGCAGTGCAGGGATTTTGTCCCATATGAACGGTAATTCGATGGTCTTGATGACTGTAGTGATTACCGTTGTGACGACGGTATTTTCTATTTTTGCAGTGAAATATTTTAAAAATCAGCCACGACGTGTACGCAAACGCGGCATTCAAAAGACCATTTCTGAATAAGTTACAGGCTTTTTTTATCGTCGGGTCTTGATTGTAAAGGCTCCACTATACATAATATCAACTCCGGCAATCGTGCCGGAGCCCACGGGAAATACGGCAAAAGTGAACGGTTAAAAAAGTATGCGTTTGGTTTTTAACCAAAACACGTGTAAATATGCTGTTTTTCCTTCATTAGTAAGGTGTACTACGCTTTATGCCAGACGATAGTTCTGACGAATCTTTACCGCGAAGTAGGCAGGTTGCATTCGATGTTAACCTGCGCTCTTTTCTTTTAAAATTGAATTCCTATGGAAGCGGGCAGGCGTTTTTATGTTTGTTCAGGCTGTTGTATGCGTGGATTTTGCATCAACGGCAGATGAACCATGATCCGCATTTTTCAAGCAGGTTTTCTTGTCTGTCGGTTTATGCAAACCGGAGACATATTTTTCCTCGTAATCATTACGGCAGGATTTAACAGCCATGGAATGGATTGCAGACCCGAACGCATGGCTGGGTCTTATGACCCTCATTTTGCTCGAAATAGTACTTGGTATTGATAATCTGGTCTTTATTGCCATTTTGGCTGATAAATTGCCGCCGCATCAGCGCAATCGCGCCCGTTTGCTTGGCTTGTCGCTTGCATTATTGATGCGCCTTGTTTTGCTTGCTTCAATTTCCTGGATTGTGACGCTGAAACAGCCTTTGTTCAGCGCGCTTGGTTTTTCCTTCTCCGGTCGTGATTTGATTATGGCATTGGGTGGTGTCTTCTTGCTGGCCAAGGGCACGATGGAGCTGCATGAGCGCCTTGAGGGTGGGCACAAACAAGATGGCGGTCGAATAGGGCATGCGGTATTCTGGCAAGTGATTGCACAAATTGTCGTCCTTGATGCCGTTTTCTCGCTGGATAGTGTGATTACCGCCGTTGGTATGGTTGAGCATCTCTCGGTCATGATTATCGCTGTTATTATCGCGATGGGCGTGATGATGGTCGCATCTCGCTCTCTGATGGACTTTGTCAACCGTCATCCGACAGTGGTTATCCTCTGTCTCGGCTTCTTGCTGATGATTGGTTTCAGCTTGGTGATCGAAGGATTTGGTTATCATATTCCTAAAGGCTATCTCTATGCGGCGATCGGTTTCTCGGTTCTTATCGAGTCGGCTAACCAGATGGCGCGCCGCAACCGTGAGAAATTGGTGACCACCAATGATTTGCGCGAGCGCACAGCGGGTGCGGTATTGCGTTTGCTGGGTGGCGGGCGTGGCGGTGATGCCTTGTCGGAAACCGTCGATGTGATTGCCCATCATACGGCAAGCAGCGATGTGTTCCGTCCGGAAGAAAAAGAAATGATCCGTGGTGTGCTTGATCTTGGCGAGAGACCTGTGCGCTCGATCATGTCGCCGCGCAATGAAATTGAATGGCTTGATCTGGATCTGGATGAGACGAAAATTCACAGTATGATCAAAAAGCTCAATCACTCGCGTGTGATTATGGCACATGGCCAGATTGATGAATTCCAAGGGGTGGCCTTGGTAAAAGATTTGCTGATTGATTTAAGTGAAAACAACACAATCAATTGGGAAAAGCACATTAAGCAGCCACTGGTTGTACATGAAAACGCCAATGTTTTGCGGGTGATGGAACAGTTGCGAACATCACCGGTGCAGATGGCGTTGATCGTGGATGAGCATGGGTCATTTGAAGGTGTGGCAACACCTGCAGATATTCTGGAAGCCATCGCAGGTGAATTCCCCGATGAGGATGAAGTCAGTTCAATTGTGCGGCTTGAAGATAATAGTGGCTGGTTGGCTGATGGTTTTTGTGACATCCGCCGTTTGAGTGGTCTTGTCGGTCGTGATTTGGTGGATGAGGATGACCGCTACACCACTTTGGCAGGTTATCTCATCTGGCATCTGGGGCATTTGCCACAAGGTGGTGAAACGATAACCGCTGATGAATTGCAGTTTGAAATTGTCAGCATGGATGGCCGCCACGTCGGCAAGGTACGCATTACGCCGGTTGCGTCTGAATATGAATAATCGAAGAATTTAATTTTCGGATATTTAAAACCCCACTGATTTTAAGGCGACAAAATCAGTGGGGTTATTGACAAAAAACTTGAAAACCATGATGATTAATCAATTGTTAACCTGTGGTGATGAGCCGTTTAAGCTTTAATTTCCGCAAGTGAATTATGAAGCATCATGGATTTATGAGGGAGTTTCATGCGCTCTTTATCGGATTTTTTTCAAGAGGCTTTGGGTATAAAAGCATTGCAAAACAGTGCTGTGATGCATTTTTTTGTTAAAGTCAAAGCCAGTGCGGAAGAAATCGAACGCCGAAAACAGCGTCGCGAAAATCCGAGTGAAGAACATATGCTTTGGTGCTGGAAGCACCGCGGCATATGGTGAATTTTTAAATAATTGCTTCAAAAGTAACGCATGACGAGCCGTCTGTTGGCTCAACGCCATACTGATAATCGGCCGAGCGCTTGATTTGTTTGAAGCCTGCTTGTCTTAGCAAAAGCTCAAATTCGTAAACGCCCCACCAACGCAGACTGAAAAGTTCCAGCTCTGTTTTGACCAAGTCTCCTTTGTGCCAATGTTCATAGCGCAATTGTGAAACGGTTTTCTGAGCGAAATAATCAATCGCATAAGGCATTTCGGTCAGAACCAAAAGATCATCGCCGACCGGCCAATGGCGCACACGTGGTTTTTCTGCCTCATCAAGACGCGGATAAATATCGACAATCAGCTTGCCTCCCGGTTTGAGCGATGAGGCAAAATTTTGGACTGCACGTTCAATTTCTGCCGCATCTGTCATGAGCTGAAAAGAGCCGGCCGGAATGATGATTGCTGAATATGGGCGTTTTGCCTGATAGCTATCATAAGCAGCCTTGCTTAAATCCGATTTGAGATTGCGGGTTTTGAGTGCCTGCTCGCATAAATCAAGCATTTCTTGCGACAGGTCATAGCCATCTACCTCGATGCCGACTTCAAGAAGGGGAATGAGTATGCGGCCATTACCGGTTGCTGGTTCAAGCACAGGGCCATCAATATCTTTCAGACAATCACGATAAAATTCAACATCGCCGAATGATTTGCCGATTGGCTTGTCAATTTCATAAACCCATGAGGCCAAACGGCCATAAAGATTATTCATAATTTTTACTCAGACGTTTTATTTACCCACGATTGGCTCTGAATTTATCTTTGAGACGGTTAAGATCATCTAAACTCCAGTCTTGTAAATCCAGCACTTCACGCCATGCGTCAATATAATGCTCCCCAGCATAAACATGTCCATAACCCATAGGCGTTGTGGTTGCCATGGCTAAATCAAGTGCCAATTGCAAGAAGGTTACAACCGGATACCAACGGAATTCCGCGGATACATCGGGGCCACGAGGGTCGTCCATCCATGATGGTTTGCTATAAAGGGAAGAATATTCAAAAAAGACAATCGGATCACTGGCATATTGTAAATAGACCGTACGAATAGGCCCCCAAGGTGCAGATGCATTATTGAGGTTATCTTTTTGTGCAGTAAAGCGTACATAAGAACCATCACCAACCAACGGCAGCCATGATGGGCTGTCATGATTGCGTGCTTCGGTCATGGCGTGCCAAACGCTGCTCGGGAACGGTGGGCCGGCTAAAAGCGAACCTTGATAAGGGTCGCCAATAACTTCAAATAATTCAGCTGAACGCTCGGAGCTTAAGGCGCCAAGGCTCAAGCCATATAGATAAAGTTTCGGACGTTTATCTTTCGGCATTTTTGTCCAATGACGATAGACTTCACGAAACAGCGCACGAGCGGTTTTGCTGCCATAATCCGGCTCGAATAGCAGAGACAGCCAACTGGCAAGATAGGAATATTGTACCGCGACGCTGGCAACATCGCCTTCAAGCAGATATTCAGCCGGATTCATTGCTTCTGCGTCTACCCAACCGGTGCCGGTAGGGGTTACCACAACAAGGGATGAGCGTTCAAAACCACCAGCGCGGATAAGCTCTTTCAGCGCTAGTTTCGCACGCGCATCCACTGTATCAGCAGCATTCAAGCCGACATAAACCCGGATTGGTTCCATGGCAGGCTTATTGCGGAAGGCGCTGATGTCTTCTTGTGTCGGGGCATTGGCGATATATTCGCGTCCCTGACGGCCAAGATCGCGCCATGCAATGAGTGATGATTTACTGCCGGTTTTTAAGGGATCCAGTGGTTGTGCCGTATCTGGCTCCATCAACTCATCAAGTGCACGGAAAGAGGAATCAGCCATATGCAATGCACCGCGGAACAAAATACCTTCGCCGGCACTCCAGAAAATGGCGACCGCAATAATGCTGCCAAGCAGATAGGCCATTGGTTTGGGGGCAAAGCGCTGTGCATTGCGCGATGAAAAATGCATCACCCATTTGAACAGGCGTACAATGCCGATCAGAACTGTAAAAGTAATGGATGCAATCAGTGCGACATAAAAAGGATGTGCTGTTTCTACCGGCTCCAATTGCATCAATGCGCGGATGGAGTTTTGCCATTCAGCGGTGCGCCAAAGAAAGATGATCAATACAGGAATGCAGAAAGCACTCCCGGATATTTTAAGGAATCGCCGTATTTTCGGTTGAAAGCGCGGCAGTTCCAGTCGTTTCCAAAGAGCGGTAAAAAAGACACCAAGGCCATAGCCCGCGGCTAAAGTGACACCTGAAAGCAGACCTTGCATAAGGTAGGTTCTAGGGAGCAGGCTGGGGGTCAGCGATGCTGCAAAAAACAATGTGCCTATCAACAGGCCGATCGCGTTGAACGAGTTCCAAAGTCTTAAAAGCCCGTGGCGCATCGCATACCCCTTATAGCATTATGCAATTATAGTGTCACATACGACACTTGCGGCAATGCATAAAATAAAGAACAGGAGCAGCGATAATTATGGCCTTGACCTGCAGGCTACTCTTGTTTTGTCATTACACGGGTGAATTGACATGAAAAAGCAGTACTTGCAATGGTTAGCTTATCAAAGGGTTTGCTTTATGTGAGCGGATAAAGCGATTGTGTCCGGCTGATGATTTTATCAATCGGACACAGGTTTAGATTTATTCAGCCGACATTTAAATGGAGCTGTGCTTGCGGTGATTGCAAGCCGGCAGCCAAAATTGTACCTTCCGGCCAATGATTGAAACCACTGGCAGGATTGATGTGGCCGGAAAAACCCAGGTCAACAAAGCCGGCTCCCCAAACACGTGACAATGCTTTGGCTTTATTGAAGCTCATATATTCATCATTGCGACTGGCGACAACAATGGAGGGGAAGCTTAATTGCTCGCGCGGTAAGGGGGTGAAACTTGCAAAGCGGGAATCTTTTTTCGTCATCGTTTCGGCATCGGCAGGTGCGACCAGTAATGCACCGGCAACATGTGCGGCTGCCGGACGGCTGCTTAAATGGCTGACAAGGATGCAACCCAGACTATGAGCCACCAAAACCGCCCCCGGATTTTTAACCAGTTTGGCTTCCAGCTTGTATAACCATTCGGAAAGTACCGGGTAATGCCAATCATCTTGCTCGACAATTTGGGCATTGTCGTCATCTTCAAGCCATTGGCGTTGCCAGTGACCTGCTTCAGATCCCTTAAAACCGGGAATAAGTAAAGTAGCAGACATGTCATAACCCTTTGGATGAAAAATTAAAAAGCGGATAAAAAATCAGCGCTTTGAATTAAGTTTTCATTTTAAGGGGTGTTTATCGGCAAATTAAGAAATATTAATCTAATAATCAGGCTAAAGATTAAATTAAATTCTTTCTGGCGGAATTTTTTCTGGAAATGTTTATTCCGCCAGAATTGCTTGGACAAGAAGTGGGCTTGTCAATTTTCAGGTTCTTTGGGTTGATGTATTTTATAATAGCTTTTTGAAAACTGCGATTTTTCAAAGACCAGTACCACGATCAGCGACAGGCCGAACGGGATCAGCAAATAGAGCAAACGGAACACAATCAAAGCGGCCAAAACATCGGCAGGATCCATATCCGGTAAGCCGGTCATGAAGACGAGTTCCAGCACACCCAAGCCACCCGGTGCGTGGGAAATAAGGGCTGCCGAGAAAGATACCAGAAAAATACCGAGTATAATCAGAAACCCCGGATTGCCGGCTTCTGGCAGGGCAAAATAAATAATGCCGGCCGCGCCGATCAGCTCGACCGGTGCCACAATCAATTGCTGTACGACAATGCTCAATCGGGGATATTCAAGGCGGAATTTGCCTATTTGTAGCGGACGTAATTGCAACCAGCTGCCGAAAATATAAAGCAGCACAAATGCTAACATTACAATTGCAATGCCGATGGCCAGATGTGGTGGCAGATCTTCGCTAAAGCGTTGCAGAATATGCGGCTCCAACAGCAAAACAATGCTGGATGTCATGATGACACCGAGAATGAATGTGAAAGAGCAAAACGCAATCAGCACCGCGATTTCGCTGCCCGGCAGGCCTTGTGAGGAATAAGCCCGATAGCGCACGACAGCGCCGGAAATTACCGATGCGCCAATATTATGGGAGAGGGCATAAGTGGTAAAGGAGCAAAGGGCAATGAAGATCCACGAAATTTTGCGATGCAGATGCAAAAGCGCGATACGATCATAACCGGCCAGCGAACTATAAGCAACAAGCGCTGAAAGAGCCGCTAAAACCCAATGATGGAAACGAATTGCATAAAGACTGTCGATGACGTCATCCAAAGAAATACTGCGTAATTCTTTATAGAGCAACCATGCAGACACAGCGACAGCAATGAGACCGATAACCGGCCAGATATAATCTTTTAATTTCATGCTCTGCTCGCCAATTTCATAACAACCATATATGTCCCCTCCGCGAATTCATTATTGGACGGGACGGGAAATGCCGGAGCACGTCCCGTCCTGTCATGGATCAGGATGCGATTGCAGCCTGATCTTGTTCGTGCTTTTTCTGGCGCTTGATCGACCAGTCTCCAAGGAACAGCAGAATTGGCGCTGCAATGAAGATGGAGGAGCTGGTTGCGATAAAGATACCAAACAGCATCGGCAGGGCGAAATTATGAACGGCACTGCCGCCCCAGATCGCCATTGGCGCCATTGCGAGGAAAGTGGTCATTGAGGTGTAAACACAACGAACAAGTACCTGATTGATACTCATATCGATGATTTCACGCAGTGGTTTGGATTTGTAGAGGCGCATATTTTCACGCATACGGTCATAGACCACCACTTTATCGTTTACCGAATAACCGATGGAGGTGAGAAGTGCTGCAATGGCTGTGAGGTTGAAATCAAGCTGCATCAGCGCAAAGAAGCCCACCAGCTTGGTGGTATCCAACACCAGAGTGGCAATTGCACCCACGGCAAAATACCATTCGAAACGCCACCAGATATAGAAGAGCATCGCGATTGCTGCCAGAACCACCGCAATCACACCCGAGCGTGCCAATTCGCCGGAAACCTTAGGTCCGACAACTTCGGTGCGTTCGATTTTCACATCCGGATAAAGCGTCTGGACGGCTTCACGCATTTTGGAAACAGCAACGGATTGTGCCTCTTCGCCGCCATCCTGACGCTGCATGCGGATCAACACATTGTTCGGGCTGCCTGCTGTTTGCAGGGCAACTTCACCCAGCTTCAAGTCAGTGAGTGTTGAACGAAGCTGGCCTAAATCGGCTGGCTGTGAAGTGACGATTTCAGCCTGAATACCGCCCTTGAAGTCGATACCGTAATTCAAGCCAGGTGCGATAAAGAGACCGATGGAAGCAAGTGACAAGACAATGGAAACGCCAATGCCGAAGAAACGCGCCTTCATGAACTTATAATTGGTGTTTTCAGGCACCAATGAAATAATCGGCTCGATATGCAGCACTTTGATTTTGCGGCGGCGGACAACCCATTCCATGATGACGCGAACGATTGTAATCGCGGTAAACATGGAAATGGCAATACCAAGCATCATGGTAACGGCAAAACCACGCACCGGACCCGTACCGAAGAGGAAGAGTAGTACGGTTGCAATCAGAGTGGTGACGTTTGCATCCACAATGGTGGAATAGGCAATCTTGAACCCTTTATCGAGAGCGGCCATTGCCCCCATGCCTTTACGGGTTTCTTCACGAATACGTTCGTTAATGAGAATATTGGCGTCAACGGCGATACCAATACCCAAAATAATACCGGCAATACCCGGTAAGGTGAGTGTTGCCCCAAGAAGGCTTAGAGCTGACAAAGTTAAAATTGTATGCAGAAGCAATGCGACATTGGCGATGAAACCCCAGATGCCGTAAAGCACTACAATCATCACCGCGACAAGCAAGAAGCCTGCAATACCGGTGTAAAGACCCATTTTGATGGCATCGCCACCCAGATCAGGGCCAACGGTACGTTCTTCAATCACAGTCAATGGTGCAGGCAATGCACCGGCACGCAGAAGGGCGGACAGAACCACGGATTCTTCAACTGAGAAGTTACCGCTGATCTGACCCGACCCACCGGTGATCGGCTCACGGATAACAGGCGCACTCAAGACTTTACCGTCAAGCACGATGGCAAATGGCCGGTTAACGTTTTTGGTGGTGATTTCGGCAAACTGACGGGCACCGAGTGAATCAAAACGGAATGAAACAATTGGTTCATTGGTGCGCTGGTCAAAACCGGCGCGTGCATCAGTCAGGCGTTCGCCGCTCAACGCAACCTGATCTTCAATTGGATATTGCATGCCGTCTTTAGCATCCGGCAGGATAGAAACACCCGGAGGTGGGGTGTCATTGACCGGAACATCGGCGACCATATGGAAGGTCATTTTAGCGGTGGAGCCGAGAAGCTGGCGCAAATGTGCCGGATCCTGAAGGCCTGGTAGCTGAACCACAATACGGTCGGAGCCGACGCGCTGGATGGAAGGTTCGGCAACACCGACCTGATCCACACGCTGACGGATGATCTCAAGGCTCTGTTGCAGTGCTGCATCAAGACGATACTGGAAACCTGCTTCGGTCAGATTAAGACGGATCTGATTGTCTGTCTGGGTAACGTCGATGTCGTTGATAGCCGCACCAAAGCTGTTGGAATTAACCTGAGTGATCAGCGTGCGCAGGGCTGTGTCAGCTTTTTTACGCGCATCTGCATCAGGAATGACAACAACAACGGCATCACCGGCAATACGGATCGACTGTGGCTGGATGCGTTCTGAACGCAGTTTCGAACGTGCATCATCAAGCAGGGAACGCAGACGATCTTTTTTCAAGCCTGCTGCGTCGACTTCCAATACGAGATAGGAACCGCCGCGCAGGTCGAGACCGAGAGTGACTTGTTTTTTAGGGAACCAGCTTGGCATAGCTTCGAGCTGTTGCTGGGTAAAGAAATTGGGCAATGCAATGATAAGCCCGACCAAAACGATCAGGCTATAAAAAGCAATGGCCCATTTGGATGTGCGCATAGTTTTTTATCCGGAAATGACAGCTCTTCTGAAATATTCAGAAAAACCGCTAATGGGTATTTGCAAGTTAAGTTTAATGACAATTAACTTGCCCGAAAAAAGGAAAGCAGAAAGAATTATCGCGTCGAAAAAGGTGGCGCCCGCGCGCCGGTAGAGGCAACGGGCAGGGCGATTAAGTTTTCCGCAAAATAAATGACTTGCAGGCCGGTGTAATATTCGGCAGCAAAATCAAGAAGAACAGCACCAAGAAAAGGATCAGCATTGTCAAAGCGCTGTGGTTTGAATTTATGCTGATAAAGTTCGGCAACAGAAGTGCGGGAAGGGAGATTTGCCGGTGTTGTTTGGTGCCGTCCGCTTGGAGTTATCCGCAAATCAGTCTGGCTGATGGCATCCATCTGAATGATTTGATAGGTTTTATCATCATTCGCGGTGGTGAAACTGCCGATCAGAAACAACGACATCAAAGCAACCAGAATCGAAGAAAGCACCATGAAATCATGTGCTTGCAGCTTCAATCTATGTTTCACATGCTTTGCCAAAAGATGGGGCCTGTGCCGTTGGTGTTGTCATTTGCAGAGTTCTTGTCTGCTGTTAAACTAGCATATAGAAATCTGATTGAGAATCTTCATTAACCAACTGTATCGCTAGCCACAAGGAAAATGCGAATATTATCTTAACCTGATTAGAAAATTCGCCTATGTTGATTAGGCTTACTGATGAAAGCACGCTTTGTTTTTCGTTTGTCACGACAGTTATTTACGAATTGAAAAACATTTTTTTGGATATAGCATTCGATGATAAAAAGGTTTGGGCGGTGAAAGAGTTGAACCGGTTTTTGGGACGCAGGCTTATCGCTTTTCTTTTTATTTGGCTGATTGCAGGGTTTACGTTTGTTGCCCATGCGGAAACGGTGGTTGAAGAAAAACGACCTATTATCAATGAACTGAAGCAGTCTGTCAGTCAGCTCGAAACCCGGCTGGAGCAAAACCTCACCAATGATGAGGAACTGGCCAACATTAAATTGAAGTTGGATGATGCATCAAGAAAGCTTCTTGATATTGGGGTGTCTTACCGGCCAAGGCTTAGCGAAATTAATGCGCGTCTGGAGCAACTTGGCAGTGCGCCGGCCGATTCTGCAAGTGAAGCTGAAGAAGTAACAGAAGAACGCGTTCGTCTCACCAACGAAAAAGCGCAGATCAATGTAGCGCTGGGGGAGACAGAAGATGTCTCCATGCAGGTTCATAAATTAAGCAACAAAGTGGTGACGATAAGGCGCGATCTTTTCACCGGCACGTTGTCACAACGGGTACATATTGATTATTCATTAGGGACTAAGATGACAACCGCTGCCAGCGATCAACTCACGGCGCTGGGCAAAATTGTCCGTTCCTGGTGGCGTTTTGTCGTCTCTTTTAAACTTAACTCGTTTCTGGCGGCCACATTCTTTGCGCTTATGGCCGCGGTACTTCTGGAGCTTGGAGCGCGTTATTTTTTAGGCAGCATCTATCAGCGTGATCCTACTGTTGAAAATCCGACTTATTTGAGTCGCCTGTCCGTTGCTTTCTGGTCAACGTTGATACCATCGGCAGCGGTTGGGGTGTTCTTCGCTACAACATACTTTTTACTTGATTATTTCAATGTTTTACGCAGTGATATTGCGCTGATTTTGCGCTCGATATTCAGCTCAGCCGGACTGGTTTATTTCATTTACAGGATGTCGAAAGCGTTAATCAGCCCCGATATGCCGGTATGGCGGCTGATACCGGTTGCCGCGCGTCCGGGACAGGTCATGCTTGTTCTGGCCTCGACGGCTGCGCTGGTCAACGGGCTTGATTATGTATTTAGTACCGTCAACCAAGTGCTGTCATCGCCTTTGTCGCTGACGATGGCAAAAAGTCTGGTTTCGTCATTGGTTATTGGCGCGCTGATTATTTGGATCGCACTGCTGAAACCTATTCAGGACGACGAAGACGGAGAAATTCGCAGTTGGCCGAAACCGGCTAAAGTTTTGCTGATTTTGTTGGGCTTAGTGCCTGTCATCAGCGCTCTGGCCGGTTATATCGGCTTTGCGCGTTTCGCCTCACAGCAGATTATGGTCAGCGGCGCTTTCTTGATTATGATGTATCTGGGATTTTTGACAGCCCGTGCCATCATTGAAGAAGGTGCGTTCAAGTCAACTAAAATTGGTCAGGGCTTGCAAAACAAGTTCAACCTGGATGACAGTTCGATGGATCAGGCCGGGTTGATCGTTGGTATCATGATCAATTTGCTGGTTCTGCTCATTGGCTTGCCGTTAATTCTGATGCAGCTTGGCTTCCAGTGGAATGAGCTGAAAAATACCTTCTTCCGGCTGATGACCGGTTTCAGCATTGGTGATTTTTCAATTTCATTGACTGGAATATTAACCGGCATTCTTTTGTTTTTTGTGGTCTATTTCTTCACCCGCTGGTTTCAGAAATGGCTTGATACAACAGTGATGGTGCGCGGACGTGTGGATGTAGGTGTGCGTAATTCCATCCGCACCGTAGTCGGCTATATAGGTTTGTGTCTGGCTGCACTGGTTGGAATTTCTGCCGCTGGCTTCAATCTTTCTAATTTGGCACTGATTGCCGGTGGTCTGTCACTGGGTATCGGTTTCGGTTTGCAAAATATCGTGCAAAATTTTGTCTCCGGTTTGATCTTGCTGGCTGAGCGTCCTTTTAAAGTGGGGGACTGGGTTGAAGCCGGTACAGTGAGCGGTACCGTTAAAAAAATCAGTGTGCGTGCAACGGAAGTTGAAACCTTTCAGCGCCAATCGATTATTGTGCCGAACTCGACCTTGATCAACGGTAATGTCGGCAACTGGACACATCATAATAAGCTTGGGCGTATTGAGGTCAATTTTCAGATCCCGATGGTAGATGAACCGCGTCGTATCCATGCGGCATTACTGGAAGTGGTTCGCTCCAATCCGTCTGTTTTGAAAAATCCGGCACCATATGTGGCGCTTAACAATGTCTCTTATACGCTGCTGACTTTTGATATTTATGCTTATTTGGCTGATATCACGAATTCAACCGATGTTAAGAATGAACTGCGTTTCAGCGCTATTGAGCGATTGAAACAATTAGACAAAGAGATTGAAGCAGAAAAAGCCGCCGCTCTTGCAAAAGCCGAAGCTGATATAGAAGCCGAAAAAGATAGCGAGGTGTAATCATAGACTGGGGAACAAAACTTGTTCAGCCAATATTCAGCTTGAGTGTATTATAAATTTAGCATTACTAAGACAGACAGGATGGAGCAAAGGCTTCATCCGATCCAAAAAGGGACGATGGCAACATCGAAGCAAAATGATCAAATTCGGTAAAGTCATGGTCATGACAGTTGTTATTTCTGGAGCTATGAATGCTCTTGCAATGGCCGCGACCGTTACCAACGGCGATTCAACTGCCCAGACCATTGTTGTCACCGAAGGTGCATCCAAGCACGAATTGGTGATTGCGCCGGGTGAAACTGTGAATTTTTGCCCTTCGGGTTGTTTTGTCACCATGCCGGGCGGTGATCGTGAAGCCTTGAACGGAAGTGAAGCCGTAACGATCAGCGGTGGTCAGGCAAAGATTAAATAATCTTTCTTTATCCAGATTTCATATTCTCGCATGATATTAGAAGAAAAGCCCATAATCTGGTGATTGCGGGCTTTCTATTATTATAGTTGTAAAATATTTTTAGCCATGAGCAACCACTTCTCATCTTCAGCGTTATGATAGTATTGCATGTAAAGTTTAAAATGCATCATAAGGAGACAGAAGCTGATGAAACTTTCTCGCATTGCACCCATCGCAATTATTCTTTGCGCTTTTACACTTGTTTCTTGTGCCAACACTGTGCGCGGTGTCGGTCGTGATGTGAAAGGGACAGCTCAAGCGGTTGAAGATACCGTTAAAAACTAATACTTTTATTTTTATTTGATCAACATATGAAAATGGCAAAAACCGCGCTATCCGGAGATGCACGGTCTTGCCAACAAACGCATGGCTCTCACCGAACAATACACTGGTGAGACATACTATAGGCTCCGGTACGCAATACCTTATCCGGAGCATCGAGGCGGTTTGTTGCCGTCTCGATGATCTTTTTAACAGGACATTCTTACCGGATGGTTATCAGAAGCTTAAGTAAGTCTAAAGATTGCACTTTTTTGATCGTTAATTCAGGTTATTTTCGGCTGTTTATTAAAGACTGGTAAAAATTATCCTGCGCATTTGTTTAAAGATATCGGATACGAATTTGTTTTGAACGAGGCTCGTTTTTATCATCGTGAATTCTCGTCATTGGCCTCTATGCATATGTTGCTGATTGCGATAGGTCAGGATTATGACACGTGCAATTATGTTTCAGGGTACTGGGTCTGATGTGGGCAAGACGGTTCTTGTGGCCGGTCTTTGTCGTGTGATGCGCAATCGCGGTTTTAAAGTGCGCCCGTTCAAACCACAAAATATGTCGAATAATGCTGCCGTGACCGATGATGGCGGCGAGATTGGCCGTGGACAATGGTTGCAGGCATTGGCCTGCGGTATGCCGACAAGCGTGCATATGAACCCTGTTTTATTAAAGCCGCAATCCGAAACAGGTAGTCAGATTATCGTGCAAGGCAAAGTCCGTGGGCAAGCAAAGGGGCGCGATTATCAGCGCTTGAAGCCGCAATTTATGGATGCGGTAATGCAGTCATGGCTGCACATTTGCGATGGTGCTGATATTGTCTTGGTTGAAGGTGCAGGTTCTCCGGCTGAAATTAATTTACGTCAAAATGATATTGCCAATATGGGCTTTGCCACCAAGGCCGGTGTGCCGGTGGTGTTGGTCGGTGATATCGATCGTGGCGGGGTGATTGCCTCGCTCGTGGGCACTCATACGATTTTACCCGAACAAGACCGCGCCATGATTGTCGGTTTTTTGATTAACAAATTTCGCGGTGATGTGTCGCTTTTTGATGATGGCTTGTGTTCGGTTACCGAATTTACCGGCTGGCCGTCCTTGGGCGTAGTGCCTTGGCTCAAAGCTGTTGGCCGTTTGCCTGCCGAAGATTCGGTGGTGCTGGAGAAGATGGTTGAACCCCAAGGAAAAGCTCTCAAAATTGCCGTGCCGATGTTGGATCGAATCGCCAATTTTGATGATCTTGATCCTTTGAAAGCCGAACCGGATGTGGAACTGGTGATGGTGCGGGCAGGCGACCCCATACCCTTAGATGCCGGATTGATCATTTTGCCTGGGACAAAATCGACGATTGGCGATCTGAAACGCTTGCGTGAAAATGGTTGGGACGTTCAAATTCATGACCATGTCAAACGTGGTGGTTATGTGATCGGCATTTGCGGTGGTTATCAGATGCTGGGGCAAAAAATCAGTGATCCGGAGCAGATTGATGGTGATATTGCAGAAGCTGAAGGATTAGGCCTTTTGCAGATGGAAACCGTTATGAAAGCCGAGAAGATACTCGGTCAAGTACGGGGTAAGGCGCTTGCCTATGACGCAGCTGTCGACGGTTATGAAATTCATTGCGGTGTCAGTAGTGGTGCAGATTGCGTGCGCCCTTTTGCGCTTGTCGACGGTCGTGCTGACGGTGCCGTTTCTGCCGACGGGCGCATTTTCGGCACATATTTACATGGTCTTTTTGCATCCGACAGTTTCAGGGCAAAATTGCTGGAAAAGCTTGGTGTGCGTGATGCAGGTTTAAATTACCGTGCCAGTGTTGATGATGCATTGAATGAGCTTGCTGATAATTTGGAGCAGTATCTGGATATTGAGGTTTTGTTACAATTAAGTTTGCCTGTGAAAATTTAAACATTGATCCACAGTTCAGACTGTCTCAAGTTGATTGACGATCATTGGTACACAGCATAATGTCAGGCCATTGCATCAGGTTTTCATCATCTTATTTGATGAACGAAGAGGGAATGCGAGAAATGCTTGATATCAAGCATTTTGATAGCAGCCGACCCCGCGACTGTAGAGCGGTGAGGGATGTTGCCATGTGGGTTGTTAATACCCGCAGCCACTGGGAAACCGGGAAGGCGGCTTCATCTTAATGACCCGCGAGCCAGGAGACCTGCCTGTTGTAAAAGGCATATTGCCTGCACCTTAGGGGAGGTTTCCTCGCTGCCTGCACGGAGGTTGTCATGGCTGCACACGCTAACAATAGCGCATCGAATGCGCTTTTTTCACTGATTAGTGTGTATAATTTAAGTGCTGCCCCCCCCTTTCAGGAGGTTTCCTTCTTAAGCAGATCATTATTTGCCTTAAAGGTGAAAAGCTACGCATCAGTAGAAGTCGGGGTTTGAATTAAAATGCCCTCGGCTAAAATTACGCTTGTTCTCGGCGGTGCTCGCTCGGGGAAATCAAAATACGCTGAAAACTGCGCTGAGAACTCTGGTCTTCAGCCTTTTTATATTGCGACAGGGCGCGCTTATGATGATGAAATGCGTTCGCGCATCAATCTTCATCAAGACAGGCGCGGCCTGAATTGGACAACCGTTGAAGAGCCGCTTGATCTGGCGGATGCTTTGCTTAAAACAGCCGCACCAAATCATTTTGTACTGGTTGATTGTCTGACGCTTTGGGTCACCAATCTGATGATGGCGGAGCGCGATATTGAAGCCGAAACAGCGCGGCTTTTAGAGACTTTTCCGAAAACTTCCGGCGAGATATTTTTTGTCTCCAATGAGGTGGGATTGGGTATTGTGCCTGACAACCGGATGGCGCGGGAATTTAGGGATTATGCGGGCTTTTTACATCAGCGTGTCGCAGAAAAAGCTCACGAAGTTTACTTTATGGCGGCAGGTTTGTCGTTGAAAATGAAGGGATAGAATATGCAGGGCCAAAAAATGGGTCAAAAGATTCCGGCTACCGTCATTACCGGCTTTTTAGGATCGGGCAAAACCACGATGATCCGTAATTTGCTGGAAAATGCCAATGGCAAGCGCATTGCACTGATCATTAATGAGTTTGGCGATCTGGGCGTTGATGGCGGCATTTTAAAAGGTTGCGGTATTGAAAGCTGCACCGAAGAAGATGTGATTGAGCTGAATAATGGCTGCATTTGCTGCACCGTTGCCGATGATTTCATCCCGACCATGACCAAATTGTTGGAACGCGCAGATCGCCCTGATCATATTGTGATTGAAACATCCGGTTTGGCACTGCCGCAGCCGCTGGTGGCTGCATTCAATTGGCCGGAAATTAAAACGCAAGTGACTGTTGATGGCGTTGTAACCGTAATTGACGCGGCAGCTGTTGCCGAAGGCCGCTTTGCGGATGACCACGATAAGATTGATGAGCAACGTCAGGCTGATGAATCCCTTGACCATGAAAGCCCACTGGAGGAACTTTTTGAAGATCAGATCCATGCGGCTGATCTGATCGTGCTGAATAAAGCTGATTTGCTTGATGAAGCAGCGCTTGTAGCTGTGCGCAAAGATGTGTCGGAACGTTCATCCCGCCAGACCAATATGGTGTCTGCAAGTTTTGGCAAGATCGGTGCAGATATTCTGCTTGGCCTTGGTGTTGGTTCGGAAGATGATATTGCCAATCGCAAATCACATCATGAAATGCACCATGAAAACGATGATGATCACACCCATAGCCATGACGAGTTTGAAAGTTTTGTGGTTGAAGCCGGTGATGTGAATGATCCGAAAGCATTTGCCGAAAACCTGAAAAAGATCATTGGCAAGCATGATATCCTGCGACTGAAAGGCTTTGCCAATGTGCCGGGCAAACCGATGCGTTTGGTCGTGCAGGCTGTGGGTTCACGCATCGAGCATTATTTTGATCGTCCTTGGGCTGATGGTGAAGCCCGCTCCACCAAGCTGGTGGTGATCGGCGTACATGATATTGATGAAGCAGCAATTGCCAAGTCCGTTCAGGAAGCAGCGTAATCCATGCATCTTTTACTTGCCCAGAAAGGGACAATCGCCGACGGCAGCGAAGCCATCGATTTAGGCCAAAGCCCCGCCGATATTTTGTTTCTTTCTGCGGCTGATACAGAGCTTGCAAGTCTGGCTGCGGCGCATCATTCATTAAGTGATGCGCCGACGCTTCGGCTTGTGAATATGATGTCGCTTTCGCATCCGATGTCGGTAGACACTTATGTGGAGCGCACGGCGCGTTTTGCAAAGCTGATTGTCGTGCGGGTGATTGGTGGTGAAAGCTACTGGCCATATGGCTTGGAAGCGCTGCATGCTTGCGCCGTTAATCACGGCGTTATGCTCGCAGTTTTGCCGGGTGACGATAAGCCTGATGCAAGCCTCAAGCGCTATTCAACTGTCGCCCCGCATGATCTGGATAGTCTGTGGCATTATCTGATCGAAGGTGGCGCACAGAATGCGCGTGGTTTTTTGGAATGTTGTGCTTCATTGATTGATGGGCGCGAGCGTCCGGTGGAAGCCGCACCATTATTGAAGGCCGGTCTTTGGTGGTCGGAAGGTGGGGTTAGATCGGTTGCAGAATTGCGCGAGGTGCGAGCCAACAAATATGCACCGGTGGTGGCGATTTGTTTTTATCGCGCACTGGTGCAAAGCGGCCAGACCAAGCCGATTGAAGCGCTGATCGAAGCGTTAGAGGCGCGTGATCTCAACGTGCTGCCGATCTATATCAGCAGTTTGAAAGACGCGGTTTCAGTGGCCGTTGTTGAGCGCATCTTTGAAGAAGATAAACCGTCGCTTGTTTTAAATGCGACCGGTTTTGCGGTTTCGGTACCGGGCGTCGAGCGCCAACCAACAGTGCTGGAAGCAAGTGGCGCGATGGTGCTGCAAGTGATTTTATCCGGTTCCAGTCTGGAGATGTGGCAGGGTTCGCCGCAGGGGCTTTCCTCGCGCGATCTGGCGATGAATGTCGCTTTGCCGGAAGTGGACGGGCGGGTGTTGACCCGCGCGATTTCGTTCAAGTCAGCGAAGAATTATGATGCCTCGGTGGAAGCCAATATTGTGACCCATGAGCCGGAACAAAGCCGCGTTAACTTCGTGGCGGATTTGGCCAAAGCATGGGTAGGCTTAAGAGAAAAAAATCCGTCGGAGCGGCGAGTTGCGCTGGTCCTTGCCAATTACCCGAACAGGGACGGGCGGCTTGGCAATGGTGTTGGTTTGGACACACCAGCCGGTACTGTAGAAGTGCTGCGCGCGATGCAGGCGCAAAATTATCCGCTGGTTGATTTGCCCGTTGATGGCGAACAGTTGATTGGTGATTTGATGGCAGGCCCCACCAATGCAGCGCTTGACGGGCGCGTGGTGCGCAATACGCTTTCTTTGAATCAATACAATGCTTTCTTTGCTAAACTTCCCAATCAGATTCAGGAAGAGGTGCTCGCTCGTTGGGGCGAGCCGCAAGCTGATCCGTTTTTTATGAACAAGCCTCAAAGCTTTGCTTTGTCGCTGATGCAATATGGCGAAACGCTGGTGGGAATACAGCCTGCACGCGGCTATACTATCGACCCGAAAGAAAGCTATCATTCGCCGGATTTGGTGCCGCCGCATGGCTATCTGGCGTTTTATGCTTATCTGCGTGACGTGGCTAAAGTGGATGCTATCGCCCATATGGGCAAGCACGGCAATATGGAATGGTTACCCGGAAAGGCGCTGGCTTTATCGGAAAATTGTTATCCGGAAGCTGTCTTTGGTGCGACACCGCATATCTATCCTTTTATCGTCAATGATCCGGGTGAAGGCACGCAAGCCAAAAGACGCAGCAGTGCTGTTATTATCGACCATTTGACCCCACCTTTAACGCGCGCTGAAAGCTATGGCCCACTAAAAGATCTGGAAGCTTTGGTTGATGAATATTACGAAGCGTCGGGACTTGATCCGCGCCGTCTTATCCGTCTCAAAGGTCAGATTTTGGATTTAGTGCGTGATATTGGCTTGGATCAGGATGCCGGTATTCATGCCCATGATGATGAAGATTTGGCGCTGCAAAAGCTTGATGCCTATTTGTGCGATCTGAAGGAAATGCAAATCCGTGATGGTTTGCATATTTTTGGTCTGGCACCGGAAGGTCGCTTACTTACCGATTTGCTTGTTGCGCTTGCCCGTGTGCCGCGCGGGATGGCTGTGTCGCTTGGTGGTGCCAAGAGTGATCAAAGCTTACAGCGTGCCATTGCCAAAGATGCACAATTGCTGGACGGTTTCGACCCGCTTGACTGTGCTATGGCTGAGGTGTGGACTGGGGCAAAGCCTGATATCTTGCAAGCGGTGAGCGATGATCTGTGGCGCAATTGCGGAGATACGGTTGAACGCATTGAACTGCTCGCTATAAAACTGGTGAGCGGAGAGATTGAATGTCCGGCTGATTGGGTTGAAACCCAAGCGGTCATGATCAGTATCAATGATGATTTGCGCGCACGGGTGCAATCTTGTGGTGCTGCTGAAATCAACGGTTTTATGGCCGCGCTCAACGGGCGTTTTGTCAATCCGGGCGCGTCCGGTGCGCCAACGCGTGGCCGCCCCGATGTGTTGCCAACGGGGCGCAATTTCTTTTCCGTGGATAGCCGTGCCGTGCCAACGCCAGCTGCTTGGGAATTGGGTAAAAAATCGGCCGAGTTGCTGATCACACGCTATACACAAGATAATGGCGATTGGCCGCGTTCCTTTGGTCTGACTGCTTGGGGTACCTCCAATATGCGCACCGGTGGTGATGATATTGCGCAAGCCCTAGCCTTGATCGGAGTAAAGCCAGTATGGGATATGGCCTCGCGGCGTGTAACGGGATATGAAATCATCCCGATTGCCAAACTTGGCCGTCCGCGTGTGGATGTGACTTTGCGCATTTCCGGCTTCTTCCGTGATGCTTTTCCTGAACAGATTGTACTTTTTGATAAGGCTATCCGCGCTGTCGGTAAGCTGGAAGAAAGCGAAGGCGATAATCCTGTTGCCGCTCGTATGGGTGAAGAAGCGAAAGCGCTGATTGCCAATGGTGCAAGTGAAGCTGAAGCAGACAAACAAGCCGGCTATCGCATTTTTGGCTCAAAACCGGGGGCTTATGGCGCGGGTCTGCAAGCCTTGATGGATGAAAACGGCTGGGAAGCGCGTGGTGATCTGGCGGAAGCTTGGCTTGTCTGGGGCGGTTATGCTTATGGTGCAGGTGAAGAGGGTGACGCGCAACGCGGGTTGTTGGAAACACGTCTCAAAGCAATCGATGCTGTGGTGCAAAATCAGGATAACCGCGAACATGACCTGCTCGATTCTGATGATTATTATCAATTTGAAGGCGGCATGGCGGCAACGGTCGAGCATTTGAGCGGCAAGGCACCTGATGTCTATCATAATGATCATTCGCGGCCTGAACGCCCTGTCATCCGTACTTTGCAGGAAGAGCTTTCACGCGTGGTGCGCGGGCGCGCGGTCAATCCGAAATGGATCGCTGGCGTGATGCGTCACGGCTATAAAGGGGCTGTCGAAATTGCGGCAACGGTGGATTATTTATTCGCCTTTGCTGCCACAACGGGGGCTGTCTCTAACCATCATTTTGAGGCAGTCTATCAAGCCTATATTGTTGATCCTAAAGTGCGGGCTTTCATTGCGGACAGAAATCCGGCAGCATTGCGTGAAATTGCACAGAAACTTGAAGAGGCCATTAAACGGCAGTTCTGGACGCCGCGCTCGAATTCAGCTCGGTTTGAACTGGAAATGATGGCTCATAATTTGATTCCGGAAGGGCAGGCAAATGACTGAAAAAACAGATAAAATACTGGGGATGAGTGAAGAAGAGCTCAATGCGCGTCATGCCGAGAAGATGAAGAAAATCAAAGCGGCGCGTGACAAGATGCAAGCCACCAAAACCGATGAAAAAGGCTTGGTGATTGTCAATACCGGTAAAGGTAAAGGTAAATCCACCGCTGGTTTTGGTATGGTTTTCCGCGCGCTCGGTCATGGTATGAAAATCGGCGTGGTGCAGTTTGTCAAAGGTTCTTGGGATACCGGCGAGCGCTGGGTTTTAGAAAAATTTCCTGACCAAGTAACAATCTCGGCATTGGGCGAAGGTTTTACATGGGAAACGCAGGATCGCGCCCGTGATATCCAGATGGCGCGTGATGCATGGGAGCAGGCGAAAGCCATGATCCTTGATGACAGTTATGACATGGTGCTTTGTGACGAACTGAACATTGTGCTGCGCTATGACTATCTGCCAGTAAGCGAAGTGATCGAAGTGTTGAAAGCCAAGGCACCGATGAAACATGTGATTATCACTGGTCGCAACGCCAAGGATGAGCTGATTGAAGTGGCTGATCTGGTCACCGAAATGGAAATGATCAAACATCCGTTCCGCTCTGGTGTGAAAGCACAAAAAGGCATTGAATTTTAAAATTGAATGCGCTCAAGCTTTATGAAGTTTGAGCGCATGCCATGATGGATAATATGATGGTTGATAGCTGGCAATTTTGGGCGCTTTTATCGGCAGTTTTTGCAGCTCTCACAGCGATTTTTGCAAAAGTGGGTATTCAGGGCGTCAATTCTGATTTCGCTACACTGATCCGCACTTTTGTAATCATTGGTGCATTGAGTGTGTTTTTAAGTGTATCGGGGCAATGGCAATCGCCATCTGAAATTTCGGCCAAGTCTTGGGTATTTTTGGTACTGTCCGGTTTGGCAACAGGCGCTTCATGGCTCGCTTATTTTCGCGCATTGCAAGTCGGTGACGCGGCACGGGTTGCACCGGTTGATAAATTGTCGGTAGTATTGGTTGCCATTTTTGCCGCCGTTTTTCTTGGCGAGCGGATGTCGATGATTAATTGGTTCGGCATTGTATTGATTGGCTGCGGCGTGGTGCTGGTAGCTTTGCGGGTTTAGAAACCCAACCAAAGCCGGATTGGATTATCTGCTTCCATCATGAGGCGGATAGCTAAGCCCAGGCTCACAATAATCAGCAATGGTTTAATGATTTTGGCACCCACCCGCATGGCAAGTGATGCACCGAGCTGCGCACCTGCAAATTGTGCAATTCCCATTAGTAAACCATATTTCCAATTGATCATGACAACCAGCGAGAAGGCAACAAAACTGCCTAAATTGGAGGCGCAATTGAGCAATTTTGTGTGGGCTGTTGCTTTTAAAATGCCGTATCCGGCGATGGAGACAAAAGCCAGCATGAAGAGAGAACCGGTGCCGGGGCCAAAGAGACCATCGTAAAAACCAATCAGTGGCACGATGGTGAGGCCGAACAGAAAAGGTTTCATCCGGCTGGTGCGGTCAATATCACTGATATTGGGCTTCAGCATAAAATAAAGTGCGATCAAAATCAGCAAAATCGGCAAGGCACCGCGAATAATGCTGATCGGTAAAATGGTTGCCAATAAGGCACCGAATATCGAACCTATGAGCGACATTAATGCCGCTGGCCACAGTTCTGATAAATTAATATGCCCTTTGCGGGTGAAGGCGATGGTAGCAGATGTGGAGCCGAAAAGCCCTTGCAGTTTGTTGGTGCCCAGTGCTTCCACCGGTGGCATGCCTGCCAGCAGAAGTGCCGGAATGGTAATCATGCCCCCGCCACCTGCAATAGAATCTATAATACCTGCAACAAATGCAGCGGCGATGAGAAGCAGGGTCAGCTGGTCGAAAAATTCAAACATGATGCAAGCCGGAGAGAGAATGAAGTGGCAAGGCGGTGTTTAGTCCTTCGAAGTCTTAATGGTTTAGCACCAATTAAAAAAGAGCTTGTTTTATGGAAAAAGGCTTGCCAACACTAAACAGGCATTAGCTCAATCAAAACATGCGAAGACTTCAAGAGGGATTATGACAATGGCTGAAAGCTTATTTGACCGGATTTATGCATTTCTGTCACAGAAAAGTGCCGTGCAACGGGTGGCGGAAGATCCGGCAATGGCGGCAGAGCTGTTGTTGCTGATGCATGTGGTGTTTGCCGATGGCGATCAACATCCGGCAGAAATTGCGTCTTTTAAAGAGATCGCTTTTGCCAATTTTGGTATTTCGGCTGAAGAACTGCCGGAAGTTACCGAATATCTTAAAGATTATGCCTATGAGACCAATACGCGTCAGGCGGCGGCGATGCTTGCAGAAATGGCACCGGAGCGCCGCGTGACATTGCTGCGTGATCTGATGACTGTTGCTTGCTCGGATAATGATTTTGACGTGGCAGAGGCAGCGCTCATTAATCGTGTGGCTCAAGTGTTGAATGTCAGTCCGCAGGAATTGCAGGAAGCAAGTACCGCCTCCAAATGCGACCGTTGTTAATGGCGGTTTTAGGCATCGGCTTCAGCAGTGCGGCAACGCCTGCTGAAGTGGCTGAGTTGGCGCGTCATGTGACAGCAGGGTATCAGATTGATGGCATTGCCACCCTTGCATCAAAACAGGGGAGTAATGTGATTGCAGCATTGGAAAAGCTTTTTGATGTGCCGGTTTTCTTTTATGAAGCAAGTGAACTTGAAACGGTAACTGCGCGGCTTAAAAATCCGTCGGATCAGTTGTTTAAGCGAATTGGCTGTCATGGTGTGGCCGAGGCTGCGGCGCTGCTGGCCGCTGGGCAAAAATCAATGTTGATCGTTGAGAAGGTAAGTTTTGCCAATACGACATTTGCAGTAGCGCAATAGCTAATGCGATTATCGCATTAATATATTTGGATGAGTTGGAATTATGGTTGTTCATTTTATCGGTGCAGGGCCGGGTGCTGCGGATTTAATTACGGTGCGCGGCCAGCGATTGATTGAGCAATGTCCGGTCTGCATTTATGCGGGTTCTTTGGTGCCAAAGGAACTGGTTGCTAGTGCGCCGCAAGATGCGCTGTTGATTGATAGTTCCTCGCTTAACTTGGATGAGATCATTAAAGCGATGCGTGATGCGCATGAAAAAGGCTTGAATGTGGCGCGTGTCCATTCCGGTGATCCGTCGATTTATGGTGCAATGGCTGAACAAATGCGCAGGCTTGATGCGCTTGGAATTGATTATGATGTAACGCCGGGTGTGCCGGCTTTTGCCGCCGCCGCCGCCGCCCTGAAACAAGAACTGACCATTCCAGGTGTGAACCAGTCAATCATCTTGACGCGCACTTCGATGAAGTCTTCCGCCATGCCGGACGGTGAGACGCTCAGTAATCTTGGCCGATCTGGTGCGACATTGGTTATTCATTTGTCGATCCGCAATCTGGCAAAAATTGAAGATGAATTATTGCCGCTTTATGGTGCGGATTGTCCGGTGATTGTAGCTTATCGGGTTGGCTGGCCGGATGAAGAATTTATCAAAGGCACATTGGCTGATATTCGCACCAAGATAGAAGAACATGGTGTTAAACGCACCGCGATGATTTTTATCGGCCGTGCTTTGGACGCAAAGAATTTTCGTGATTCAGCCCTTTATCATGAGAGCCATCAGCATGCACTGCGTGGAGGCGAACCGAAAAGCTGATAGACAAAGCTCAGCACCGCCTCGGCATCTTCGACAATGTGGCGCGCAACAGGTGTGGGGCGCTCAATCATCAAAACATTGATTGCCAGCTCGCGTGCTGCACGGATTTTTTGATAAGATGCTGTGCCACCCGAATTGCGGCAGACAAGATGGGTGATTTTGTGCTGACGTAACAAGTCACACTCATCTTCAAAACCCATTGGCTTTGCCAGAATAATTTGATGGTTCAGCGGCAATGCCACTTCAGCCGGATCAATCATCCGCATGATAAAATGCACATCATCACGGCTTTGAAACGGCGCAATATGCTGACGGCCAAGCGCTAAAAATGCGCGTGCGCCACTGGGCAACAAGCGTGCGGCCTCTTCTTCTTTATGGATTAACTGCCAGAGGTCTTGTGGTCGTTGCTGCCATGCGGGGCGTTCAAGCCGGATAAGGGGGCAACGGGTTCTGTCGGCTGCTTGCCGCGCATTAGCAGAAATTTGCTTGGCAAAAGGATGTGTCGCATCAATGATGAGATTGATGCTTTCTGCAAGAATATAGGTGCTCAAACCATCTGCGCCACCATAACCGCCACTGCGTACCATGCCTTCAACAGGCGATGGGGTGGCGGTTCTGCCAGCCAGTGAAGTGATGGTGTGAAAACCCTGCGCATTTAACACCTGCGCCAGCTTAGCCGCTTCCGTGGTGCCGCCAAGCAACAGGATTTTACAATCAAAGGCGGGCAAGGATGGTGCCTTTACGGTCTGTGACAATAATCTCGACCTCAACTGCTGCGCCACGCAATGTGTTGAGTGCTGTTTCTTGTGCTTTTTGTGCAATGGCTTGCGGCAGGGCGAGATCAATCTTTTGAGTCATTTCAAGTACTTCAAGCGCAGTGTTCGCAGATAGAATCATCTCGCGCATATCATCAGGTGCACCAAGTGTTTTTGCCGTTTCCCACAAGAAGCCCATATCGACTTGACTGCGGGCAGAATGCAGATCAAGCGCGCCTTGAGCAAGCTTGGTAAGTTTCGCAAAACCACCGGCAAGCGTTAATTTATCAATCGGATGGTTACGCAGATATTTTAAAACGCCACCGGCAAAATCACCCATATCCAAAATGGCGAAATCAGGCAGGTTATAAATATCTTGCGCTGCTGTTTCTGACGTGGAGCCGGTCGCGGCAAGAACATGTTTTTGCCCTTCAGCGCGTGCCACATCAATGCCGCGATGGATGGAATGGATCCATGCCGAACAGGAAAACGGATTGACCACACCGGTGGTGCCTAAAATTGAAATGCCGCCGACAATACCAAGACGCGGATTCCATGTTTGTTTGGCAATTTCTTCGCCATCCGGCACAGAAATCATAATCACCAAATCAGCGGGCAAGCCGTATTGAGCGCAGATTTCTTCGCAAATTTCGGTCATCATTTTACGCGGCACCGGATTGATCGCCGCTTCACCGGGCGGAATCGGTAGTCCAGGACGGGTAACTGTACCGACACCATCGCCGGCCTGAAAAATAATACCTGTGCCGGGAGGAGCCGGAAAAACCGTGGAGATGATTGTCGCACCATGGGTGACGTCAGGATCGTCACCTGCATCTTTGACAATACCTGCCATGGCATAGCCCTCACCCAAGCTTTCCAACACAAGCGGAAAGAAAGGCACTTCACCTTTGGGCAAAATTATACCGACAGGATCAATGAACTCGCCGGTAATCAATGCAGTCAGAGCTGATTTGGTTGCAGCTGTAGCGCAGGCACCCGTTGTCCAGCCTTTGCGCAGCGCTGGTGCATCGGTTTGCACTTCATGTTCATTGTCTGGTTCTGTCATCTCACTCATAGAGGTCTTATAGTCGATTATGCGGCCGGACACAGAGAAAATTTATGCAAATAAGAGCAATTCACTATTCAATTCCGCTCAATATCCGATAACAGTGATATCAATGAAATTTTATGATGCATGAAGAAGACCGCATGAACAAGCAAGCAAAACAGGATCTGCTGCCCGAACTGGAACAGGGGCAAGTATGGCTGGTCGGTGCCGGTCCCGGTGATCCTGGCCTTTTGACACTGCATGCCGTACGCGGGCTTGAGCAGGCGGATGTGATTGTCTACGATGCTTTGGTGGATGAAACCTGTCTGCAATTTGCCAATGAAAATGCTGTGTTGGAATATGCTGGAAAACGCGGTGGCAAACCATCGGCCAAACAGCGTGATATTTCTTTGCGGTTGGTGGAACTGGCACGTCAGAACAAGCGTGTTTTGCGTCTCAAAGGCGGTGATCCTTTTGTGTTTGGCCGTGGTGCCGAAGAAGCGCTGACATTGGTTGAGCACGGTATTAAGTTTCGCGTTGTTCCGGGTGTGACCGCCGGTATCGGCGGATTGGCTTATGCAGGTATTCCGACAACGCACCGGACGATCAATCAAAGTGTAACATTTTTAACCGGACATGATGCCAATGGTGTGATGCCGGATAAGATGGATTGGCACAGTATTGCGCGCGCTTCACCAGTGATCGTCATGTATATGGCGATGAAGCATATTGGCGAAATTACACGCCGCCTGATTGAAGCAGGGCGCGCACCTGATGAGGCTATTGCATTTGTGTGCAATGCGTCGCTTAAAAATCAACATGTCTTGGAAACCACCTTGGAAAAGGCGGAAAAACATGTGCGTGAAGCAGGATTAGAGCCGCCAGCCATTGTGGTGGTGGGCGAGGTGGTTAAACTGCGTGAAAGCCTTGATTGGTTGGGCGCGCAAAGTGGTCGCCTTTTAAACAATGATGAACTGATACGGAAAAATGAACAGGGAGAAGTTGCATGAAGGGCTTTGTGATAGCCGCACCATGTTCGGGTTCCGGTAAGACAACAGTAACGCTCGGGCTGTTGCGTGTATTGAAAGATCGCGGCCTGCCGCTGGCACCGGCCAAAATCGGCCCTGATTATATTGATCCGGCTTTTCATGCCGCTGCCAGTGGTGCCAGATGTTTTAATCTCGACCCGTGGGGTATGCGCAGTGAACTGATCAGTGCTTTAGCAGGCCGTATGACCGAAGGCGGTAAATTGCTGATCGCTGAAGGCATGATGGGGCTTTATGACGGTGCGATTGACGGTACCGGCTCTGCGGCTGACTTAGCAGAATTACTAGGCTTGCCCGTCATTCTCGTTGTTGATTGCGCTCGCCAATCGCATTCAGTAGCCGCACTGGTGCAAGGTTTTGCCAATTTCCGTCCCGACATCATGGTAGGCGGTGTGATTTTAAACCGTGTCGGTACGCCGCGACATGAAAAAATGCTGCGCGAAGCGTTGAGCCCCTTGGGCATTCCGGTTGTCGGCGCCATTCCGCGCATTGATAGCCTGACCTTGCCGGAGCGTCATCTGGGACTCGTACAGGCCAATGAACATGGCGATCTCGACGCTTTTATTGATAATGCTGCATCGGTCATGCGTGATCGGTTGGATTTCGTGCAGTTGGAGCGCATTTGGAAAAGTGTGCGTCTGCATGGCACAATGGCCAATGTCACCCGTCTGCCGCCATTAGGCCAGCGTATTGCTGTGGCGCGTGATGATGCTTTTGCTTTTGCCTATACCCACTTGATTGATGGCTGGGTACGTCGCGGGGCTGAGGTTTCGTTTTTCTCGCCGTTGAAAGATGAAGCGCCAATGGCTGGATGTGACGCGGTTTATTTGCCGGGTGGCTATCCGGAATTATTTGCGGAATATTTGAGCAATGCATCGCATTTCAGACAGGAAATGCAGCGCTTGGCTGCTGAAAATGTGCCGATTTATGGCGAGTGCGGCGGCTATATGATGCTGGGCGAAACTCTGGAAGATGCGGCTGGAAAAAAGCATAAAATGCTTGGCCTTTTGCCGCTTGAAACCAGCTTTGCCCAACGTCGTTTGAATTTGGGCTATCGCAAACTCAAACCATTGGCCGGTGCGCCTTGGCAGATGGAATTGCGTGGCCATCAGTTCCATTATGCCTCTATTGTGCGTGAAGGGACTGCGGAGCCGCTTTATCAAGTTCGTGATGCGATTGATGAAGATCTGGGCGTGGCAGGTTTACGGCTTGGCTCAGTTTCGGGGTCTTTCATGCATGTGATTGATATGGTCGGAGACGATCAGTGACCACATTGGTGAGCAATCGCGCGCCGGAAAAAGTGTTTCATGGCGGCGGTATTGATGCAGCAATCGCTCATTTTGGCGGCGAATTTTCCGGTTGGCTTGATCTGTCAACAGGCATCAATCCGGAAAGCTTTGCGCTGCCGGACTTACCTTTGAACCTGTGGCATCGTTTGCCCGATGAGAGCGTGCTGCAATGGGCTTTATCTGCGGCACGCGGATTTTATGGGGCTGAACCGCAAGCACCGCTTGCGACAGCGCCGGGCACCCAAGCGCTTATTCAAATCATGCCGCTCTTGGCTGACGCGGGCGACATGGCGATTTTAACGCCGACCTATCAAGAATATGCTGCCAGCTTTCAACGTTCCGGTTGGAATGTGCATTCTTGTGCCGCACTTGAGGATATTCCGGAGCATGTCTCGGTTGTCGTGGTGGTCAATCCGAATAATCCGGATGGCCGTTATATTTCGGCGAAACAATTGTTGAACCTAGCGCGTGAGCTTGGCCGTCAAGGCGGCTTTTTGATCGTTGATGAAGCGTTTGCCGATGTACATGAAGGCGCTTCTTTAGTGTCTTATGCCAAAGATGAGCCGCTGATTGTGCTAAAATCTTTTGGCAAGTTCTTCGGCCTTGCCGGTGTGCGTTTGGGCTTTGCCTTTTCCAATCTTGAGCTTATCGAAAAGATTGCAGCGCGCTTGGGGCCATGGGCTGTATCTGGCCCTGCTTTGGCCATTGCACAGGCTGCTTTCACCAGTGAAGATTTGGATAGTTTCCGTCGCCGGATTGAAGAGCGGCGCGAGGGATTGTCGGCGGTATTTGCCCGTTGCAATTTAGAGGAAATTGGCGGAACCAATTTGTTCTCGCTGGTGCAATGTGAGGAAGCCCACGCACTATGGCAGCATTTGGCAGAGCAGTATATTTGGGTGCGCAAATTTGATTATGCGCCCAATTGGTTGCGGGTGGGGCTTGCGAAAGAGCCAGCCGATTTAAAACGTCTGGAAGACGCGCTCTTGACATTTAAAGCTTGATGATTTGATTCAAGGTTCTCGGCTAAGATCATGGAAATAAAGCTGATTATATTGTTTTTGGCGATTTTGTTGGATCGCATAATTGGTGATCCGGCATGGATGTGGGCGCGGATCCCGCACCCGGTTATGATCTTTGGTAAGCTGATTAGCTTCTTTGAAAAGCGTTTAAACCATAAAGATCGGATGCCGCAAAATCTGCGACTGCGCGGCACATTGGCAATGCTATTTTCGATATTGTTGGTTGGCGGATTGACCTTTGGTTTGCAATTGCTTTTGCGCCAACTAAACCTTGCTGGCGCTATCATTGAAACCTTGATTGTGATGGTTTTTCTGGCGCAAAAAAGTCTGGCAGACCATGTGCAGGCAGTGGCGATAGGCTTGCGTGAGGGAGGCTTGGTAAAAGGGCGCGATAAGGTTTCAATGATTGTCGGGCGTGACCCGCAAGACTTGGATGAGGGCGGTGTCTCGCGTGCAGCCATTGAAAGTCTGGCGGAAAATGCTTCCGATGGGGTGGTTGCTCCGGTCTTTTGGTATCTGCTTCTGGGCTTGCCGGGATTGCTCACCTACAAGCTTATCAATACGGCTGATTCCATGATTGGTCATAAGAATGAACGTTATCTCTATTATGGTTGGTTCGCGGCCAGATTTGATGATCTGGTCAATCTCATTCCGGCCAGATTGACGGGGCTGTTAATAGTCTTGGCTGTGCTGGTGACCCGTGGTTTGACGTCTGCACGAAATTGCTTTCAGGTTATGTGGCATGATGCGGGTTCGCACCGCTCGCCCAATGCCGGTTGGCCGGAAAGCGCATATGCTGCCGCCCTTGGGCTCGCATTGGCAGGGCCACGCCATTATTATGGTCAGCTTGTTGCCAGTCCGACTTTAAATGAAGGCGGACGAAGGGATGCAAAAGCGGATGACATTGATGCAGCGGTCAGGCTTTTCTGGCAAACGATGAGTGTGATGGCTGTTATGGTTGGCATTACAGCATTTGTTGTTTGGCTGGCCTAATTTTCGACCGGTGCAAAATCTTTGCCATTGAATCGATGCAGTCGATTGGGATTGTCGCTGCGCATACCGTTTTGATTAAAGCGAATAGTGCCGAGGATAGTCTCAAAAGCGGTAGAAGATAAAATCTCGGCAATGGGCAGGTGTTTTTCTTGCGACAGCTTTTGTGCCTGATCAGCTATCTGCATTGTGGCAAAACCGGCTGTCAGATAAGTGTCGACAATTTCGCCGCGATCTTGCATTTCTTGTCTGAAGTTCTGTGCTGATTTTAATGATGCTGGGGCAAGGGGTGCCACCATAAAAGTGTCGGTTGAAAGCGGTAGGCCGTTCGGGATTGCGTTCAATAAAGCACCGCCGGCAATAATCAACGGATAATTCAAGCCCTTAGCACTTTGTGCAATTGCGGCTGCATCATCGGCTTGTCCGCCGATAAAGACATGGCTGGCACCGGCACGACGCAACCGCGAGACAAGCGCATTTTGATTGGTAAGGCCGGGGCGGTAAGTATCGGTAAAAACCGGTGCGAGTTGCTGCTCTTTGAGTGCATTCAATACGCCAGCCGCCAGTTCACGCCCTTCAATCGTACCGTCATCGATAATCGCAAAAGGCTCTTGTTTCCAGAGGCTGCCAAGAACAGAACCGGTGGCAGCAACCTCTTTTTCCATGCCGGTTGCCAAACGATATACCGGTGGAGAGAAAGGTTTTCTTTTTTCAAGCAGTGTTCGTTCCTGCACACCGCTGCTGAGCACGGGAATATTATTCTGCTGTAAAAGTGGTAACGCAGCTTCAAGCGCTTCACTGCATATAAAACCAGTGGCAAGGGTAATTTTTTGCTCAACAAAGCGCTCTGCCACTTGTTTTCCACCTTCCGAAGAGCAAGAATCATCTGCAATAATAAGGGTGGCAGCATTGTTATGGGCTTGTTTAGCGCCCTTAACCAATTGTTCGCCAAGCATTGCAAAGGAGCCGGAAAGTGGTGCTGCAAAGCCAATTTTGGTTTCATCAGCCCGCGCGACACCAGCCGCATTAAAAGTTACGGTCAGAAAACTCACTATCATCAGGGCTTTTGCAGAGCCGGACATCATGGCAGAACGATCTTGTTTAAAGCGATGGAAAGCGAAAATAACATAAATGTGGGTAGCGGTTTAAGCTTCATCGTGCAATGCCTCAAATAAAATAACAAGAAACATCTTGCTCAATTGGTATGGATTGCCGTATTGAGCGGTGTAAATTTGATCGCATTTGGGTATATTCAGGGTGACAGTGTGCAAAGCGTGAAGGTAACAGGTCCGGAAATGACGGCAGTCGAGCCGCAGACATATCGCAATGCGATGAGCCATTTTGCCGGTGCGGTGCAATTGGTAACCACAGATGGTAAGTCGGGCAGACGCGGGCTTACCCTAACTGCTTGCTGTTCGGTTTCGGATAATCCGGCGACAGTTTTAGTTTGCTTGCAGAAAGTGCATGAATATAACAAGCTGTTCATTGAGAATGGTGTATTTGCCATTAATACTTTATCGTCAGCGCATCAAAAACTGTCGGATGCTTTTTCCGGCCGGTTTCAGATGACACAAGACGAGCGTTTCGCTTTGGCGCAATGGCAGACATTAACAACAGGCGCGCCGGTTTTGGCCGATGCACTGGCATCGTTTGACTGTATCGTTACCAGTGTGCAGGAACATTCTACCCATTACGTGGTGTTTGGCGAAGTGGTTGGCGTTTCGCAAAAAACGGATGAGGAAGCGCTGATTTATCTCAATCGCCGCTATCATACATTGCCGCTTTGAATATAAGGGTAAATCCTTACCGGAGGTTTGTCATTTGCTGAAGCTTGTAAAATCGATCACATATCTGAGCGCATTAATTGCGACAGGTGTTGTGAATACGGCTTCAGCCGGGGTGTTGCCTGCCTATAAAAATGAATATTTTGCTTATCCGGCGGTTATATCGTCCAAAGATAATGGTGCTTATCAGATCATTGATTACAATGAGATGCGCGATATCAACGGGCGTGATGCCATTCCGGAAAAGCGCGTGAAAGATAATTATATCAGTTTGCGCGCACGTGCTAATCAGCAGGATCTGGTGTTTAAAACCGAAGCCGGCAACGTTAAGGCAATGGCTGCCGGTAAACTCAAGAATGCTTCCTTTATTGTCATTTATCTGCATGGCCGGGGCGGTAACCGCCATCAGGGCATGAATGATTTTACTTTTGGTGGTAATTTTAATCGTGTCAAATATCTGACAAGCCAGAATGGCGGCCTTTATGTTACGCCGGAATTTAAAGACTTTGCCGATCAGGGCGAGGCGCAAATTGCCGCTTTGATAAGCACTTTAAAATCACAATCGCCTAGGGCACAATTGGTTTTATCCTGCGGGTCAGCAGGCGGTGCTCTATGCTGGCGTATCGCTGCCAATGAGCAGGCAGCTTCGCATTTGAACGGACTGGTGTTGCTTGGTTCATTATGGGACGATGGATATTTAAAGACTGCCAGTTTTAAGCGCCGTTTACCGGTCTTTCTGGCGCATGGCAGCCGTGATCCGGTTTTTGCTGTTTCTGATATGGAGGCTTTTTATCAAAAGCTGAAAAAGTCTGCATCCAACTATCCGGCGCAGTTTCGTCGCTTTGAAAGTGGCAATCACGGAACACCGATCCGGATGGCGGATTGGTATGAAATTTTGAACTGGATTTTGAAATAAAGGTGCAATCAGCTGTGCAGTTTTGCATTAAATATTGCGTTGTGACCTTCCTGCCACTCGACAATTTCGCAAAAGCGAATAGTTATTTCAGTTAATATTTGCCCCCATTCAGTCTATGTGAGGAATGCTATGCTTGGTCGTGCCCGCACCGGAACCCGTTTTATGTTACTGGCGATGATTGCCCCTTTAATGGCTGCTTGTACAACGACACCCACACCTTCAGGCGGCACACAGACCAAAGCGCAGATGCCGATTTCGGGATCGGGCACATCCTCAGGTTTTTTTGCACCTGTGACCAAATATGTTGATCCGGCATTGGCTGATGCTTGCATCACCGCTGCTGCCAATAAATATTTCCTGCCTGAAAAAGTGATTTCAGCGGTTGATACGCGTCCGGGCTCTGCCGGTGGCACCGATGTCATCATGAAGGTCGATTTGCGCAGTGCTGTCTGCTCGGTCAATGCCAAGGGCGGCGTGCGCTCGGTTGTCGATACGACCCCGATGAGTGCAGATCAGGCGGCCGCGAATGCTGCTGCCGCTGCGGCTTCTGCCAATAAGGCACCGGCTAAGAAAGCAGAAGTTGTGAAGGCCTCTGCCAAAGGCAAGGCAAAATAAGACTGATTGATAAAATGAAAAAGGCAGGGAATTCCCTGCCTTTTTTGTATTTGTGATTTACCTGAAACCTTCGGGACGATGCGCGCCGCCATACCAGCGTGGTGTATAGGTCCATTTTTGCCCCATGCTGGTGCCAAATGTCCGTGTCAGGCTGGAGCCGACAAGTACAACCGTGCGCATATCCACCATATCGGAATGCAGTTCACCAAGGGTAATATGGCGTAAGCCTTCAGCTGGACGACCTATATCGCGTGCCAGTATCACTGGTGTTGAAGGCGCACGTAGCTCGCGCAATTTCTCAATGGCTTGGCCTAACTGATGCGGACGCGCTTTGGAAACCGGATTGTAAAACGCGATTACCATATCAGCTAAAGCTGCATGATGGATGCGGTTTTCAATCACGCTCCACGGCTTTAAATTGTCTGACAGCGAAATGATGCAGAAATCATGCCCCAATGGCGCACCGGCTTTAGCGGCTGCCGACATCGCGGCAGAAATGCCGGGCTGAATGACCAGCTCAACCGCGTGCCAGCTTGGATTATCACTTTGGTCAAGGGCTTCCATCACCGCGGTCGCCATGGCAAAGACACCCGGATCACCCGATGAAACCATCACTACCGAGCGGCCAGAGGCTGCCAGTTCAAAGGCGTGGCGGGCGCGCTGCATTTCTTCACGATTGTCAGTTGCATAAATGCGCTGATCTTCACGCAAGGTTCCGGCCATTTTAATGTAGGTTTCATAGCCGAGCAGGTCTTGCGCTTGGTCAAGTTCCGCCAGCACGGCAGGCGTGGTGAATTGCTTGTCGCCGGGGCCCAGACCAATAACGCTCAAACGTCCACGCGGGCGACCACATAAGACGATGTCTTCTGGTGTATTGGCAATCGCGAGTGTGACGTGACTGTCTTCAATCAGCTTGACCGGTTCATCGACGCTGTGCGGGGCGAGAGCTCCATCTGACACGATAAAACGCAATGGCAAACCGGATTGCGCCGCGAAATGACGGATATCGTCATTGTTGCAATCACGCTCATGGGCAAGGATCAATGCCAGCGAGGCAGGTGCCAATCCTGCATTTGTCAAAATTTTTACCACGTGATCGTGTAAATCGGCACAAGGTTTTTCAATGCCGATGACAATGGTGCGCGGATAATAGACCAGCTCATTATCGTTGGGTGTCGTTAATTCCGGCGTGATGCGGATTGTTAAAGTGCCGTCATCTTTGAGCGGTAATTTGGAACGTCTGATCCATTGCGACTGGCCGATGAGGCGCAAATTTTCACCTGCCAGCAAATCGGAGGTGAATTTTTTGGCCGTTTCAGGATTGGCCAAGCTTATATCGCTTGGTGGATGCAACAGATTGATGCCAAAGCGCAATTCACCGCTGGTGGTGATGGCGGGTTTGACATCAAAGGCTTTGGCAATGCTCTTTGCCATTTCATTAACGCCAGTCAGACCACCAAGTAGCGGCACGACGGCGCTCCCATCTTCGGCAATACTCAATACCGGCGGCTCTGCCTGTTTGTTGCTGAGCAGGGGGGCGAGCGCGCGAATGATAATACCGCTGGCGCATAAAGCGATCAGTGGACGGCCTTCCTGATAAAGCGCGCGTAATGTGTCGCCAAAATGCGGATAGGTCTTGTCGGCACCTTGAACGCGCGTTTCAAGCCCGAAAATTTCAGCCCCTTGATAAAGGCTGGCAATGGTTTTGGCCGCCTCTAAGCTGGCTTGACCTAGAATCAAAATGGCAGGCGCAAGTTTCATAGTCCGTTCCATTTTTCACCCGGTACGAGGATCAGCGAGAAATACGGACATTGATCGGCATTGACTTCATCAAGAGGGATAATGCGTTGATTTTGCATCGTGGCGCGTTCCACATAAAGTGCGCGTTCAAGCAAGCCTTCTGCGCGCAAAACATCACGCACTTTGGCAAGGTTCTTACCCAGTTTCATGATGGCGCAAGCATCCGTATTGCGGATTTTTTCGCGCAATTCATCATAGCTCATGACGCCGGAAAGAATGCTCAACACCTGATTGCGATAGCAAAGCGGTGCACCCAGCACGGCAGAGGCACCAAGTACCGAGCACACACCGGGCACGACATGGGTTTCAAAGCGATGCGCCAGACGGTCGTGAATATACATGAATGAGCCGAAGAAAAACGGGTCGCCCTCGGCAATCACCGCTACATCCTGACCTGCATCAAGATATTCTGCCAGTTGATCGGTGATTTCGGTATAAAAATCACTGACGATCTGCTCGTAATTCATATGTTGCGGCAGCTTTTCGGTTGTTACCGGGTAGATCAGCGGCATACGTGTTTGGTCGGGTGACAAAAATTCTTCGACGATGGTCAGCGCATTACCTTTTTTGCCTTTGGCAGCGTGGTAGGCAACAACCGGCGAGGCTTTGAGCAGGCGCAGGGCTTTGAGGGTGATGAGCTCCGGATCACCGGGCCCAACACCAAGACCATATAATTTACCCTTTGGCGTTGCGCTCATCATTCCTTCTCCGAAGCCAGCGCATTGATGGCGGCTGCGGCCATGGCGCTGCCGCCACGGCGACCACGCACAATCACGAAAGGAACGCCACGGCTGTTGGCCGCCAGTTCATCTTTCGATTCAACGGCACCTACAAAACCAACCGGCATACCGATGATGAGCGCAGGCTTTGGTGCGCCTTGGTCGATCATTTCAAGCAGGCGGAAAAGGGCGGTGGGCGCATTGCCGATAGAAACGACACTGCCTTCCAGATGCGGCAACCATAATTCAAGGGCGGCGGCAGAACGGGTATTGCCAAGTTTTTTGGCCAGTTCCGGCACAGACGGATCGTTTAATGTGCAAATGACCTGATTATCGGCTGGCAATCTTGCGCGGGTCACACCTTCAGCAACCATGCGGGCATCACAAATAATTGGCGCACCACCCAGCAATGCATCGCGGCCGGACTTACCCGCACCGCTTGAAAATACCAGATCATCAATGATATCAACCATGCCGGAAGCGTGCGCCACGCGTACGGCCAGTTTTTCCATGTTTGCAGGAATGTTTGCCAGATTGGCTTCAGAACGAATGATGGCGAAAGAGCGATCGTAAATCGCCTGTCCGTCACGAATATAATCAGACATTACCGGTTCCTGTAGGTTTGGATATTTGGTGTTGTTGCAGCAATTTGGCTGCATCCTGAATTGTTATATTGCTGGCCAATAGCCTTCCAAAACGCGATCGTCCAGTTTTGTCTTGCAAAAAGAGGTCATAATGTTGTGGTTTGGTGGCTAAAAGCGTGACCGGCAAGGCACTTAAAGATGCACAAGACTTGGCACAGCCGGTCAGATGAATAAACGGCATTGTTTGTTGTCCGAGCAGCTGTGCCAATTGTTTGGCATCGCTTTGCGTGTCTGCTAAAGCGGAAGCGCATCCCTTTGAACCGGAACAGGCACGGATATTGGCGGCAATATCGTGGCTTTTGGTGGCAAAGCCTGCCTCATGTAATGCTCGTAAAATGGCTGGCGCTTTTTCCGCATCAATATTGGGGATCAGAAAACTTTGCCAAGGGGTGAGGCAGAAATAATCAGCACCGGCAGACAGAGCGATGATGCCAAGTTTTTGCAGGTCTTGTGGTGAAAGCCGTCCTAAAAACGGCATCGCACTGACATAGTATTTCGTTTCATCACGATGTTTGTGTTGGCCGAGTTGGGTAAAAGCTTTTGCCTCTTGGCGCTGCCAGTGGCTTGATGCAATAATTCCGCTAAATTGTTTTTTTATTTCAGCGATCAATTCTTCATGGCTGATATAGGCAAATAATTGCTTCATCCGGCTGATGTTGAATTGTTCAGCCAGCGCCAAGAATTTGTCCAGACAGGCGCAGACAAAAGCAAGAGCATCAGTTTGCCTGATTATATAATCAGACTGAAGCGGCACACAGCCAAAGCCGAATGCAAAATGTTCGCCGTCCTCACAAGCACTGAGCCAAATATCATTTGGATGGGTAGTGATAGCGCAAGCCTCGCCGCCATCAACTAGCAGTGAAAATTTAGGCGACAATGCGTGATAGCGCGGCGTTAATTGCAAAATCCGCAACAGTTCATTGGCGAGATCGGTGGTGTCGGTCAATTGGCTGGCATCCATGCCAATGGTCGGATTGACCATGACAGTGCGCACATCATCGCCCTCAGGTCGTAATGGGCCTAATCCGCATGCAATTAAAGCTGCAATCAAAGCTTCACGGTTTTCAGGCTTTACGCCGCGCAATTGTAAATTGGAGCGAATCGTCAGCTCAATAATACCATTGCCGTAAGTCTGGCTGAGCCGTGCGATTTCGTCTGCTTGCTGGCATGTGATCCGACCAAGTGGCAGCTTGATGCGGCAGATAAACCCATCCAATGCGCGGGTCATGCGGAATAATCCGGGACAGGCGCTGCGACGGTCAGTAGAAGGAGCAATGTTAAGCAGGTTTGCGGGCATTTTTTTCTTATACGCCTTGATCTTTAATCATGCCACAGTCAAACCAGTCTTGAGAGTAAAAGGAGCAAAAAAGATGGCACGCTGGCTGACAGTGATCGGGATTGGCGAGGACGGTTTTTCTGGTCTTGGACAGCAAGCACGAAATGCCATTGCTTCGGCAGTGTTTATTTTTGGGGGCGAACGTCATCTGGCTTTGGTGGCAGGCCATCATCAGGCAGAAGTAAACGCGTGGCCGATACCGTTTTCAAAATCCTATCAGATGATTGAGGCAATGCGCAGCAAGCCGGTTGTAGTGCTTGCCAGCGGCGACCCGATGTTTTTCGGCATGGGTGCCAGCCTGATGCGTCATTTCACTCTTGATGAAGTGGAAATAATTCCTTTCCCGTCTTCTTATTCATTGGCCGCAGCGCGGATGGGCTGGGCATTGCAGGATGTGGAATGTTTAAGCGTACATGGTCGGCCACTGGCGATTTTGCAAAAACATATTCATGCCGGAAACAAGCTTTTGGTGCTGAGCGATAGCGGCAAAACACCCTTGGCGGCGGCAAAATTATTGCACGCGCGCGGATTCGGGAGTAGTCAGGTCAACGTATTGGAGCATTTGGGCGGCGAAAAAGAGCACATTATTCGTGGGCAAGCAGCGTCATGGCAGGCGCAAGATTGTGCTGATTTGAATATCTTGGCGATTGAATGTATCGCAGATGAACATTCTGTCGTCTTTCCGCTTGGCGCTGGTCTAAGCGATGAGCATTTTATCAATGACGGTCAATTGACCAAGCAGGATATTCGCGCCGTCACGCTTGCACGTTTGATGCCGCAGCCGCATCAATTATTGTGGGATGTGGGTGCGGGCTGCGGCTCAATCAGTATTGAATGGATGCTGATGCACCCGACTTGCCGTGCTATCGCCCTTGAAGCCAATGCACAAAGACAAGAATTTATCTTAAAAAATGCTGAAAATTTAGGTGTTCCGGCATTGCAATTGGTGCGTGGTAAAGCGCCGGAAGCACTCACTGGTCTTGAAGCGCCGGATGCAATTTTCATTGGTGGCGGTGTGACGGGCAGGGATGTTTTGCAAAGCTGTTGGGGTGCGCTGAAGCCTGGAGGGCGCTTGGTGGCCAATGCGGTGACCTTACAAAGCGAGATGGCTTTGCATCAATGGCGTGCACAATATGGGGGCGAGTTGGTGCGTATTTCGATGGCGCAAGCAGCAGAGCTTGGTTCTTTTGATGTCTGGCGGCAGGCTTTGCCGGTCACAATTTTGTGTTCGCAAAAACCGAAATGATTTAAATATGACTTGAATTATCATGTTTAAATAGGTAGGTCATGGATGATGCAGTCAATCTGCAGTTGAAACTGGCGGAAGGGGAAAATCCATGACCATTTTGCAAGCTAATCTTGAAACTGCGGTTCAGGATCCTTCCGTACTCATCGATAAAATTACCAAAATTTTTGAAGAACATGCGCAGATCACTATAGATAGTGCGGTTACAAAAATTACGCTGCCTTATGGTTCGGCGGATTTGTCGGCTGAGCCTGAAAAATTTTGCGTCAGTGTAACATCTGAAGATGATGCAGGATTGGCTTATATGAAATATGCCATTGCCTATCAGTTGACCGAGACATTGAAAGCGGAAAAATCGGGCGCCAAAATTGTCTGGAGCGGTGATGGTGGTGCGGGAACTGTATTGGCATTTTTACGTGAAATGCAGGTGGTTTCAAATACTGAAGTAACCCCTTTGATGCGTCGTGTGCGTTTGCGAGGTGAAAACCTTGAGCGCTTTACCCGCGATGGTTTGCATGTGCGTCTTCTTTTCCCCAAGCATCAAAATGTGAAACCTGAATGGCCGGTGATGGGGGAAAATGGCATTCCGGTCTGGCCTGAAGGCGAAAAGGAATTGGTCGGACGTGCCTATACTATCCGTCATATTGATGCGGATGCCGGTATTGTCGATATTGATCTCGTTTTGCATGAATGTGACGAAGATGGCGATCAGGATGGTGGTTATGGAGCGCGCTGGGCTGTCGAGGCAAAACCGGGTGATATTGTCGGCATGACAGGGCCAGGTGGCGGCAGTGCGCTTTTGACGGCTGATTGGTATTTGTTGGCCGGTGATGAAACGGCGCTTCCCGCTATTGCGCGCATTTTGGAAAGTCTGCCTGCTGGCAGTAAAGCCACAGTGCGGATAGAAATTGCTGATAAAGCGGAAGAACAACTCTTAAAAACAAAAGCAGAGCTTGATCTTCGCTGGCTTCATCGTAATGCTACCAAAGGTGACAATAAAGAACTACTTTATGATGCTGTGAAAGCCGTTGATTATCCGGATCATGAAGAGAATATTTTTGTCTGGGTGGGCTGCGAATTTAGTGCTTTTCGTTCAATCAGAGGCTTTATTCGCAAGGAGAAGAAAATTCCCCACGAGAAACATCTGGTTGTTGCTTATTGGCGCAAAGGCGCCAGTGGAGATGCCGCAAGACGGGAATAATGCAGGCGCCTGAAATATCGGCAGTCTGCCAGTAATTTGGAATGAAGATGCTTCGTCGGTTTATGGACTATTACAAGCCCTATAAGGGGTTGTTCTTTTTGGATTTCGGCTGCGCGATTTTGGCAGGCCTTCTGGAGCTTGGCTTCCCGATGGCCGTCAAACTATTCGTTGATGATTTGCTGCCGAGCCAACACTGGGGGCTGATTTTAGTCGCGTCGGCCGCTCTATTAGGGATTTATCTGGTCAATACCGGTTTGATGGCGATTGTGAACTATTGGGGCCATATGCTTGGTATCAATATTGAAACAGAAATGCGTCGCAAGCTGTTTGACCATATGCAGAAATTATCATTCAGCTTTTATGATAATAATAAAACCGGCCATCTGATTGCACGGGTAACCAAAGATTTGGAAGAAGTGGGCGAGGTTGCCCATCATGGTCCTGAAGATCTCTTCATTGCCATTATGACATTTATCGGCGCTTTCATTTTGATGTTCTATGTCAATCCGCAACTGGCGCTGATTACGGCAGCGGTTGTGCCTTTTGTCGTTTGGGTATCAGGCCGTTACGGCAGCCGCATGACGCAGAACTTCCGTGCTCTTTACCGCCGCGTTGGTGATTTTAACGTACGTGTGGAAGAAAATGTCGGCGGCATGCGTGTGGTGCAGGCTTTTGCCAATGAAGACCATGAACGTGAACTTTTTGCCCGTGACAACCAGAATTACCGTCAGACCAAGCTGAATGCTTATAAGATCATGGCAGCTTCGACATCGCTGACTTATTTGTCGATGCGTTTGACGCAATTGATTGTGATGCTGGCCGGCACTTATTTCGTGCTGCAGGATCAGCTGAGTGCAGGTGGTTTTGTTTCCTTCCTGCTTTTGGTAACAGTATTTATCCGTCCGGTTGAGAAAATCAGCTCGGTGATTGAATCTTATCCGAAGGGTATTGCAGGCTTCAAACGCTACCTTGAGCTGCTGGAAACCGAGCCGGATATTGTCGATGCACCTGATGCCGTGGCTGTTGCCGATCTTAAAGGGGATATCAGCTTTGAAAATGTCAGTTTTGGTTATTCACCGGAGAAGCTGGTTCTCAACAATATCAGTCTGGACATCAAGGCCGGTGAAACCATAGCTTTTGTCGGCCCTTCGGGTGCCGGTAAGACGACGCTTTGTTCGCTCTTACCGCGCTTTTATGAAGTGAATGCCGGTGCCATTAAAATTGATGGTATCGATATCCGCAAAATGACATTGGCATCGCTGCGTAGCCAGATCGGTATTGTGCAGCAAGATGTCTTTCTCTTTGGTGGTACCATTCGTGAAAACATTGCTTATGGCCGTCTGGATGCCACTTTGGAAGATATTCGTGAAGCAGCGCGACGTGCACGCCTTGATACGATGATTGAATCCATGCCTGATGGTTATGAAACAATGATCGGGGAGCGTGGCGTTAAATTGTCGGGCGGACAAAAACAACGTCTGGCTATTGCACGTATGTTCTTGAAAAACCCGCCAATCCTGATTTTGGATGAAGCGACTTCGGCACTTGATACCGAAACGGAACGCGCCATTCAACGCTCATTGGCAGAACTTTCCGATGGACGTACCTCTCTGGTGATTGCGCACCGTCTGGCAACAATCCGTAATGCTGATCGTATTGTGGTGGTCAATGAACATGGCATCGCCGAGCAGGGCACCCACAATGATCTGCTCAAAGTAGGCGGTATTTATAAGCGCTTGCATGACGTGCAGTTCGAGCAAGTCGCAGCAGAATAAAGACAAACAAAACGCCGGATTTTTGAAGTCCGGCGTTTTGTTATGGATTGTGCTAATTTGATTAGAAGCTGTAGTTTAAGCCAGCTTTGAGCATGTGGTTATGCAGTTTGTTGGACTGTTTCACGCCGTTCACTTCCGACTTTACATTGCTGATGCGCATATAGTCATATTCAGCTTTGACGGAAAGCGGGCCAGAGAGCTTCTGCTCAACGCCTGCACCCACCAGAACGCCACCTTCCCAGCCCGGACCCTTAGTGGTTGCTTCCTGTTTTTTAAACTTGGTGGTGCCATAACCCAGTGTGCCATAGATAAGAGTGCTATCCATTGCATAACCGGCTTTGGCTTTGGCTGCGGCATTCCAGGATTGCTGCAAACGACCGCCATTACCGATATTATGTTCAGCTTCAGCAAAGTTCAGCTCAACTTCACCACCGAAGACGAAATTACCGCTCTGGATGTTTTTACCGGCAACAACACCTGTCAAAATGCCGGAGCGGCTTGAGAACGGGCTTGGCACTTTGGAAGAAGATGCACCGATCTGTGCACCAACATAGTTGTTGTTCCAGTCCGAGCCGGAGGAAACAGGTGTGTCGTAAGAATAATCGTTGTTGTTGAGGTAATCAGCAGCATGACCGGCAGCAGGTGCCGCTACAATTGCTACGCTGAGGCTCATCATCAAAATATGCATTTTACTCATCGGGGACTCCATCGCCACCAAACTCAACGCCGTGGCTTTAATACACTTCGCGCCATCCGATTCTGTGATCTTCCGGTGCTGTTGCAGTGAATTTCTCCGATAATTATGACTAAATTGCTGAAGAGGTGCCTCAAACAGGCAGCAGAACCGCTTAAATTTACCAGCATGATTAATGAATGGTAACTGTCGCTAAAGCTGTAAATCAGATCAGTTTCAATCCGCGCATACTGATGTGGCCATTTTTGCCAACGATAATATGATCATGGATCGTGATACCTAAAGGTTTGCCTGCTTCGATCAAAAGCTTGGTCATTTGTATGTCTGCACTTGATGGGGTCGGGTCGCCTGAGGGATGGTTGTGCACGACAATTATCGCGGTGGATGAAAGCTCCAATGCGCGCCGGATTACCTCGCGCGGATAGACAGGCGTGTGATCAACGGTGCCTGTTTGTTGAACTTCATCCGAAATGAGTTGGTTTTTTTTATCCAGAAACAAAATGCGGAATTGTTCACGCTCTTCATAGGCCATGGCTGTCATGCAATATTGCACGACTTTGCTCCATGCATCGAGTGCTACGCGGCCGATGATCTCATTACGGTTTTGGCGTTTGCCGACAGCAGCCACAAGTTTCAAATCAAAGGCCACGGATTTACCGCAGCCGCGCACTTCGCAAAGCAGATGTTCCGGTGCGCCTAAAACCTCACCGAGCGAACCGAAGCGCGCAAGCAGCGCTTTTGCAATGGGTTTTGTATCTGCTCGCGGAATGGAGCGGAACAACAGCAATTCCAGTAGTTCATAATCGGCCATGCTTTCATCGCCGTTTTTTCTAAACTTTTCCCGCACACGATCCCGATGCCCGAAGTAATGGGGAACTTCGGGTTTGACACCTAATGCTGCAAACTTCGCTGTTTTCTCGGAAAAACCGGGTAATTCATCATTTTCAAGTGTTTTCTTAGTCATACTGCTATGGCTCACCCCCTTGCGCGTAGACAGACAGACTTAAACTGACGTATTATTCAATGTAATTAGAACACAATAAATATAAAAATGAAGTCTCAATGAATAAAAACGCCGACCAATCATTATATTGGGCGGCGTTTTATATAAATTATATAGCTCAAAGTGCTTTAGCGCATGGATGCCGGGCCAAAGATATTTTTCGGCGACAACGTAAAGATCTCACAGCCATCTTTAGTTACGCCGACAGTGTGTTCATATTGCGCAGTTAGAGAGCGGTCACGTGTAACTGCTGTCCAGCCATCTTTGAGCACTTTAACATCCGGTTTGCCCAAATTGATCATTGGCTCAATGGTAAAAATCATGCCTTCACGCATTTCAACACCGTCATTGAGTGTGCCATAATGCAGGATATTGGGCGCATCATGAAAAATCTGGCCAACGCCATGGCCGCAGAAATCACGCACCACCGAGCAGCGCTCGCTTTCGGCATAGGTTTGAATGGCGGCACCAATAGCGCCGGTTTTCGCACCCGGTTTGACGGCAGTAATGCCGCGCAGCAGGCTTTCATAGGTTACTTCCATCAAACGCTCTGCCGCGCGTTTAATTTGGCCAACGGCATACATGCGGCTTGAATCGCCATGCCAGTTATCTTTCAAATAAGTGACATCAATATTGACGATATCACCCTCGCGCAGTGGTTTGTCATCGGGAATACCGTGGCAAACGACATGATTGATTGAGGTGCAAACTGATTTGGTGTAGCCGCGATAGTTAAGTGTTGCCGGTATCGCGCCATGATCGGCACCGAATTCAAAAACGAATTTATCGATCTGATTGGTGGTAACACCCGGTTTGACAATGTCATTCAATTCATCAAGGCAGCGCGCAGTCAGATTACAAATCTGGCGCATCGATTCAAAGGCTTCAGGGCCGTAAAGTTTAATCTGTCCGGTCTGTTTGAGGGGTGCTTGAGTTGCATCAATATAAGTAACCATTATAAATCCGTTCAGACTGTTTCATCAATCGTGACCATTTCGGTCGCAGTTATTTCTTGTGGTGATATGTGGCATCGAAGTGCGTAAGCCTCAACCCCGTTTTTACGGGCAAATTGAAATGCCTGCGCATAAGCAGGATCTAAATCGCCGCTAATGCGGAAGATATCGCAATCTTCACGCTGGATAACAAACAGCATCGCAGCGCGGTGACCTGCTTTGGCCATGTCGACAAGTTCAAACAAATGTTTGGCGCCACGCGCTGTCACTGTATCGGGAAACTCGGCCAAGCGAGGAGTTCTGGTAAAGTGGACATTTTTTACTTCAACATAAATATCCGGCTGGTTTTCTTTGTGCAGCAGCAGATCAATACGTGAATTTTTGCCGTATTTTTGTTCGCGCTTTAAACTGTCAAAGCCCGCAAGTTCAGGAATGAGCCCTTTGAAAATGGCTTCTTCAGCAATTTTATTCGGCAGTGCTGTATTGACGCCAACGAGTGTGTTGTCGGCTTCGATAATTTGTAGGGCATGCGGGTATTTACGCTTCGGATCATCTGAAACACTCATCCAGATGCGTGATCCAGGTGTTGTCAGGCCGAGCATCGAGCCGGTATTGCCAACCGATCCGGTAATAAATGTGCCATCATCAAGCGTGGCATCAACCAGAAAACGCTTATAACGACGCTCAAGACGTCCGGTAACAAGGGGGAGAGTGAACTGCATGGGAATTAGCTTTACGCCAAACCACTTGCGCATTGCAAGCCTGTGGTTTGGCGATGCTTCAAGGTATGGAAAAAGCGGTTTAAGCCTGACGTTTCCAGTCGAAAGTCAATTCTTCACGAAATGCAAACTGAATAATATGTTTGGCCACAACATCTTCCAACTGTGCCTGTGTTTCAGCAGGGGCTTCAGCGGTAATGTCGAGTGCGTCGTCGGTGGCATTGAGAGTTACAATGCGGCCGTCGGTAAAAACAATGCGGCCTGTTTGCGGGGTAAATTCAACTTCGAACTTATGCGACCAATGTTTGCACAATTGTTGCAGGTAGCGGCTGGCGCTTTTGGTCGCAACTGTAACAGTAGAAATAACCATCTTTGATTCCTCATGATTGTAGATCATAAGTTGAATCTATTAGACAGGTTTTAAATAAGCTACTATTTTGTTGGAAATTAAAAAGAAAAAAACACCAGTGAATGGTACGCCCAAGGGGAATCGAACCCCTGTTTCCGCCGTGAAAGGGCGGCGTCCTAACCGCTAGACGATGGGCGCCCGCTGGTGTGGGTGCCTTATAGGTGGGAAATTTCTTCCGCGCAAGCCATTAAATTCATTTTTTTTAAAAAAAGCGAAAATAATTTACATTGTGGATAAGTGGCTGATTTAACGGGATGAAATCAGCTTTTGCCGCGGCACTTCCAGTTCCAGTCACGCTCAGACCCGATATCGATATGAACAGATTTGGTGTGGCAGTAGGTGCCGACACCGCCACGTGATGGCATGGCACGTGCAACACGGGCAATTTCCCATTTGGAAACGCCTTCGATCTGAACATCAGCAGCAGCACAGGTCATATGCAATGATTTGCGCGCACCTTTGACCTTCATATTATAAGAGGGGCTTCGATAACCCGAAGTTACAATGACCGGTTTTCTGAAATGGCTTTCCAGTTTACGCAAAGTCTTGACCAATTCAGGCTTGAGACAGGCGACATCAACGGATTCGCGCTGTACTTTCAAGCCATTCGGGGCAAGGCGTGCAAGACCGGGGGCTGATACGCGCAATAAATGCGGTGCATCATCCTCCTCATCGGCATCAATGTCACTGTCATCATAGACTGCATTGCGATGTTTAATTTCTAATCCGCCATAAGCGCGTACGCCAGGTAATGAATAATTATAACTTTGTGCCGATGGCTGCTTTTTCAACTCCAGTGATGGCTTGCTCAGAGTTGAGGCAAGTACAACAGGCTTTTCTGCCTTATCCGGCAGGGCAGGTGCCGTGATTTGTGAGGCTTGTGGTTTTGGGGTTTCTGCCGGTTTGGTCGTTTCTGCGTTCGCATTCAACGCAGGTTTGACTGCCTTAAAAGCATCGCTGGTTTTAGGTGTCGCAAAGAGAGCTGCAACAAGTGTTGATTTTTGTACCGGTTTTTCCGCCACTGTTTCCGCGGCAGGCTCCAAAGCAGCAAGTGCTACCGTTTCCGCTTTCGCGTCAGGCTTTGCATCTGCCAGATCAGTTTTGTCGGCTTCAACCGCTTGCGTTGCCGGTTTGGCTGCATTTTCTTCAGCTATTTTTTCGTCGGCTGCCGTTTGCAAGGCTTCTGCCACCAGCGAATTGTCGTCTGTCGAAGAAAGCTGCATGGCAGGCGAGCCGGAACTAGTCGCGGTGCAGGCGCTTAAAACAAAAGCTGCGAGCAGGCTGATGCAGGTTGATGAATACAGAAAAAACTTTTGCGTCTGTTTCTGATTTGCAATCAAGGCAAGGCTCCAGATGATCACCGGAGCACAATGCAGACGCAACCGGTTTATTTGGAAAACGGTTTGTGCGTTTTCCGGTATTTCTGTTTAAACACAAAAATATCAGCCGAAAAATCAGGCGCTTGAGCCTGAGGATTATGAGCTGATTGGTGTTTATGCTTAACAAAGTTTTAAAGTTAAATAGTAACGAATGCAATCTTTTGGCAGTAACAGCCTGTAAAAGCGATGTTACAATGCGTGATATTTTTTAATTTTTATTGCGTTTTATTCAAATAATTCAGGCTTCTGTTTGATGATACAAAAGAAGCGATTTTTTAAATTGGATCATTGAAATTGAGCCGATTTTGAACGATCCGGCTGATTTGATCGCCGCTCACGAATTAATATTATCAAGAAGAAGTAAAACATCGCCGAAAAGCACAACTCTGATATTGACAAAAACGGGCATACTAACCAGACATAGCAATGCTGTTTGTTGTGGCTGGCTACAGTCAACAGCTCCGCTTTGCGCCATGGTGTGCAAACGGGTTCATAAAAAATTTGGATCAGGCGAATATGATTGTGCACTTCCGGCAACCCTCCCGTTTCACCCTTAGCCTTGTGGCAGTGGCGATGATTGCCGCGCTTGGCGGTTGCGCGGGCGGAGCGGAATTTCAGGGAACGCCGCAGGAGGGGGCACGTCGAACCGGAACCTATCCAAATTTCGGGCGCATGCCTCAGGCGGCAACCAGCCAGATCACCGCGCAGGAAAAGGACGCTGCTACCATCGCACTGGATGCGGAGCGCAAACGTCTGAAATCTGTGAAAGGTGAAACACCTATGTCTGCAGCCCAATTGGCCGCGCTTCGCAAGCAAACTCAGGCGGAGACAAAGGCCACACTTCAGGCGATTGAAAACAGCAATTGATCAACGCCTTTCATGAATGACTGCTGCTATTATTATATTGCTGATGGCGCGTGATAGCTAAAGTCCCATATCAACCCTTTTCGGAACAGGATCATGTCGGAAGAATTTCATAAAGTCCGTCGTTTGCCGCCTTACGTCTTTGAACAAGTTAATCGTCTCAAGGCGGCGGCGCGAGCGGGCGGCGCCGACATTGTCGATTTGGGGATGGGTAATCCTGATCTGCCGACCCCGCAAAATATCGTGGACAAGCTTTGTGAGGCGGTTCAAGACCCGCGCGCGCATCGGTATTCTTCGTCGAAGGGTATTCCTGGTTTGCGCAAAGCGCAGGCCAGTTATTATGAGCGCCGTTTTGGTGTGAAGCTCAATCCGGACAGCCAAGTTATTGCGACACTGGGCTCCAAGGAAGGCTTTGCCAATATGGCGCAGGCCATTACTGCACCAGGTGATGTGGTTTTGTGTCCGGATCCAACCTATCCGATTCATTCTTTCGGCTTTATCATGTCCGGCGGTGTGATCCGCTCGGTACAGGCGAAACCGGATGATAATTTCATTCCGTCGCTGGAGCGCGGTATCAAACATTCGATCCCGAAGCCCATTGCCTTGATCCTCAATTTCCCGTCCAACCCGACCGCTTATGTGGCAACGCTGGATTTCTATAAGGATGTGGTGGATTTTGCCCGTAAGCATGAAATCATCATTTTGTCTGATCTGGCTTATTCGGAAATCTATTTTGACGGTACACCGCCGCCATCCGTGCTTCAGGTGCCGGGTGCAATGGATGTTGCGGTTGAATTTACCTCTATGTCCAAGACCTTCTCGATGCCGGGCTGGCGCATGGGCTTTGCCGTTGGTAATGAGCGTTTGATTGCAGCGCTGACACGCGTTAAATCCTATCTGGATTATGGTGCGTTCACGCCAATTCAGGTGGCAGCGACGGCTGCACTGAATGGTGATGGTTCTGATATTGAATATGTGCGCAATGTCTATCATCAGCGCCGTGATGTGCTGGTTGAAAGCTTTGCACGCGCCGGTTGGGATGTACCGCCGCCAGCAGCAACCATGTTTGCGTGGGTGCCAATTCCGGAGAAGTTCAAAGCAATGGGATCGTTGGAGTTTTCCAAATTGCTCATTGAAAAGGCTGATGTGGCGGTTGCGCCGGGCTTGGGCTTTGGTGAACATGGCGATGATCATGTGCGTATTGCGCTGGTGGAAAATGAGCATCGCATCCGTCAGGCCGCACGCAATATCAAGCGCTTCCTGAGTACTTACGAAGAGAGCGCTGCCTGATTGGCGTATTTTGAACTCTGTGCCGCTGAAGCTTTTGGCGGCACATCCAAATTTAAATTGAATCCCCGACTTAAACTAAACCCATGAAAGACTTTTGAGGAAAAGACGATGAGTGAAGCATTACGGATCGGCGTGGCCGGATTAGGCACCGTTGGCGGCTCAGTATTACGTATTTTACGTGAAAAAGCCGAAATGCTCACCCGTCAATGCGGTAGAGAAATGGTTGTTACTGCGGTCAGTGCGCGTGATCGAACACGCGATCGTGGTGTCGATCTCTCCAATATCACATGGTTTGATGATCCGGTGGAACTTGCCAAATCCGACAAGATCGACGTTTTTGTCGAATTGATCGGTGGCGATGAAGGGCCTGCCAAAGCGTCCGTGGAAGCAGCTCTTAATGCCGGACGTCATGTAGTGACAGCCAATAAAGCGCTGCTCGCCAAACATGGTGTGGCGCTGGCAGAAATTGCCGAAGAAAAAGGTATTTTGCTCAACTTTGAAGCAGCGGTTGCCGGTGGTATTCCGGTGATTAAAGCGATGCGTGAATCGCTGACCGGTAATACTGTGTCGCGCGTTTATGGTATCATGAACGGCACGTGCAATTACATTCTCACCCGCATGTGGGAAGAGGGGATTTCATTCGAAGATTGCTTGGCTGATGCGCAACGTTTGGGCTATGCTGAAGCTGACCCAACATTTGATATTGAAGGCAATGACACCGCGCATAAGCTTGCTTTGCTGACCAGTTTGGCATTTGGCAATCAGATTGCTGCCGATGATATCTATATGGAAGGTATCAGCAATATTTCACTGGCTGATATTCGTGCAGCCGATGAACTTGGTTATCGCATCAAATTGCTGGGTGTGGCGCTCAAAACACCAAACGGAATTGAGCAGCGTGTGCAACCGACAATGGTGCCGACCTCATCGGTCATTGCGCAGGTTCATGGCGTGACCAATGCGGTGGCAATTGAAACCGATTTGCTTGGTGAGCTGTTGTTGTCGGGGCCGGGAGCGGGCGGCAATGCAACCGCATCGGCAGTGCTTGGTGATCTGGCTGATATTGCCAAGAGTCGTCCTGGCTTCCAGCATGGGCCTGTATTTGGTACTCCAGCGAAAGCTTTGGCACCTTATCAACGTGCGGCAATGCGTAATCATGAAGGTGGTTATTTTATTCGCCTAACCGTGCATGATCGCCTCGGTGCCTTTGCTGCCATTGCCAAGCGCATGACCGAAAACGAAATTTCGCTTGAATCGATTGTTCAGCGTCCGCCGATGGACCATCATGCCGAAGGCATCAAAACCATCATTCTGGTGACGCATGAAACAACCGAATCGGCAGTAAAATCTGCGCTTCAGGCTATTTTGGAAGATGACCATCTGGTGGATAAACCGCAGATGATCCGTATTGAGCGCGCCGGTTAAGGCGCGTTTTCACAAGCTTCCTGTCATTGCAATGAAGTGTGTAGCCGCTTAAATCGATTAAGGTTTTGACAGCAGTTCTTTTAAGCCTGCAAGCCTCTTGCTAGACTTAAGAGACTTTGACAAAAGAGCCGTACGGCGCTTAACTCTTGTTAAGAGTATCGTCGTTTAACGGCATGTGTCCCTATCTGAATGCAGCCACTTTCCTTGCGATATAATGTTTTAGTTTTATCATCGCAGTAACCGATTAAAAATTCAGGACTTTGTTCAAATGGCTAAAACCGCAGAGCAGCAACCACACGGCTTGGATCGTATTTTAACGCTCGAACTGGTGCGTGTAACCGAGCGCGCGGCCGTTGCGGCAGCCAGATTGCGTGGTCGCGGTGATGAAATGGCAGCCGATCAGGCCGCTGTTGATGCGATGCGTCAGGAACTTAACAATCTGCCGATCAACGGTACCGTTGTGATCGGTGAAGGTGAGCGCGACGAAGCACCGATGCTTTATATTGGTGAAGAAGTAGGAAGCCGTCAGGGGCCGGATGTCGATATTGCACTCGACCCGCTTGAAGGTACCACTATCTGCGCCAAAAACCTGCCGAACTCATTGGCTGTTGTAGCGATTGCTGAAAAAGGCAACCTGCTTTACGCACCAGATGTTTACATGGAAAAAATCGCTGTAGGCCCTGGTTATCCGGAAGGTGTTGTGCATCTTGATGCAACACCAACCGAAAATATCATGGCTTTGGCCAAAGCCAAAGGCGTTGCACCAAGCGCAATTACCGCTTGCATCATGGATCGCCCGCGTCATGCCCGTTTGATCGAAGAAGTACGTGCAACCGGTGCTGCCATTCGTCTGATCGGTGATGGTGACGTTGCGGGTGTTATGCACACGACCAATCCTGAAGAAACCGGCATTGATATTTATATCGGTATCGGTGGCGCGCCTGAAGGCGTTTTGGCTGCTGCAGCCTTGCGCTGCATTGGCGGTCAGATGCAGGGTCGTTTGCAGCTCAACACCGAAGAGAAAATTGCCCGCGCTGCTAAGATGGGCATTTCTGATCCAAACAAGATTTACACAATGGAAGAAATGGCAAAAGGCGATGTGCTGTTTGCTGCAACCGGTGTAACTGACGGCAACATGCTGTCGGGCGTTAAATTTGCCCGTGATTACATCCAGACCCACACCATCGTCATGCGTTCAAGCTCGCAGACCGTGCGTGAAATCAAAGCCCGCCATCAGGATCTGTCAAAGTTCTAAGATTGGCTTGAGGCCGGGAAGAATTTATTGAATATTTCAAAAGGCGGCATTGCAAAAATGCCGCCTTTTGTGTTCATAAAAGACATGATGGATTCAGAGCGCCTTTTTCTTAATGTCAAGAAGTCTGCCACCGGACAAAAATGGGTGGATCGTTTAGGCTTGCGGGAAGCCAATACGGCATTGGCGATTGCGCAAAATCATGGCATCCATGATTTGGTGGCGCGGGTGCTGGCTGGCCGCGGTGTGCCGCTGGATGGCGCTGCCGAATTTATTGACCCGACCATTCGTAATCTGATGCCTGACCCTCTGACGCTGACCGATATGGACAAAGCGGCGACACGCATTGTTCAAGCGATTGAGGCACAAGAAAAAATTGCAATTTTTGGAGATTATGATGTCGACGGTGCTTGTTCATCGGCGCTGATGGCCAGATTTTTGCAGCATTATAATATCCCTTATCAGATTTATATTCCGGATCGTATTTTTGAAGGTTATGGGCCTAATCCACAGGCGATGCAGGATTTGGTGGCAAATGGCGCATCGCTGATCGTGACCGTAGACTGCGGCACCAATAGCGCACCTTCCATTGATGCAGCAAAGCAAGCCGGTGCTGACGTGGTGGTGCTTGACCACCATCAGGTGGGCGGTGAACTACCCGAAAATGCCGTGGCGATTGTTAATCCCAATCGTGAAGATGATATTTCGCTTCAAGGTCATCTGTGTGCCGCCGGTGTGGTCTTTTTGACATTGGTGCAAGTAGCGAAGCAGATTCGCGCGCGCGGGAAAAGTGCACCGGATTTATTGTCGCTGCTGGATTTGGTAGCTTTGGCAACGATTTGTGATGTGGTGCCACTCAAAGGTGTTAATCGCGCCTTCGTGGTCAAAGGTCTGTTGGTGGCGCATGCTCAAAGCAATATTGGTTTGGCGGCATTGGCGCGGGTTGCCCGTATCGGTGAGCCACTAAATGCTTTCCATTTAGGTTTTATGATCGGCCCGCGTATTAATGCCGGTGGCCGTATTGGTGATGCCGGACTTGGCGCACGCTTGCTGACATTGCATGAGCCTGCGGAAGCAGACGCGATTGCGCAAGAGCTTGATCGCCTTAATCAAGAGCGTCAAGCGATGGAAGTGCAAATGCTGGCGGAAGCCGAAGCAGAAGCTTTGGTGGAAATTTCCGGTGGTGAGGGCGCGTCTGTTATTGTAACGGCGAGCGATGACTGGCATCCGGGTATTGTGGGTTTGCTGGCCTCGCGCCTTAAAGATAAAGCGCGCCGTCCGGCTTTTGCTATTGCTTTCAATCGAAATAATATCGGCACAGGTTCGGGGCGCTCGATTAATGGTATTGATTTGGGCAAACTTGTCGCCAAAGCTGTCGAACAGGGCTTGCTCGTCAAGGGCGGCGGCCATGCGATGGCTGCAGGCATTACTATCGAGCGTGATAAACTCGGCGCTTTCCGTGGCTTCATGGAAGAAGAAGCCGGTGCACGGGTGAAGAGTTTACGCGAAAACCAGAGCCTTTCCGTTGATGGTGCATTGGCGGCATCCGGTGCAACGGTTCAACTTTATCAGGCTTTGAAAAAGGCAGGGCCTTATGGTTCCGGCCATAACCAGCCGGTTTTGGCGCTGCCGCATCATGTGGTTGCGGATGCACGGCTTGTCGGGCGGGATCATGTCAAAGTGACCCTCAAAGGGGCTGATGGCAAACGGGTGAATGCAATTGCATTTCGTGCAGCTGATGCACCATTGGGCAAGTTTTTGCTTGGCCGCATCGGACATCCTGTTCATATTGCCGGAACGCTGAACCTCAATCATTGGAACGGGTCGGTTTCGACACAAATCCAAATTCTGGATGCAGCCCAGCCTGATTAACAATAAAATATAAGAAATCCTGATTTTTGTGAGCGAGTATCAGGGATCAAGGGATGTAATAGGGTGGATACTGCTCTATATTATGAAAAAATGAAATCTATTGAGGAGATATGTATGTTTCGTGCTGCTTCGCGTTTTACGCAGCTGTTAGCTATTATGGCAGTTGGACTGGCGGCTTCGCTGGTCATTATCGATACTGCCGATGCACGGCGGATGGGCGGAGGCTTCGGCAGTCGTGGTGCACGTACGCATCAGGCACCGGCACCAACCCGCACAGCACCCAACAATGCTGCTCCGGTTGAACGTAGCATGACACCTAATACCGGCAATACGGCACAGCGTCCGGCAGCAGCACCTGCTGCAGCTAATGCAGCCAAGCCGGGTCTGTTTGGCGGATTCGGCCGTTCGATGCTTGGTGGTCTGATGATGGGCGGTCTTCTTGGTATGCTGCTCGGTTCAGGCTTTGGCGGTATGGCGGGTATGTTCGGCATGTTGTTGCAGGTAGCCATTATTGCGCTGCTGGCAATGTTGGCGATGCGTTTTTTTGCCAGCCGTCGTCAACCGGCAGCGGCCGGAGCGGGTAATGCCTATGCCCAGCCACAGGGTTTTGGTTCGCAAAGCTTTGGTGCAACAAAATCATCTGTGCCAAACACAGGTGGCTCGGTTGGCGGACGCACGCCTTCTGTCAATCCGTTCGGCGCTAAAGTTGATGAAGCACCGGTTTTAGAGGAAAAGCCTTTTTCGGTTGGTCAGGAAGAACTCAATCGTTTTGAAGAAATGCTGACCGAAGTGCAGACTGCTTACGGGCGGGAAGATTATGCAGCATTGCGTAAGCTTTCAACACCGGAAGCGATGTCTTATCTGGCCGAAGAATTGGGTGAAATCGCATCTTCCGGCAAGCGTAACTCTGTTTCCGATATCAAACTGTTGCAGGGCGATGTTTCTGAATCCTGGAGCGAAGGTGATAAAGATTACGCAACAGTTGCGATGCGTTATTCCAGTATTGATGTGATGCTTGATCGCGTCAGTGGCGATGTGGTTGAAGGTAATCCGGATGAGGCAACTGAAAGCACCGAGCTTTGGACATTCGTGCGCGAAGATGGTGGCGAATGGCAACTTTCAGCAATTCAGAGCGCCAATGAATAAGCAGTTTTTCTGTTGAATTTTAAAAGCCCGGCCACTGTGCCGGGCTTTTTGTTTGTTGAATCAATTCAGTAATTTAGAGTGTATGGCTGATAAGTTGATTCAAACGGCGGTTGGTTGATTACCAACTGCCGATATTGGGCGCAGACGCCCAAGGCTCTTTTGGTGCCAATGATTCACCATTTTGAATAAGTTCAATAGAAATACCATCCGGCGAACGGATAAAAGCCATGTGGCCATCGCGTGGCGGACGGTTGATAGTCACGCCCTGATCCTGCAAGTTCTGGCAAAATTCGTAGATATTATCGACACCATAAGCCAAATGGCCGAAATTACGTCCGCCGGTATAGTCTTCCGGATCCCAATTATAGGTCAGTTCCAGAGTTGGCGCACGGTCACCTTTGCCGCGCTCGATGTCACTTTGCGTTGCCAGAAAAATCAAAGTAAAACGGCCTTTTTCATTTTCGATACGGCGAACTTCCTTCATGCCGAGCTTGTTGATGTAGAAATCCAGCGATTCATCAATATCGCGGATACGTACCATAGTGTGCAGATAACGCATTTTTTCAGTCCCTTTTTCAAAGCCGCAAAATTTGAATATTATCTGAACAGATCAGCATATTCAGTATAATTTATGAAGGTGAACATCATTTGATGGCCATAATATGGGGCAAGTAAATGAGGAGAACTGTGAAGTTTGCAACTTAGCACTTGCGGCCACCCGTTAATGAAGTGTTAATCTACCGATCAGAATCAACTTCTGTTTTAGCGCAGCAAGAGAGGAGGAGCACTGGCAATGGCTGACAAATCTATGTCGGATAAGCATATGACGGAACAATGCTCCACTGAAGATGTCGGTGAATTGATCGAAGTATCGGGAACCATCAAATGGTTTGATGTCGCCAAAGGCTATGGCTTCGTGGTGCCGGATGACAATTCCTTTTCTGATATCTTGCTGCATGTAACCATTTTGCGCCGTGATGGCTTTCAGGTGGCCTCCGAAGGGGCGCGCATCGTTTGTGTCGTGCGCAATTCAGAACGTGGTTTGCAGTGTTTCAAGGTTTTATCCATTGATACATCCACTGCCGTTCATCCGGCAACGATGCCGCAGCGCACACATTCTTCTGTGGTGCCATCCAGCGGATTGGAACGGGTGATCGTCAAATGGTTCAACCGCACCAAAGGTTTTGGTTTCCTGACCCGCGGCGAAGGTACTGAAGATATTTTCATCCATATGGAAACCTTGCGTCGCTTTGGTATGGCCGAATTGCGCCCGGGGCAAGTGGTGCTGATACGCTTTGGCGATGGTGACAAAGGTTTGATGGCTGCTGAAATCCATCCGGATATCGGTACGCAAATGCCGGTTTCGCACTGATTTATCCCAAAGCCGGATTTTATGGATTTGCCAATCTTCTTTGAAGGCGGATATAATCTTTTTCGATAATGTTTGACTGACAGGAGCACATATCATGGTGCGCAATATGGTGCAGCGCGGTTTGGGCTTTATCGTCGCTTTGTTGATGGTGCTGACTATTCAGACAGCCTCAGCGCAAGATAATGAGCCGATGCGTCTGGAAGTGGATGCCAATCCGCTTATTTTCATGACAAGTTCTGGTGAACAGCAGATCGAATTGGAAATTGCGGATACGGATGAAAGTCGTATGCGCGGATTGATGTTCCGCACCGATTTACCACTTCAGCGCGGCATGTTGTTTGATTTCAAACAAGTACGGTTGGTGCTGATGTGGATGAAAAACACACCACTGCCGCTTGATATGGTTTTTCTGCATACGGATGGCACAATTGCGGTGATCCGTGAAAATACCACGCCTTTTTCTGAAAATATTGTTTCATCCGGCGAGCCGGTGGCCTATGTGATAGAGCTGAATGCAGGCATGGCTAAAAAGCTGGGGTTGAGTGCGGGTGATAAAGCCGTGCACCCCGCCATTTGCGGGCGTTGCGATTAAGGGCTGCGAGTTAGTACCTGCCGACAGATTAGGTTTGAGCGTTTTTAAGGAAAGTTTCGTGACTGCTCTGGATGTAAAATATTTCGACCATAATGGTATGCGTTTTGCCTATCGTGAAGACGGACCAGATGGCGCCCTAGCAGAAACGGTACTTCTCATTCATGGTTTTGCCTCATCCAGTGTCGTCAATTGGGTGTCGCCTGGTTGGTTTCGTACCCTTGTAGAAGCGGGCTATCATGTGGTGGCGCTTGATAATCGAGGCCATGGTCTCTCTGACAAGCCACATGAAAAAGAGCTTTACTATCCTGCGATGATGGCCGCAGATGCAGCAGCATTGCTGGATCATTTGAACATCAAAAAAGCCCATGTGATGGGTTATTCGATGGGGGCAAGGATCAGCGCATTTCTGGCGCTGGATTTCCCTGAAAAGGTGCAAAGCCTTGTTTTTGGTGGCCTTGGTATTGGTATGGTAACCGGTGCCGGTGACTGGGAGCCGATTGGCGAAGCATTGCTGGCCGAGGATCCGGAGACAGTCACTCATCCGCGGGGGCAAATGTTCCGCAAATTTGCCGATCAGACGAAAAGCGACCGTTTGGCGCTGGCTGCTTGTGTGATTACTTCCAAAGAGCTGGTGCCGGCACAAGCGATTGCCTTAATCGAGCAACCGGTTTTGGTGGCCGTCGGCACTAAAGATGATATTGCCGGTGATCCGCACGCATTGGCTGATTTATTGCCGCATGGTATTGCTCTTGATATCCCTGATCGCGATCATATGTTAGCGGTGGGTGACAAAGTGTATAAGCAGGGTGTATTATCATTTTTGAGCCAGCACCGTTTTTGATAAAAAAGCGGTGAAGCCCCTAAAAAAGACAATCGAGTTAAAGATGACAGCGCACAGTTCAGCCAAATTATCCGCGAATGTCAGTCAGGTTGATCCGATCTGGCATGCCGTTCGTGCTGAAGCGGAAGAAGCGGCGGCAAAAGATCCGTTGCTGGCATCGTTTTTCTACACGTCATTGATCAGCCAGCCAAGTTTGGAAGATGCGGTGGCCCATCGTGTTTCCGAGCGCCTTGGTCATCAGGATTTGAGCGCTGATTTGCTGCGCCAGACCTTTGCTGTGATGCGGGATAGTTGCGCTGACTGGTCTCGCGTTTTGCGTGTTGATATTCAAGCCGTTTATGACCGCGATCCGGCTTATAACCGTTTTATGGATCCGGTGATGTATCTGAAAGGTTTTCATGCCATTCAAACGCATCGTCTGGCGCATTGGTTGTGGAACGAAGGCCGTATTGATCTGGCTTATTATTTGCAAAGTCGTTCTTCTGCCGTATTCCAGACCGATATTCATCCGGCTGCAAAATTTGGCAGCGGCGTTTTCTTGGATCACGCTACCGGTCTGGTTGTGGGTGAAACGGCGGTCATTGAAGATAATGTTTCCATTTTGCATGCCGTTACCCTCGGCGGCACCGGCAAAGTTGGCGGTGACCGACATCCAAAGATTCGTCACGGCGTGCTGATCGGGGCAGGGGCCAAAATTCTTGGTAATATCGAGATTGGGCATTGCTCCAAGATTGCTGCCGGTTCGGTTGTGCTTAAATCCGTTCCCAATAATGTCACAGTTGCCGGTGTTCCGGCGAAGGTTATTGGTGACACCGGTTGTGCAGAACCATCACGCGTGATGGATCAATCTATCGGCAGCGATGATTGAAATCTGCTTTTAATAAAAAGATTCAAGTTGGCGATGAGCCTTTACAATAATATTGCGCGGGTGCATTAAACCCGCTGAACATTCTAATCAGGAGAATCCGGTTGAAACCCGAAGAAATCAAAAAACTCGACGCTTATTTCAAACGGACTTTTGGTAATCCGTCTTTGCAGGTGAAAGCGCGTCCGCGTAAGGATGATTCATGCGAATTATATCTGGATGATGAGTTTCTCGGCCTGATCTATGTCGATGAAGACGAAGAAGATGGTGAATTGTCCTACAACTTCTCCATGGCTATTCTGGATGTCGATCTCGACTGATTGAAATAATGTCAGTTTTCTGACTATCATTTATCAAAGCCCTGTTTGGATTGTCCAAACAGGGCTTTTTCTTTATCCGCCAAAGCAAGCTAATCGATAATATACGCCGCAAACGGGTTGTAATGCATGGCATCAAGCAACATACTTGGTTTTGATCAATAATGATGAGGCGGTTTAGTTTCACACAATGGTGTATCAATGCTGCCAAGGGGAGAATATATGGCGATATATGCATTTAATGGTCATACACCAACTTATGATGATGTGAAAACCAACTGGATTGCACCCGATGCGACTGCTGTGGGTAAAATACACTTAGGTGCAAATGTCAGTTTGTGGTTTGGTGTGGTTTTGCGTGGTGATAACGAACTGATTAAAATCGGTGCCAATACCAATGTACAAGAACATTGCATCATGCATACGGATTACGGTTTTCCACTCACTATCGGTGAGGGGTGCACGATTGGCCACCGGGCTATGCTGCATGGCTGCACGATTGGCGAAAATAGCCTGATCGGTATTGGTGCGATTGTGCTGAATGGTGCAAAAATCGGCAATAATTGTCTGGTTGGTGCCGGAGCGCTGGTCACAGAAGGAAAAGAATTTCCGGATAATTCATTGATTGTCGGCTCACCCGCACGGGTAGTGCGCCAACTTGATGATGCAGCGGTCGAGCGGCTCAAAGAATCAGCGCGCAATTATGTTGAAAAATCTCAAGCTTTCATGCGCGGCATGGAACCTGCTTGATTGCATGAAAGCTTATGCTTTGTTGTATGGATATGGTGGATGATCAGCTTCGCAATTTAAAATAAACGAGGAAAAAATATGTCCAATGGGGGGAAGGCTCAGGTGCAACTGAGCCTTGATGAATTATATTCTATCAGTTTTGATACGTTAACGCGTTTAGGATTGGCTACAGATCATGCTGAGACAATTGCCCGTAATTTGTGGCTATGCCAGCGTGATGAATGCCAGTCGCACGGGCTTTACCGTTTGCTGAGCAGTTCTAAGGCCGTGATTGAAAAAGCTGTTGTGCTTGATGCTGTACCCGTTGTGATTGATCATGCTCCGGCCATTGTGCGCGTGGATGCCAAAGGCGGTTTTTCATTATTGGCTTTTGAAAAAGGCAAGGATTTGCTGATTGAAAAAGCACGCCATTCTGGCATTGCTGCGATGGCAATCAATAATTGTGTGCATTTTTCTGCCTTGTGGCCTGATATTGAAGCTTTGACCGAACAAGGACTGGTGGCAATGGCGATGTTGCCAAGCCATGCATGGGTGGCACCGGCAGGGGGCAAACAGGGCGTATTTGGCACCAATCCATTTGCTTTCGGCTGGCCGCGCAAAAATGCGCATCCCATGGTGTTTGATTTTGCAACCAGTGCTTCGGCACGCGGTGAAATCGAACTTTATCTGCGTGCTGGCAAAGAATTACCGGAAGGTTGGGCGGTCGACAGCGAAGGTAAGCCAACCACTGATCCGCAAACCGCTCTTGATGGCGCGATGCTGACATTCGGCGGACATAAAGGCTCAGCGATCGCGATGATGATCGAACTTATGGCAGGGCCTTTGATTGGTGATTTGCTCAGTCTCGAAGCAATGGCAGATACAGTCAATTCCAGTGCTGCGCCACGTCACGGCGAAATTATCATCGCCTTTAATCCGGATAGCTTTTTAGGTGCGCAAACAGAGCAGCATATGGAACGTGCTGAAATGTTGTTTGATGCGATTGCCGGGCAGGGCGCGCGAATTCCTTCACAGCGCCGTTATGAGGCCCGCGCACGCAGTGATGACAATCAATATGTGACGGTTCCGCAAAAATTATATGAGGATATTCAGGCGTTATCAGCGCATTTCATTCGATGAATCGGCTTCTTTGAGTAAGAATTTGACCTGACAACAAAGATGCAGGAAGCGTGAAAGATGCAGGAAGCGTGTTATTGCTTTCCGCCCAGAATGACGCGGAAAGCAGGTCTTTTGCTTGCTGATTTAGCCGCTGACGGATGTTTGGCAGCGAAGGCTGCATTAACCTGTACTTTGGCCGCTTGCAGATTATCTTGCGTAATCGCAAACGATTCCTGCACTTGATAATGGTGGATCGGATCAGCTTCAAGCCAATAAGGCTCCTTATGTGCCGCAATAGCACCAATCCATTGGGTTTCGTCCTGATGCAGAACCGGCATAAGAACCAATTCAAATCCGTTTTGCCGTTGCATTTGGCTGATGCCAGATAATTGCGCACATAAAGGTGTATTGCTGCCTGCTACCGATTGCAGCATCTCTTCAGTTTCGACTTGATGATTTTTCGGCCAGAGGCTTGAAAATAACTGATTACGCAATTCTTGTCCGTGACGTGCACAAAGTCTAGTGCCTGCCAAGCGGAATTGGATGCCGCCTTTGGATCTGTGATGCAGAATGAAAATATCGGGTAGATATTCTGCCATCAAGCGCGGAGTGAAATGACGGCGTAAGGGTATCTCATGGTTTTCACGCAAAGCGTGCCATGTGGTGGAAAGAAACTGTGCTGCCGCTGTCATGGCAGAATGGGAGCTGGAACGTGACAAAACAGGTTTCCGCTTAAAATGAATAAAACATCACATCACGTTACTGATGCTTATTGATGCCTATAATTGCTGATTTGCCTCATCCAATATGATTAAGTGTCTGAATGCCAGCTTAACCCTTTGCTCATCCACTGTTAGAATTTGTTAAGGTTAACAAATACGTTTAAGGTTTTGAGAGTTTGATTCCAGAATTTGAATTAAGCAATTGAAATTATTATATAAATTTTGGTTTTCGCGTTAATTCATGGGGCATTCCTGAATGTGGAACATTCCTGCACTCTTATCTGCACAGTCACCTTTGCATGATGATTTGGTTAAATTTGTTAAGAATTAAACGTGGGCATGTGCTGCAAAAAATAACCTGTCTGTTTGGTGACATAGTTCTTTTTTAAGACCGCTATCCCATATGTTATGAAGCGAAAGATATGAAATGACGGGAATCAAATATTCATGACAAATCATGATTCAAATGAAAACTATGGTGTGCCCTATCAAAGGGGCGGTAACTCACCGCAGCCGCGGAAAGCGCGCGAGCCAGTTTTCAACATTCCTGCCGTTATTGTCGGTCTGATTTGCCTATGCGGTTTGATTTATGTGGCGCAGAATTATCTGATCTCGGAAGAGCATAATTTTATCTTCATGTTGAATTTTGCCTTCATTCCGGCACGTTTTACATATGGGGCTGGTTTTTCCGATCTTGCCGCATGGTTTACTATGCTCAGCTATTCTTTCATGCATGGTAGTTTTGCGCATCTGGCCGTTAATATGGTGTGGTTGGCAGCTTTTGGATCGCCGCTGGCAGGTCGCATCGGCGCATCAAAGATACTGATTTTCTGGGCGCTGACATCAATAGTGGCAGTGCTGACGCATTATGCGATTTATCCAACGAGCAATATTCCGTTGGTAGGTGCATCGGGTGCGATTTCCGGCATGATGGGGGCGGCTGCACGCTATGGCTTCAGACGCGTGCCGACATATAGCGGTAATAAAAATATTTCGGCCTTTGCCGGACCTCTGCTGCCGGTATTGACCACGCTGACTTATCGCCCTGTCATCACTTTTGTTGGTATCTGGTTTATCATCAATATTATTACCGGCGTTTATTCTGCGCAGGAAACAGGTTTGGCCTCTATTGCATGGGAAGCGCATATCGGCGGTTTTATTGCCGGCTTTTTCGGCATTGCTTTATTTGACAAGCCCCATGAATATGATCGCTATTTCAGGCGCTAAATAGCGAAGATAGATGATCTGCAGTTTGGATATTTATAACCGCAGATCATCTTTAGTGACTTGATTTGTTTGATCTGACAGATCACCATGTGGGATACGGAAGCCTTTGGGGAAGGTCTTTGGTTGAGAGAACAATACATAAAGATAATAAGTAATATTGAGCTCGCATATCCGAAATGGGAGGATTGATCATGACGGTTAAATATATTCTGGAAAAAAAAGGGCGTGACGTCATCAGTGCGATGCCGAATGCCAGTCTATCAGATGTTATTGCTATGTTGGCGCGCCATCGTATTGGTGCCTTGGTGATATGTGATGAAGCGCACAGGATATTGGGGATATTGTCGGAGCGCGATGTAGTACGGATGCTTGCGGCGCAAGGGCAAAAGGCGCTGGATATGCCGGTGTCAGAAGCGATGACCAAAAAAGTCGAAACCTGTGAGGAAAAGCATACAGTCAATCAGGTGATGGAAATCATGACACAGAAACGTTTCCGTCATATGCCGGTGGAGTGTGACGGCAAGCTGGAAGGCATTATTTCGATTGGTGACGTCGTGAAAGCACGGATTGAACAAGTGGAGCGCGAAGCCGACGAGATTCGCAATTATATCGCCAGTGCGTGATAGCAGGCACTCGCTGATAATCAGGCAAAGAAAAAGCGGTCTCTTCAGATACTGAAGAGGCCGCTTTTTTTAAATTGCCTATGTGAAGTGCTTATTTGCTGCGCAAATAACGTTCAGCTGCATAAAGCGAAATCGCTGCCGCATTGGAAACATTGAGCGATTTAATTTCACCCGGCATATCAAGACGCGCAAGCGCTGAAACGGTTTCGCGGGTTTTTTGACGAAGCCCCTTGCCTTCTGCGCCTAAGACAAGCGCGATTTTATCGCCGACCAATGTGGCTTCCATTTCGGCAGGGCCATCAGAATCAAGGCCAATGGTGATAAAGCCGAGCGCATGCAGCTCTTCCAGTGCTTCGGCAAGGTTACGAACTTCAATATGATTGATCAGTTCGAGTGCCCCGGAAGCGGATTTTGCCAGGACTCCTGATTCTTGCGGGCTATGACGGCTGGTGGTGATCAGTGCTTGCGCCCCGAAAGCAACAGCCGAGCGCATGATGGCACCGACATTGTGCGGATCGGTGACCTGATCGAGCACCAGAAGCAACTGGCTGTCCTGCAAAGCACTTAATTTTTGTGCTTTAAGCGGTTTGGCTTCAATCATCACCCCTTGATGCACAGCTTCACTGCCGGTTTCATTGTCGATATCGCGCGGTGTTACGATCTCGATTGGAAATCCACGAGATTCGATATCTTCAATTTCAAGGCGGGCGAGGGCATTGCGCGTCACCATCATGCGGGTGATTTTACGGTTCGGGTTCAAAACAGCAGCTCTGACCGTGTGCAAGCCATAAAGACGCACTAAATCATCGGATAAAGCACGCGCATCGGCCGCCGGACGGGTGTTTTTACGGAAATTTTGACTTGAAGGATTCGCATTCTGGTCACGAAACTGACGTCTCAACCGTGCGTAATGTGAATCCTTGGGTGTTTTTTTATTGTTGTCGGTGCTCATAGCTATTTTAATTTCTTCAAAGAGGTATTTGACAGTCTGCATACATGAAAATGGTGTCTAAGTATGCCTATATTGAATGAAAGGCATAATTTGTACCGGATTTGCGCGGTTTTGAGGGCGATTTTGCCACTTAGTATATTGAAAACAATCAGCAATCACAGCTTTGAGGGGCGCAAAAACCTGATTTTTCTGACAGGCTGTGGAAAGAATATGCATTTTTCTGCAAAGATTTGAGAATTGGCTGTTGACAGTTCGTGGCTCTATCGTCATAACGCCACCAACAGCGGTTGATTGACAAATCAAAATGTTAAGTCACTCAAATCGTTGTAAAATGCCTAGTTGCTCGACTCCGCTGGCAGTGATTGCTGGAGGAATGCCCGAGTGGTTAAAGGGGACGGACTGTAAATCCGTTGGCTAAGCCTACGTTGGTTCAAATCCAACTTCCTCCACCACTGCCGGAGCGGATGTCCATGTGCGCGGGTATAGCTCAATGGTAGAGCAGCAGCCTTCCAAGCTGAATACGCGGGTTCGATTCCCGCTACCCGCTCCAGAGTTTTTAAGAGCGAACTGGCGTAAAGTTTTCATGAGGCGGACGGGCAACCGGTCCGTTTTTCTGTATTAAACGCCGGTATGGATAACTATGCTGGCACGCAGGCAGTTCTAAAAGAAGAGAACAACGGCGATGGCTAAGAGTAAATTTGAACGTAACAAACCACACGTTAACATCGGCACCATCGGTCACGTTGACCATGGTAAGACCTCGTTGACAGCTGCTATCACCAAATTCTTTGG
>NZ_JBHEEH010000002.1:73354-306032 GCF_041929845.1 Paenochrobactrum pullorum
GAAGAAAAGCTCCGCTTTGCTATCCGTGAAGGTGGCCGCACCGTTGGTGCAGGCGTCGTCGCTTCCATCATCGAATAAAAACCTGCTGGTCAGCTAAAATAAATGCTGATCAGTGCTTTTTAGAGCTTGATGTTTTAAATTTTGAGCGCTAAGAGGTTGAAAGAATTCAAACATCGGATTCTCCGGTGTTAAATACAAGAGCCTTCAGGTTTAAGTATTTAGGGGTATAGCTCAGTTGGTAGAGCGACGGTCTCCAAAACCGTAGGTCGCGGGTTCGAGCCCTGCTGCCCCTGCCATTTAGTTGGGTGCTGCATAGTGTAAAGCTGTGCCGCGCTCAATTTCGTTTTAAGGCCGGTAATATTTTTTAGGTTGAATATTATGGTCAAGCACATTCTCGCCTTTTGAGGTGAGGGGAGTGTCCGAAGGGTCTTTTCTCTGGGTGGGCGCAGTTTTTGAACGACTGTTTTACTTTCGTTAACGTCTGGGCTTGTATTTTTTGAGAATCGGTTCTATGTAAGGTCAACAGACACGCGGCGCGTGGGGCTGAATCATCAGCTTTACGTGCCGTAGTTGCGTGAGTGGAAAATTGATTCGTTTGCGAAATTGTTTTTTACTACGCCAGATCAATGACAGAGTGACAAATGGCATCTAAGACGAATCCTTTTACATTTTTGCAGCAGGTTCGTGCTGAAACGGCTAAGGTTACATGGCCTTCACGGCGTGAAACTGTTATTTCTACCATTATGGTGGTTGTAATGGCGTTTGTTGCGGCTGTGTTTTTCTTTTTTGCAGATCAGCTTATGGCTTACGTTGTTGAGTTGATACTTGGTCTCGGACGCTGACGGTTTATACGGGAGTAACGGGATGACTGCACGCTGGTACATTGTTCATGCCTATTCGAACTTTGAAAAAAAGGTTGCTGAAGATATTCAGCTGAAGGCGGACCAGAAGGGTCTGTCGCACCTGATCGAACAGATTATCGTTCCGACCGAAAAGGTTGTGGAAGTGCGTCGTGGCCGCAAGGTTGATGCAGAGCGTAAGTTCTTTCCAGGTTATGTATTGATTAAAGCGAATTTGACAGATGCTCTGTTCTCGCTGATCAAAAACACATCGCGCGTAACCGGCTTTTTGGGTGATCCGAATCCGGTTGCGATTCCTCTGCGCGAAATCGAACAGATTTTGGCGCAGGTTCAGGAAGGTGTTGATCGTCCTAAGGCTTCTATTACCTTTGAAGTGGGTGAGCAGGTTCGTGTTTCTGACGGTCCGTTCGCATCCTTCAATGGTATCGTACAGGAAGTTGAGGAAGAGCGCGCACGCTTGAAGGTTGAGGTTTCAATCTTTGGACGCGCCACGCCTGTGGATCTTGAATTCGGTCAGGTTGAAAAGCTTTGATCGTTTTACGGCGGCCTTAGTGTCGCCCGCCGCATTGTAAATGCGGTGTGAGGTGGAAGGTAAGCCGGCTTTAGCCGGTCGGTAAGCCAGACCACCGAACTGCACTGCCAATTTAATTGGCGTTTTAAAGAGTCGCCGGTTCGCCGGTATATCAATGAAAGCAGAATGCAATGGCTAAAAAAGTTGCAGGTCAGCTCAAACTGCAGGTTGCTGCAGGTGCTGCCAACCCTTCGCCACCAATTGGTCCGGCTCTCGGTCAGCGTGGTATCAACATCATGGAATTCTGTAAGGCATTTAACGCTGCTTCACAGGATATGGAAAAGGGTTCCCCGATTCCAGTCGTGATTACATATTATCAGGACAAGTCTTTCACTTTTGTGATGAAGACCCCACCTGTTGCTTACTTCTTGAAAAAGGCTGCTAATCTTAAGTCCGGTTCGAAAGAGCCAGGCAAGATTAAAGCCGGTACAATTTCACGCGATAAAGTTCGTGAAATTGCAGAAGCTAAGATGAAAGACCTGAGCGCAGCTGATATCGAAGCGGCTATGCGTATGGTTGAAGGTTCTGCCCGTTCGATGGGCCTGGAAGTGGTGGGCTGATCTGATGGCGAAATTATCAAAGCGTGTAGCTAAGATTCGTGAAGGTTTTGATCACGATAAGCTTTATGACTTGTCGACCGCTATCAGCGTAGTCAAGGAACGTGCTGTTGCGAAATTCGATGAAACCATCGAAATCGCGATGAATCTCGGTGTTGACCCACGTCATGCAGACCAGATGGTTCGCGGCGTTGTTAACCTGCCAAACGGTACAGGCCGTACAGTTCGCGTTGCTGTTTTTGCTCGTGGCGATAAAGCCGAAGAAGCTAAAAAAGCCGGTGCAGACATCGTTGGCGCAGAAGACCTGTTCGAAATCGTCAATGGCGGCAAGATCGAGTTTGACCGTTGCATTGCAACCCCTGACATGATGCCACTGGTTGGTCGTCTGGGTAAGGTTCTTGGACCGCGCGGCATGATGCCGAACCCTAAAGTTGGTACTGTTAGCGTTGATGTTGCAGCAGCTGTTGCTGCCTCCAAGGGCGGTGCAGTTGAATTCCGCGTTGAAAAAGCTGGTATTATCCATGCTGGTATTGGCAAGGTTTCATTTGACAACAAGGCTTTGGAAGAAAACATCCGCGCATTTGCTGATGCAGTTCTGAAGGCAAAGCCTGTTGCTGCCAAGGGTGAATACCTGAAGCGCGTTTCGATTTCTTCAACCATGGGCGTTGGCGTCAAAGTAGATGCAGCCTCCGTTAAAGTTGAAGCTTAATAATTTGCTGGTCTGTTGAATTTCAACAGACCAGCGCTTTCATTCCGGGCCGCAAGGCCCGGATAACCGGATGAAAATCCGGTTATCCTGTCCGAGATTGTGGGTGGCTTCGGTCTTAAATTTTGCCTGCATGAGACGTGGAATAACCAGGTTTAGCGCTAGTCGCAATTCAAGGTTTGAACCGTAGTTGCTTTTATAATGCCGGTGTATGCCGCTTATAAAAGGGACAGGAGACCAAGCGTCTGAATGCTTCATTGAATGAATGAATTCAGGCTAAGGCAAACCGGCAATTGCATTTTTATGTAATTGTCTACTGGAGAGACACCGTGGATAGAGCGGAAAAACGCGAATTTGTCACATGGCTGAACAGTACTTTTAGCGAGTCTGGTTCCGTCGTCGTGGCTCACTATACCGGTCTCACTGTTTCGCAGATGAGCGATCTACGTTCTAAAATGCGCGAAGCTGGTGGTTCCGTTAAAGTCGCGAAAAACCGCCTTGCCAAAATCGCTCTTCAGGGCACGGAAGCTGAAGGTATCGCAGAGCTTTTCACAGGTCAGACTGTAATTGCTTATGCAGAAGATCCTATCAGCGCTCCTAAAGTAGCAGTTGAGTTCGCCAAGGCTAACGACAGGCTCGTTATTCTTGGTGGTGCAATGGGTGCAACCACTCTTGATGCCGAAGGCATCAAGTCACTTGCTTCCTTGCCTTCACTCGACGAACTGCGCGCAAAGCTGGTTGGTATGATCCAGACACCGGCACAGCGTCTTGCAGTACTTACAAGCGCACCAGCAGGCCAAATCGCCCGCGTTATTGGCGCGCATGCCCGGAAGAACGAGGCGGCTTAAGGCCGTTTCTCGCTGTCAATTGTTCAAACCTTTAAACTAAGGAATACTAAAATGGCTGATCTCGCAAAGATCGTTGAAGACCTCTCAGCATTGACCGTTCTCGAAGCTGCAGAACTGTCCAAGCTTCTGGAAGAAAAGTGGGGCGTTTCCGCTGCTGCTCCTGTTGCTGCTGCTGCTGCTGCTGGTGGCGCTGCTGCCGCTGCTGCTGAAGAAAAGACCGAATTTGATGTCGTTCTCCTTGACGGCGGCGCATCCAAGATCAACGTGATCAAGGAAGTTCGCGCAATCACCGGTCTGGGTCTGAAAGAAGCTAAAGACCTCGTTGAAGGTGCACCTAAGCCTGTTAAAGAAGGTGCAGCTAAAGACGAAGCTGAAAAAATCAAAGCTCAGCTCGAAGCAGCTGGTGCTAAGGTTGAACTTAAGTAAGTTCAGTCATCCGGCAGATGTTCTTGCATCTGCCGGATCTCTGCATTATCAGTAGATGGATGCAGTTTAGTAGGTACCGAACCCTTTTCCTGACCACAATTGATGTGGTCAGGAAACGGGTTTTGTCCCGTTCAGGTGACCGCCGTCAGGCGGCGTATAATAAAGGCCGCAAGGCGTGAGCAAGGCCGCAAGGCTATAGAACGAGGAGCGACGATGGCTCAGACCCATTCTTTCAATGGTCGCAAGCGCGTACGCAAGTTTTTCGGTAAGATCCCCGAGGTCGCCGAGATGCCGAACCTGATTGAGGTTCAAAAGGCATCTTACGACCAGTTCCTTATGGTTAAGGAACCTGCTGGCGGGCGTCTTGACGAAGGCTTGCAGGCCGTTTTCAAGTCTGTTTTTCCGATTCAGGACTTTTCCGGAGCATCGATGCTTGAATTCGTTTCTTACGAGTTCGAGGCGCCGAAATTTGACGTTGACGAATGCCGTCAGCGTGATTTGACCTATTCCGCACCATTAAAAGTGACTTTGCGTCTGATCGTTTTCGATATTGACGAAGATACCGGCGCGAAATCCATTAAGGATATTAAAGAGCAGGATGTTTACATGGGCGATATGCCGCTCATGACAGACAACGGCACTTTTATCGTTAATGGTACTGAGCGTGTTATCGTGTCACAGATGCACCGTTCACCTGGTGTGTTCTTCGATCATGATAAGGGCAAAACCCACTCATCGGGCAAGTTGCTTTTTGCATCGCGTGTCATTCCTTACCGCGGTTCATGGCTGGATATCGAGTTTGATGCCAAGGACGTAGTATTTGCCCGTATCGACCGTCGTCGTAAATTGCCAGTCACCAGCTTGCTGATGGCACTCGGTATGGATGGCGAAGAAATTCTTTCGACTTTCTACAACACTGTCACATATACACGTGACGGTGATGATTGGCGTATGCCTTATTCGGCTGAGCGCTTTAAAGGTATGAAAGTTATTTCAGACCTGATTGACGCTGATACCGGCGAAGTTGTTCTTGAGACCGGCAAGAAGCTGACAGCCCGTGCTGCCCGCCAGCTGGCTGAAAAAGGCCTCAAGGCTATCAAGGTCACCGAAGATGATCTGTTTGGCTCATATCTGGCTGAAGACATCGTCAATTATGAAACCGGTGAGATTTTCCTCGAAGCCGGTGACGAGCTTGACGAAAAGACACTGAAGGTTCTGCTTGAAACCGGCGTTGATGAAATCAATACGCTGGATATCGACCATGTGAACATCGGTGCCTACATCCGTAATACACTGGCCGCTGACAAGAATGAAGGCCGTCAGGATGCGCTGTTTGACATCTACCGTGTCATGCGTCCTGGTGAGCCACCGACCATGGATTCTGCTGAAGCCATGTTCCATTCACTGTTCTTTGATGCAGAGCGTTACGATCTGTCCGCAGTTGGTCGCGTCAAGATGAATATGCGTCTTGATGTCGATGCCGCAGACACTGTTCGTGTCCTTCGCAAAGAAGACATTGTTGCTGTTGTTAAAATGCTGGTTGAGCTGCGCGATGGTCGTGGTGAAATCGACGATATTGACAACCTCGGCAACCGTCGTGTGCGTTCGGTCGGCGAATTGATGGAAAATCAGTATCGCGTTGGTTTGCTGCGTATGGAACGCGCAATCAAAGAGCGTATGTCGTCGATCGAAATCGATACAGTGATGCCGCAGGATCTCATCAACGCGAAGCCTGCTGCGGCGGCTGTGCGTGAGTTTTTCGGTTCTTCGCAGCTGTCGCAGTTTATGGATCAGACCAATCCGCTGTCTGAAATTACCCATAAGCGTCGTCTTTCGGCTCTCGGACCCGGCGGTCTGACCCGTGAGCGTGCAGGCTTTGAAGTTCGTGACGTTCATCCGACACATTATGGCCGTATCTGCCCGATTGAAACACCGGAAGGCCCGAATATCGGTCTGATCAACTCTTTGGCAACTTTTGCCCGCGTCAACAAATACGGCTTCATCGAAAGCCCGTATCGTAAGATCGTTGACGGCAAGGTCACCAGTGATGTTGTTTATCTGTCTGCAATGGAAGAAGCCAAGCACTCTGTTGCTCAGGCTAACGCCATTATCGACGAGAACGGTCACTTTGTTGATGAATTCGTTGTTTGCCGTCATGCCGGCGAAGTGATGATGATGCCACGTGAAAACGTGGACCTCATGGACGTTTCGCCTAAGCAGTTGGTATCGGTCGCAGCAGCTCTTATTCCGTTCCTTGAAAACGACGACGCGAACCGCGCATTGATGGGTTCGAACATGCAGCGTCAGGCCGTGCCTCTGGTACGTGCAGAAGCTCCATTCGTCGGCACCGGTATGGAACCGATTGTTGCCCGTGACTCCGGTGCTGCTATTGCTGCACGTCGCGGTGGTGTTGTTGATCAGGTGGATGCGACCCGTATCGTTATCCGGGCAACCGAAGATCTGGATCCGTCCAAGTCCGGTGTTGATATCTACCGCCTGATGAAGTTCCAGCGCTCCAACCAGAACACCTGCATCAACCAGCGTCCACTGGTTCGTGTCGGTGATCGCATCGGTAAGGGTGACATTATCGCTGACGGTCCTTCGACCGATCTTGGTGATCTGGCGCTTGGTCGTAACGTGCTGGTCGCGTTCATGCCTTGGAACGGCTACAACTATGAAGACTCCATCCTGCTGTCTGAAAAGATTGTTTCCGATGACGTTTTCACTTCGATCCATATCGAAGAATTTGAAGTTGCGGCTCGTGATACCAAGCTCGGACCTGAAGAAATCACCCGTGATATTCCAAACGTTTCGGAAGAAGCGCTGAAGAATCTCGACGAAGCCGGTATTGTTTATATCGGTGCCGAAGTGAACCCGGGCGATATTCTGGTCGGTAAGATCACACCAAAGGGCGAAAGCCCGATGACACCGGAAGAAAAGCTGTTACGCGCCATCTTTGGTGAAAAAGCTTCCGACGTCCGTGATACCTCCATGCGTATGCCTCCGGGAACATACGGTACGATCGTTGAAGTTCGTGTTTTCAATCGCCACGGCATTGAAAAAGACGAACGTGCAATGGCCATTGAACGTGAAGAAATCGAACGTCTTGCAAAAGACCGCGATGACGAACAGGCCATTCTCGACCGCAACACCTATGGTCGTCTGGTGGATACACTGGAAGGTAAAGTCGCGATTGCCGGTCCTAAGGGCTTCAAAAAAGGCGGCGCACTGACCCGTGATGTGATTGCAGAATATCCGCGTTCACAATGGTGGCAGTTTGCTGTTGAAGACGAAAAGCTTCAGGGTGAAATTGAAGCGCTTCGCAACCAGTACGACGAATCCAAGAAGATGCTTGAAGCACGCTTCATGGACAAGGTTGAAAAGGTCCAGCGCGGCGACGAAATGGCTCCTGGCGTCATGAAGATGGTCAAGGTCTTTGTTGCTGTTAAGCGCAAGATCCAGCCTGGTGACAAGATGGCCGGCCGTCATGGTAACAAGGGTGTGGTTTCCCGTATTCTGCCTGTCGAAGATATGCCGTTCCTGGAAGATGGTACGCATGCGGATATCGTGCTTAACCCGTTGGGTGTGCCGTCCCGTATGAACGTTGGTCAGATTCTGGAAACGCATCTGGGCTGGGCTTGTGCCGGTATGGGTAAGAAGATCGGTGAACTGATCGAAGCCTATAAGAAGAGCGCTGACATTCAGCCGCTGCGTCAGACACTGGAGCATATCTATCCAGATAATGACCGCAACGAGCCTGTCCGCAATTACGATGATGAGTCGGTTCTGACACTGGCTAATCAGGTAAAGCGCGGCGTATCGATTGCCACACCTGTTTTTGACGGCGCTGTGGAAGCCGATATCAACGCGATGCTGACAGATGCCGGTTTGGCAACATCGGGTCAGTCAACTCTTTATGATGGTCGTACCGGTGAGCCGTTCGATCGTCAGGTGACTATGGGCTACATCTATATGCTGAAGCTCCATCACTTGGTTGACGACAAGATCCATGCGCGTTCGATCGGACCTTACTCGCTCGTCACACAGCAGCCGCTGGGTGGTAAAGCGCAGTTCGGTGGTCAGCGCTTCGGTGAAATGGAAGTCTGGGCTCTGGAAGCTTACGGTGCAGCATATACCTTGCAGGAAATGCTCACAGTCAAGTCTGATGACGTGGCCGGACGTACCAAGGTCTATGAAGCGATTGTACGTGGTGACGACACATTCGAGGCCGGTATTCCTGAGAGCTTTAACGTTCTCGTCAAGGAAATGCGCTCGCTGGGTCTCAACGTACAGCTCGATGACACCCGTGATGCTCAGCCGATGCTGCCGGACGCAGCCGAATAAATTTACAGGCGCGCTATGGTTTTTCCATAGTGCGCCCGTATTGTCAGTTTAAACGGCATTAGTTAGCGAATTCTATTTACGGTGATGAGGTATCCTCCTGCATCGCTGACGACACAAAGGGCGGCGGATCGCCCTCAAGGAGAACGGCATGAACCAAGAGGTCATGAATCTTTTCAATCCTCAGGCTCCGGCGCAGACGTTCGATTCCATCAGAATCTCGATCGCCAGCCCTGAGAAGATTCTGTCCTGGTCATACGGCGAGATCAAAAAGCCGGAGACGATCAACTATCGTACGTTCAAGCCTGAACGCGATGGTCTTTTCTGTGCGCGCATCTTTGGCCCGATCAAGGATTACGAATGCTTGTGCGGTAAGTACAAGCGTATGAAATACAAAGGCATCATTTGCGAAAAATGCGGCGTTGAAGTCACATTATCACGCGTACGTCGTGAGCGCATGGGTCATATTGAACTCGCGGCTCCGGTTGCACATATCTGGTTCCTGAAATCTCTGCCAAGCCGCATCGGTACATTGATGGATATGACGCTCAAGGATATTGAGCGCGTACTCTACTTCGAAAATTACATCGTTACCGAACCAGGTCTGACTTCACTGAAAGAGCATCAGTTGCTTTCAGAAGAAGAATATATGATCGCGGTTGACGAGTTCGGTGAAGATCAGTTCACAGCTCTTATCGGTGCAGAAGCAATCTACGAAATGCTGGCCGCTATGGATCTGGCAAAGATCGCTGCTGACCTGCGCGTGGAATTGGCTGAAACGACATCAGAACTGAAAACCAAGAAGCTGATGCGTCGCCTGAAGATCGTTGAAAACTTCATGGAATCGGGCAACCGTCCTGAATGGATGATCATGAAGACTGTTCCGGTTATCCCACCGGATCTGCGTCCTCTGGTTCCGCTTGATGGTGGTCGTTTTGCGACTTCCGATCTGAACGACCTTTACCGCCGTGTGATCAACCGTAACAACCGTTTGAAGCGTTTGATCGAACTGCGTGCGCCTGGCATCATTATCCGTAACGAAAAGCGTATGCTTCAGGAAGCTGTTGATGCGCTGTTCGACAATGGTCGTCGTGGCCGCGTCATCACCGGTGCGAACAAGCGTCCGCTGAAGTCCCTTTCAGACATGCTAAAGGGTAAGCAGGGTCGTTTCCGTCAGAACTTGCTCGGTAAGCGCGTCGACTATTCCGGTCGTTCGGTTATCGTGACCGGTCCTGAACTGAAATTGCACCAGTGCGGCTTGCCGAAGAAGATGGCACTGGAACTGTTCAAGCCATTTATCTATGCACGTCTTGACGCCAAAGGCTTCTCTTCAACTGTTAAGCAGGCGAAGAAGCTGGTTGAAAAAGAACGTCCGGAAGTTTGGGATATTCTTGATGAAGTGATCCGTGAGCATCCGGTTCTTCTAAACCGTGCGCCAACACTTCACCGTCTTGGTATTCAGGCTTTTGAACCCGTGTTGATCGAAGGTAAGGCAATCCAGCTGCACCCGCTCGTATGTACTGCGTTTAACGCTGACTTCGACGGTGACCAGATGGCTGTTCACGTGCCGCTGTCGCTTGAAGCACAGCTTGAAGCACGCGTTCTGATGATGTCGACCAACAATATTCTGCATCCTGCAAACGGTCTGCCGATTATTGTTCCTTCACAGGATATGGTTCTCGGTCTCTATTATCTGTCGATCGTTGCGGATAAAGAGCCGGGTGAGGGCATGATTTTCGCCGATATGGGCGAATTGCACCATGCGCTGGAAAGCAAAGTGATTACACTGCACACGAAAATCAAAGGTCGCTACAAGACCGTTGATGCAGAAGGTAATCCGGTTTCCAAGATTTATGACACCACACCAGGTCGTCTGATTTTGGGTGAATTGCTGCCGAAGAACGTCAATGTTCCATTCGACACCTGCAATCAGGAAATGACCAAGAAGAACATCTCCAAGATGATCGATCTGGTTTACCGTCATTGCGGCCAGAAAGAGACAGTGATCTTCTGTGACCGTGTGATGCAGCTTGGCTTTGCACATGCGTGCCGCGCGGGTATTTCCTTTGGTAAGGATGACATGGTCATTCCTGACACCAAGGCGAAGATCGTTGCCGACACTGAAGCGCTCGCCACCGAATATGAACAGCAGTACAATGACGGTCTGATTACTCAGGGCGAAAAGTACAACAAGGTTGTTGATGCTTGGGGTAAGGCGACTGACAAGATTACCGAAGAAATGATGGCTCGTATTAAAGCCGTTGAATTCGACCCGGTAACCGGTCGTCAGAAGCAGATGAACTCGATCTACATGATGTCGCATTCCGGCGCGCGTGGATCGGTCAACCAGATGCGTCAGCTCGGCGGTATGCGTGGTCTGATGGCCAAGCCTTCAGGTGAGATTATCGAAACGCCGATTATCTCGAACTTTAAAGAAGGTTTGACCGTTAACGAATACTTCAACTCCACACACGGTGCCCGTAAGGGTCTTGCCGATACGGCGTTGAAGACCGCGAACTCCGGTTACTTGACACGTCGTCTTGTTGACGTGGCTCAGGATGCGATCATCTCCGAAGTTGATTGTGGTGCTGATATTGGTCTGACCATGCAGCCTATCGTTGATGCCGGTCAGATTGTAGCCTCCATTGGTCAGCGCGTTCTCGGCCGTACAGCACTCGATGCAATCCTGCATCCGCTGACGGGTGAAGTCATTGTTGAAGCCGGTCGTATGATTGAAGAATACGACGTCGATAAGATCGAAAAAGCTGGTATCCAGTCGATCCGTATCCGTTCGGCTCTGACCTGTCAGACACGTAACGGCGTGTGCGCCAAGTGCTATGGTCGTGACCTTGCACGCGGTACTCCGGTTAACCAGGGTGAAGCAGTTGGTGTTATCGCGGCTCAGTCCATTGGTGAGCCTGGTACACAGCTGACCATGCGTACGTTCCACTTAGGCGGAACAGCGCAGGTTGTTGATAGTTCTTATCTTGAAGCTTCTTATGAAGGTACAGTCCAGTTGCGTAACCGCAACGTGGTTCGTAACTCTGACGGCCAGCTGGTTGTCATGGGTCGTAACATGGCTGTTCTCATCATTGATGCTTCCGGCAAGGAACGTGCAAGCCATCGTGTTACTTACGGTTCACGCTTGTTCGTGGATGAAGGTGATGCAGTTCGTCGTGGTCAGCGTATTGCGGAATGGGATCCATATACCCGTCCGATCGTTACCGAAGTTGAAGGTATTGCTGAATTTGAAGACCTCGTTGATGGTCTCTCGGTTCAGGAAACCACCGATGAATCAACCGGGATCACCAAGCGCGTTGTTATAGACTGGCGTTCAACACCACGTGGTGCAGATCTGAAGCCTGCGCTTATCATCAAGGATAAGTCCGGCAAGATCGCGAAACTTTCAAAGGGTGGTGAAGCCCGCTTCCAGCTTTCAGTTGAAACAATTCTTTCGATTGAGCCAGGTGCGACGGTTAAAGCCGGTGACGTCATTGCGCGTCTGCCGCTTGAAAGTGCCAAGACCAAGGATATTACCGGTGGTCTGCCGCGGGTTGCTGAATTGTTCGAAGCACGTCGTCCGAAGGATCATGCGATCATCGCTGAAATCGATGGTACAATCCGCTTCGGTCGTGACTACAAAAACAAGCGTCGTATTGTTATTGAGCCAAGTGACAGCACGATTGAACCAGCAGAATATCTGATCCCTAAGGGCAAGCCTTTCCATCTCCAGGATGGTGACGCGATCGAAAAGGGTGATTACATTCTCGATGGTAATCCGGCACCACACGACATTCTTGCTATTAAGGGTGTTGAAGCGCTGGCGTCCTATCTGGTCAATGAAATTCAGGAAGTCTACCGTCTGCAGGGCGTGTTGATCAACGATAAGCACATTGAAGTCATCGTACGTCAGATGTTGCAGAAAGTTGAAATCACCGAGTCCGGCGATAGCGGTTACATCCCTGGTGATCATGTTGATCGCATTGAACTGGATGAAATCAACGATCGTCTGATCGAAGAAGGCAAGAAGCCAGGTGTTGGTACTCCGGTACTCTTGGGTATTACCAAGGCTTCGTTGCAGACACCTTCGTTCATCTCTGCTGCATCCTTCCAGGAAACAACCCGCGTTCTGACCGAAGCGGCTGTTGCTGGTAAGATGGACACATTGCAGGGCCTGAAGGAAAACGTGATTGTTGGTCGTCTGATCCCGGCAGGTACCGGTGGCATGACCAACCAGATCCGCCGGATCGCTTCGGCCCGCGATGAACTGATCATCGACGAGCGCAAGAAATCCTCCGGTTCTGCCAGCGCAGACGCCATGTTGGTTGATATGACCAAAGGCGCTGCTGAATAAAAAATAAAAAAAGCGGTCTGAATTTCAGGCCGCTTTTTTCATGCTCTTATCAGACATAAAAAGAGACCGCCGGCGAGGGCGGTCTTTTTTTGTTTGTGAAGCAAGGCTTATTCTTCGTCTTCTTCCTCATCGTCACCATCAAATTCGATCAGGGCAACCTCACCGCTACGCGCTGTTTCCCATGCGCTGCGATGTGGTTCTTCATCCGGTTGATCTTCAATTGTACCAACTTCGAGAAGTTCGGCCTCATGATAACCTTCCTCAGCCAGAATGCTCAAAGCGAGATCAACCAGATTTTCATCTTCTTTGTTGGTGAGGAGAAGGTGAACTTCAATCGACTCATCGCTGCCTTCGTTCCAGACATCGGCAATGATAAGATGAACCGGAAGTTCTGTTTTCGGCGTTTCAGTTGTGGACGACATTGTGGATTCCTTGAAATTACAGTTGCTTTTCGACTCAGTCGTGGTTGAATAGCTTTTGTTGCGGCTGATCGCCATCCTAAATGGTTAAAACATCGTTGACGATGCTAAATAATCACCGGTCCCCCGCTTTTCGGCATGGTTTGCGCTGCCCAATTCGTTAAAAATTCCTTAACAGAGTGCCTGTTTTAAGAAAGTTAAGCCGCAGACCTTGACGCGGGAGTGTTAAACGCGTATCAGCAGCCCATCTGAGCCGATGTGAGACAGGCTTTTTCGAGGTGACTCACCTTGAAGTTCATCTCAAACAGGGTTCGTTTTACTTACGAAATGCAACTTGCCGTTCGCATGAAACTGTTGGTTTCCTCTGCTTTTGTTCGGGATGGATACCGCTAGGTACGCTATACCCGAATTTGTGCATGTTTATAGCGTAGAAACGGCCCAATTGGGCAGAGATACGAGTTTTTTGAAAGAGGAAGGTGCTATGCCTACCGTAAACCAGTTGATCCGCAAGCCGCGCACTGCGCCGGTAAAGCGTAATAAAGTGCCTGCTTTGCAGGCAAATCCACAAAAACGTGGCGTTTGCACCCGCGTTTACACCACAACCCCTAAGAAGCCTAACTCGGCTCTTCGTAAGGTTGCCAAAATCCGTTTGACCAATGGCTTTGAAGTCATCGGCTACATTCCGGGTGAGGGTCACAACCTTCAGGAGCACTCCGTGGTTATGATCCGCGGCGGCCGCGTAAAGGATTTGCCGGGTGTGCGTTATCACATCATCCGTGGTGTGCTTGATACACAGGGTGTTAAAAACCGTAAACAGCGTCGTTCGCTGTATGGTGCTAAGCGCCCTAAATAAGAATTTTCCGGGGATACCGGCCGCCATTCCGGCGAGTTGAGCCCGATGTAATTGAAAGACTAGAATAAATGTCTAGACGCCATAAAGCTGAGAAGCGTGAGATCAATCCGGATCCAAAGTTTGGAGATCTCGTCATCACCAAGTTCATGAATGCAGTAATGCTTCATGGTAAGAAATCGACTGCTGAAGGTATCGTATACGGCGCGTTGTCCGCGATCGAAGCGAAAGCCAAGCAGGAGCCGCTTGCCCTGTTCCATCAGGCGCTTGATAACGTAGCTCCGCACGTTGAAGTGCGTTCGCGTCGCGTTGGTGGTGCAACCTATCAGGTTCCGGTTGATGTTCGCCCAGATCGCCGTCAGGCGCTGGCGATCCGTTGGTTGATCAATGCTGCTCGCGGCCGTAACGAAACCACTATGGTTGATCGTTTGTCCGGTGAGTTGCTTGATGCAGCTAACAACCGTGGTTCGGCTGTTAAGAAGCGTGAAGACACGCATCGTATGGCTGAGGCGAACCGCGCCTTCTCGCATTACCGTTGGTAATCATCGAACTCTATTCAAAGAGCAGAAAACATGTCCCGCGAATATAAAATCGAAGACTACCGTAACTTTGGTATTATGGCTCACATCGATGCCGGTAAGACCACGACTTCGGAACGTATCCTGTTTTACACCGGTAAAAACCATAAGATTGGCGAAACCCACGACGGTTCCGCTACTATGGACTGGATGGCGCAGGAGCAGGAACGCGGTATTACGATTACTTCTGCTGCTACAACAACTTTCTGGCAGGGCCGTGATGGCAAGAAGCGTCGCTTCAACATCATCGACACTCCGGGTCACGTTGACTTCACCATTGAAGTTGAGCGTAGCTTGCGTGTGCTCGATGGTGCGATTGCACTTCTCGATGCGAATGCCGGTGTAGAGCCGCAGACTGAAACCGTATGGCGTCAGGCTGAAAAGTACCATGTACCACGCATGGTTCTTGTAAACAAAATGGACAAGATCGGCGCAGACTTCTTCCGTTGCGTTGATATGATCAAAACCCGACTTGGTGCGACAGCACTCGTTATCCAGCTGCCAATCGGCTCGGAAAACGAATTTGAAGGCGTTGTTGATCTGGTTGAAATGAAGGCATTGACTTGGGATGGCACCATCGGTGCTCCAACTCAGGTCGGCGATATTCCGGCTCATCTCTTGGAAAAAGCCGAAGAATACCGTGAAAAGCTGATCGAAGCTGCTGTTGAAGTTGATGAAGCTGCAATGGAAGCTTACTTGGAAGGCAAAATGCCAACCAATGAAGAGCTGCGCGCATTGATCCGTAAGGGTACAATCGACGTTCTGTTTCATCCGGTTCTCTGCAGCACCGCGTTCAAGAACAAAGGCATTCAGCCGGTTCTCGATGCAGTTGTTGACTATCTTCCTGCTCCAAACGAAGTTCCTGCAATTAAAGGTATCGACGTTAAGACTGAAGAAGAAACAACACGTGAATCATCTGATGATGCGCCGCTTTCATTGCTCGCATTCAAGATCATGAACGATCCGTTTGTTGGTACGCTGACATTCGCCCGTATTTACTCTGGTAAGCTGACCAAGGGCGTTTCCTTGGAAAACACCGTTAAGGGTAAGCGCGAGCGTATCGGCCGTATGCTGCAGATGCACTCAAACAGCCGTGAAGATATCGAAGAAGCATTTGCTGGTGATATCGTTGCGCTTGCTGGTCTGAAAGAAACCACAACCGGTGACACGCTCTGCGATCCGCTGAAGCCTGTTATTCTGGAACGTATGGAATTCCCAGATCCAGTTATCGAAATTGCGATCGAACCTAAGACCAAAGCTGACCAGGAAAAGATGGGTATTGCACTCAATCGTCTGGCTGCTGAAGATCCTTCATTCCGCGTTAAGTCCGATGAAGAATCAGGTCAGACCATCATCGCAGGTATGGGTGAACTTCACCTCGACATCCTCGTCGATCGTATGAAGCGTGAATTCAAGGTAGAAGCAAACGTGGGTGCTCCACAGGTTGCTTACCGTGAATCCATCACCCGTCAGGCAGAAATTGACTATACCCACAAGAAGCAGTCTGGTGGTTCGGGTCAGTTCGCTCGTGTTAAAATTGTCTTCGAACCACATGATGGCGATGACTTTATCTTTGACTCCAAGATCGTTGGTGGTGCGGTTCCTAAGGAATTTATCCCTGGCGTTCAAAAGGGTATCGAAAGCGTTATGGGTGCGGGTCCTCTTGCTGGTTTCCCAATGCTCGGCGTTAAGGCAACTTTGATCGACGGCGCGTATCACGACGTTGACTCCTCCGTTCTGGCCTTTGAAATTGCTGCTCGTGCAGCATTCCGTGAAGGTGCACAGAAGGCAGGCGCTCAGCTTCTTGAGCCGATCATGAAGGTTGAAGTTGTTACTCCTGAAGATTATGTCGGTGATGTAATCGGTGATCTGAATTCACGTCGTGGTCAGATCTCGGGCACAGAAGCCCGCGGCATTTCCACTGTCGTGAACGCAATGGTTCCACTGGCCAACATGTTTGGTTATGTGAACAACCTTCGTTCGATGTCACAAGGCCGCGCACAGTACACGATGCAGTTTGATCACTACGATCCTGTACCGGCTGCGGTTGCACAGGAAATCCAGAAAAAGTTTGCGTAATTCATTTTACGTAAGTCAATCAAGAATGCCTGAGCAGGCTAAACTTATGGAGAGCTCAGATGGCTAAGAGTAAATTTGAACGTAATAAGCCGCACGTTAACATCGGCACCATCGGTCACGTTGACCATGGTAAGACCTCGTTGACAGCTGCTATCACCAAATTCTTTGGTGACTTCCGCGCATACGACCAGATCGATGCTGCACCGGAAGAAAAAGCACGTGGTATCACCATTTCAACGTCGCACGTTGAATATGAAACCGAAAACCGTCACTACGCACACGTCGACTGCCCAGGTCACGCTGACTATGTTAAGAACATGATCACCGGTGCGGCTCAGATGGACGGCGCGATCCTCGTTGTGAACGCAGCCGACGGCCCGATGCCGCAGACCCGTGAGCACATCCTGCTTGCTCGTCAGGTTGGTGTTCCTGCGATCGTTGTCTTCTTGAACAAAGTTGACCAGGTTGACGATGCTGAACTGCTTGAACTGGTTGAAATGGAAGTTCGTGAACTTCTGTCGAAATACGACTTCCCAGGCGATGATATTCCAGTTGTTAAGGGCTCTGCTCTTGCTGCTTTGGAAGATTCAGACAAGACCATTGGTGAAGACGCAATCCGCGAATTGATGGCAGCAGTTGATGCTTACATCCCGACACCAGAGCGTCCAGTTGACCAGCCGTTCCTGATGCCAATCGAAGACGTGTTCTCGATCTCCGGTCGTGGTACAGTTGTTACCGGTCGTGTAGAGCGCGGTATCGTTAAAGTTGGTGAAGAAGTTGAAATCGTTGGTATTCGTCCTACCAGCAAGACAACTGTTACCGGCGTTGAAATGTTCCGCAAGCTGCTCGATCAGGGCCAGGCTGGCGATAACATCGGTGCACTGGTTCGTGGTGTTGGCCGTGAAGACGTTGAACGTGGTCAGGTTCTGTGCAAGCCAGGTTCCGTTAAGCCACACACCAAGTTCAAGGCAGAAGCCTATATTCTGACCAAGGAAGAAGGCGGCCGTCATACTCCGTTCTTCACCAACTACCGTCCTCAGTTCTACTTCCGTACCACTGACGTTACCGGTATTGTGACCTTGCCAGAAGGCGTTGAAATGGTTATGCCAGGCGACAACGTTTCGGTTGATGTTGCGCTGATCGTGCCAATCGCTATGGAAGAAAAGCTCCGCTTTGCTATCCGTGAAGGTGGCCGCACCGTTGGTGCAGGCGTCGTCGCTTCCATCATCGAATAATAATAATTGTGCAGGGACGTTTCCTGTTATATGAAACGTCCCTCGTAACAAGGAACAGATGAAATGAACGGTCAAAACATCCGCATTCGCCTTAAGGCGTTTGATCATCGGATCCTTGACGCTTCGACCCGCGAAATCGTGTCGACTGCCAAGCGTACCGGTGCCAATGTGCGCGGACCGATCCCTCTGCCAACACGGATCGAAAAGTTCACAGTTAACCGGTCGCCGCATATCGATAAGAAGAGCCGCGAGCAGTTCGAGATGCGCACGCACAAGCGTCTTCTCGATATCGTTGACCCAACCCCGCAGACTGTAGATGCGCTGATGAAGCTGGATCTGTCCGCAGGTGTTGATGTCGAGATCAAGCTGTAAGGCTTGAGGACGGAAGGAACGAACCGATGCGTTCAGGTGTTATTGCACAAAAGCTGGGCATGACCCGCGTCTATAACGACGCTGGCGAACATGTACCGGTGACAGTACTCCGCATGGAGAACTGCCACGTAGTAGCTCAGCGTACTGAAGAAAAAAACGGCTATACGGCTGTTCAGCTTGGCGTAGGACTTGCCAAGGTGAAGAATACAACCAAAGCTCTGCGCGGACATTTCGCGAAAGCTGAGGTTGAGCCTAAGGCTAAAGTTGCGGAATTCCGCGTATCTCCTGACAACCTTTTGGATGTCGGCGCCGAAATCACGGCGGAACATTTTGTTGCGGGCCAGAAAGTGGACGTAACAGGAACCACGATCGGTAAAGGTTTTGCCGGTGTTATGAAGCGTCACAACTTCGGTGGTGGACGTGCGACACACGGTAACTCTGTTTCTCACCGCTCACACGGTTCTACCGGTCAGCGTCAAGATCCGGGTAAAGTGTTTAAGGGTAAGAAAATGGCTGGCCACATGGGTCAGACCCGCGTAACCACTCAGAATATCGAAGTCGTATCAACTGATACCGACCGCGGTCTTATTCTGGTTCGCGGTGCTGTTCCAGGTTCAAAAGGTGCATGGATCTTGGTTCGTGATGCTGTTAAAGTATCGCTGCCTGAAAATGCTCCTAAACCAGCTGCCCTGCGCTCAAGCGCGAATAATGCAGCGGTGGATGCCGTCGCGACTGAGGGAGCCGAATAATGGATCTCACGATTACAACTCTTGAAGGCAAGGATGCCGGCAAGGTCAAGCTGAACGAAGAAATCTTCGGTCTTGATCCGCGTGATGACATCCTGCAGCGTGTTGTACGCTGGCAGCTGGCTCGTCGCCAGCAGGGTGGCCACTCAACGCTTACACGCGGTGAGGTTGCCCGTACCGGTGCAAAAATGTACAAGCAGAAAGGTACCGGCCGTGCCCGTCACCATTCCGCTCGTGCTCCACAGTTCCGTGGTGGTGGTAAGGCGCATGGTCCGGTTGTTCGCAGCCATGACCACGAATTGCCGAAGAAAGTGCGTGCACTTGGTCTTCGTCATGCCCTTTCCGCTAAGTTGAAGACATCAGACCTGATTATCATCGACGATCTGGCTGCAAACGAAGCAAAAACCAAATTGCTGATTGCACAGTTTGCCAAGCTCGGCCTCGAAAATGCACTGCTCATCGGCGGCGCAGAGATTGATGTCAACTTCAAGCGCGCTGCTTCGAATATCCCGAACATCGACGTTTTGCCGGTGCAGGGGATCAATGTTTATGACATCCTTCGTCGTGGCAAGCTCGTGCTTTCCAAGGCGGCGGTCGAAGCTCTCGAGGAGCGTTTCAAATGACAGATCTTCGCCACTATGACGTCATCGTCAGCCCGGTGATTACTGAAAAATCAACTATGGTTTCCGAATATAACCAAGTTGTTTTCAACGTAGCGCGTAAAGCGACGAAGCCGGAAATCAAAGCTGCGGTTGAAGCGCTGTTTGGCGTGAAGGTAACCGCAGTTAACACCACTGTGCGTAAAGGCAAGGTCAAGCGGTTCCGCGGCATTGTTGGACGCCAGAGCGATGTCAAGAAAGCGATCGTAACTTTGGCTGAAGGCCAGAGCATCGACGTTTCGACTGGTCTCTGAGAGGCCGTGGAGTAAAGACAATGGCACTCAAGCACTTTAATCCGATCACGCCAGGTCAGCGCCAGCTGGTTATCGTTGATCGTTCAGAGCTCTACAAAGGCAAGCCGGTCAAAGCATTGACCGAAGGTTTGTCCAAGAAGGGCGGTCGTAACAACACAGGTCGTATCACTGTCCGTTTTCAGGGTGGTGGTCACAAGCGTACCTACCGTTTCGTTGACTTCAAGCGTCGTAAGCACGACATGTCAGCAACGGTTGAACGTTTGGAATACGATCCAAACCGTACCGCATTCATTGCGCTTATCCGCTATGAAGATGGTGAACTGAGCTACATCCTGGCTCCGCAGCGTTTGGCAGTCGGCGATAAAGTTATCGCCGGTCAGTCCGCTGACGTTAAGCCAGGTAACGCAATGCCTTTGGCATCCATGCCAGTTGGTACCATTATCCACAATGTGGAAATGAAGCCAGGCAAGGGCGGTCAGATTGCTCGTTCAGCCGGTACATATGCACAGCTCGTTGGTCGTGACCAGGGCATGGCAATTTTGCGTTTGAACTCGGGCGAACAGCGTCTGGTTCCAGGTGCATGTTTCGCAACTGTTGGCGCTGTATCCAATCCGGATCATGCCAATATCAACGACGGTAAAGCCGGTCGTTCGGTGTGGCGCGGTAAGCGTCCTGGCGTTCGCGGTGTTGCTATGAACCCGGTTGATCACCCACACGGTGGTGGTGAAGGCCGCACATCCGGTGGTCGTCATCCGGTTACCCCTTGGGGTAAGCCAACCAAAGGCAAGAAAACGCGTTCGAACAAGTCAACCGACAAGTTCATCATGCGTTCACGCCATCAGCGTAAGAAATAAGAGAGGTAGTCTAAAGTGGCTCGTTCAGTTTGGAAAGGACCGTTTATTGACGGCTATCTTCTCAAGAAGGCTGAGAAGGTACGCGATGGCGGTCGTAATGAAGTTATCAAGATCTGGAGCCGCCGCTCCACGATCCTGCCGCAGTTCGTAGGCCTGACCTTCGGTGTGTACAACGGAAATAAGCATATTCCGGTGTCAGTATCAGAAGAAATGGTTGGACATAAGTTCGGTGAATTCGCGCCTACACGTACCTATTACGGTCACGGTGCGGACAAAAAGGCAAAGAGGAAGTAACGATGGGCAAGGCCAAGGCTCCCCGCCAGCTTAAGGATAACGAGGCGCAAGCCGTCGCCCGTACGCTTCGCGTCAGCCCGCAGAAACTTAATCTTGTCGCGGCAATGATCCGCGGCAAGAAAGTCAATGCGGCACTTGCTGATCTGGAATTTTCCCGCAAGCGTATCGCCGGCACAGTCAAGAAAACTCTTCAGTCAGCGATTGCAAACGCAGAAAACAATCATGATCTCGATGTGGATGCATTGATTGTTTCTGAAGCATTTGTTGGCAAGTCGATTGTCATGAAGCGTTTTCACGTTCGCGGTCGCGGTCGTGCAAGCCGTATTGAGAAGCCGTTTTCGCATCTCACCATTATTGTCCGCGAAGTAGCGGAAAAAGTGGAGGCCGCATAATGGGTCAGAAGATTAATCCGATCGGTTTTCGTCTCGGCATCAACCGTACCTGGGATTCGCGTTGGTACGCGAATACCGGCGAATATGGTAAGCTGCTTCACGAAGATGTAAAAATTCGTGAATACCTGACGAAAGAACTGAAGCAGGCAGCGATTTCAAAAATCGTTATTGAGCGCCCTCACAAAAAGTGCCGTGTGACTATTCACTCAGCACGCCCGGGCATCATTATCGGTAAAAAAGGTGCAGACATCGAAAAGCTCCGCAAGAAGCTTTCCGAAATGACCAATTCCGATGCTTCGCTGAATATCGTCGAAGTTCGCAAGCCAGAAATTGATGCAACTTTGGTTGCTCAATCGATTGCTCAGCAGCTGGAACGCCGTGTGGCATTCCGTCGCGCCATGAAGCGTGCAGTTCAGTCTGCAATGCGTCTTGGAGCTGAAGGCATTCGTATCAATTGCTCGGGACGTTTGGGCGGTGCAGAAATTGCTCGTATGGAATGGTACCGTGAAGGTCGCGTTCCTTTGCACACTCTGCGCGCTGATATCGACTACGGTACGGCTGAAGCACAGACCGCTTATGGTATCTGTGGCGTGAAGGTTTGGGTATTCAAGGGCGAAATCCTTGAACATGACCCAATGGCTTCCGAACGTCGTGCGGTCGAGGGTGACAATCAAGGTTCCCAGTCGAACCGCCGCCGCGAAAACGCCTGATAATACGGGCCGCGAGCGAGAAAATTGGAGTAGAGAACAATGATGCAGCCTAAGCGCACCAAGTTCCGTAAACAGTTCAAGGGCCGTATCCACGGCGCCTCGAAAGGTGGTACGGATCTTAATTTCGGTGCTTTCGGCCTGAAGGCCGTAGAGCCGGAACGCGTCACCGCCCGTCAGATCGAAGCGGCTCGCCGTGCGATCACCAGACACATGAAACGTGCAGGCCGTGTATGGATCAGAATCTTCCCTGATCTGCCAGTAACCGGCAAACCAACCGAAGTCCGTATGGGTAAAGGTAAAGGTTCTGTTGACTATTGGGCTTGCCGTGTGGCACCAGGTCGCATAATGTTTGAGCTTGACGGCGTACCAGAAGATGTGGCACGCGAAGCACTCAGACTCGGCGCAGCTAAGTTGCCGATCAAGACACGCTTTATCCAGCGTATCGCAGAATAAGAGAGGCAACTATGAAAGCCGCAGATGTTCGGGCCAAAAGCCCTGACCAGTTGAAAGAAGAGCTCGGCAGCTTGAAGAAAGAGCAGTTTAACCTGCGCTTCCAGAAAGCTACCGGACAGCTTGAAAAAACCGCGCGTGTGAAGCAGGTTCGCCGCGACATCGCACGCATTAAGACTATCGCCCGCCAGAAGGCGGCCGAAAGCAAGGCATAAGGAAGTTATATAATGCCTAAACGCATTCTGCAGGGCGTTGTCGTCAGCGACAAGAACGACAAGACAGTAGTCGTACGGGTAGAGCGTCGCTTTGCGCACCCTCTGCTTCAGAAAATTATTCGTCAGTCGAAAAAATACAAAGCGCATGACGAAACAAACCAGTTCAAAACCGGTGATCTTGTTTCCATTCAGGAATCAAAGCCGATTTCGAAAGACAAACGCTGGGTCGTTATTTCAAACGGCGTAGCGGGCTAAATACAACACGCAGCTTAGGTAGGGCAGGAGCCCTTAACCAGCTGAGAGGAAAGAAGGCGGCCAGTCATGATTCAGATGCAAACAAACCTCGACGTGGCGGATAACTCCGGCGCACGCCGTGTCATGTGCATCAAGGTGCTGGGCGGTTCGAAGCGTAAATATGCTTCCGTGGGCGACATTATTGTAGTGTCGATCAAGGAAGCTATTCCGCGCGGCCGCGTCAAAAAGGGTGATGTGATGAAGGCAGTCGTAGTACGCACTGCCAAGGACATCCGTCGCGCTGACGGCAGTGTTATCCGTTTCGATAACAATGCTGCCGTTATCATCGATAACAAGAAAGAGCCTATCGGCACACGTATCTTCGGACCGGTTCCACGCGAACTTCGCGCTAAGAACCATATGAAGATCATCTCGCTGGCTCCGGAAGTTCTGTAAGGGAAGCACACGATGCAGAAGATTCGCAAAGGCGACAGCGTTGTCGTGCTTGCTGGTAAGGACAAAGGCCGTACCGGCGAAGTTATCAAAGTTATGCCTAAGGATGATCAGGCGATCGTCCGTGGTATCAATCTTGTGAAGCGCCATCAGCGTCAGACACAGACACAAGAAGCCGGAATTATCTCGAAAGAGGCTCCGATTCATTTGTCGAATCTGGCGGTTGCTGATCCTAAAGACGGTAAACCAACCCGCGTTGGTTTCCGCATTGAAGACGGCAAAAAAGTACGTGTCGCAAAACGTTCTGGAGCGCTGATCAATGGCTGAAGCTAAGGCACTTCCCCGCTTCAAGAAGCTTTATCAGGATGAAATCCGTAAAGCTTTGCTTGAAGAATTCAAGTACAGCAACGAAATGATGATTCCACGTCTTGATAAAGTGGTCATCAATATGGGTGTTGGTGAAGCAACTGCGGACTCTAAAAAGCCTGCACGCGCTGCTGAAGATCTTGCTCTTATCGCAGGTCAGAAGCCGGTCATCACCCGTGCACGTAATTCGATCGCAACCTTCAAATTGCGCGAAGAAATGCCGATCGGTACGAAGGTAACTCTTCGTGGCGAGCGTATGTTCGAATTCCTGGATCGTTTGGTTACGATTGCGCTCCCGCGCGTTCGCGACTTCCGCGGTCTGAATCCTAAGAGCTTTGATGGTCGTGGCAACTTCGCCATGGGTATTAAGGAACACATCGTGTTTCCAGAAATCAACTATGATAAAGTTGATCAGATCTGGGGCATGGACATCATCGTTTGCACGACTGCCCAGACGGATGATGAAGCGCGCTCATTGCTGCGTGCCTTCAACTTCCCGTTCCGCCAGTAACGACAAGCGTAGCGAGGTATAGAAAATGGCCAAGACTAGCGCAGTCGAAAAAAATAAGCGCCGCGAAAAGTTGGTTAAGCGTCATGCTGAAAAGCGTGCTCGTCTGAAGGCGATTGTAATGAATCAAAGCCTTCCGCTGGAAGAGCGCTTCCGCGCCACCATCCAGCTCGCCGAATTGCCGCGTAATTCATCCAAGGTCCGTATTCGCAATCGTTGCGAAATTTCAGGCCGTCCACGTGGTTACTACCGTAAGCTGAAAATGTCGCGTATTGCGTTGCGTCAGTTGGGTTCGCTTGGCCAGGTGCCAGGCGTGGTCAAGTCGAGCTGGTAAGGAGAAATAGATGTCTTTGTCAGATCCAATCGGCGATATGCTGACCCGCATCCGTAACGCAATCGGCCGTAAGAAGACCAAGGTTTCAACACCTGCGTCTAAACTGCGTGCACGTGTTCTGGATGTTCTTCAGGCTGAAGGTTATATCCGCGGATATACACAGAGCGAATTCGAAAACGGTAAAGCCGAGATCGAAATCGAACTGAAATATTACGAAGGTGCTCCGGTTATTCGCGAAATTACGCGCGTATCCAAGCCTGGCCGTCGCGTTTACGTGTCGGTTAAATCGATCCCGCAGGTCGCAAACGGACTTGGTATTTCGATCTTGTCAACACCTAAGGGTGTTATGGCTGATCACGAAGCCCGCGATCAAAACGTTGGTGGTGAGTTGCTCTGCCGCATCTTCTGATGCGACAGGCAATTTACATAGAAACGGACAGGTAGAAAAATGTCTCGTATCGGTAAGAAACCCGTGCCGGTTCCGGCGGGCGTAACCGCCACCGTCGATGGGCAAACCGTTAAAGCCAAAGGCGCAAAAGGCGAATTGTCTTATGTCGTCAACGAAGAAGTGCTTGTTGCTTTAGAAGATGGTGCAGTTTCTGTAACTCCACGCGATTCTTCAAAAGACGCACGTTCCAAGTGGGGCATGGCGCGTACAATGATCTCCAACATTTTTGTTGGTGTCACTGACGGCTTTGAAAAGAAGCTGGAAATCAACGGCGTTGGTTATCGTGCAGCAATGCAGGGTAAAAATGTTCAGCTTTCCCTCGGCTTCAGCCATGAAGTTGTTTACGAAGTGCCAGCAGGCATCACCGTTACAGTACCGAAACCTACAGAAATTGTAATTAACGGTATTGATAAGCAGGTGGTCGGTCAGGTCGCAGCAGAAATTCGCGAATATCGTCAACCTGAGCCTTACAAGGGCAAGGGCGTGAAATATGCTGGCGAAGTGATCGTCCGTAAAGAAGGCAAGAAGAAGTAAGGAGCGCGCGTCATGGCATCGCCAAAACAAACTACTCAGCGTCGCGCTGCACGCGTCCGTCGTCAGCTTAAGGCTGTTGCGAATGGTCGTTTGCGTCTTAGCGTACATCGCTCTTCGAAAAACATCTACGCACAGATCATCGATGATTCCCGTGGTGTAACAGTTGCTGCTGCATCCACACTTGAAGGTGATCTGAAGTCTTCATTGAAGACCGGTGCTGACCAGGCCGCAGCTGCTGCTGTTGGCAAACTGGTTGCCGAGCGTGCAGCTAAAGCCGGCGTCAAAGAAGTTGTCTTTGATCGTGGCGCTTTCATTTTCCACGGCCGTGTTAAGGCTTTGGCAGATGCAGCCCGCGAAGGCGGTCTGAGCTTCTAATTTTTGCTTCTGATTTATCAGAGGTAAAATATATGGTGTCGGGAAGGGAAGACTTGTAAGTTTTCCCTTTTCCGTTTATGCACCGCAGTGTTCAGGTGAGGGGAACTCATAGTTTCCGCTTAATTGCCTGTGCATTTACATTGTGCTTCCGGAAAAGAAAAAGGAAACAGGATATGGCACAGAGAGACCGTAATCGCGAAGACCGCGGTCGCGACGAACGCGACAGTGAATTCGTAGATAAGCTGGTACACATCAACCGTGTTGCCAAAGTTGTTAAAGGCGGCCGTCGTTTTGGTTTTGCTGCACTCGTCGTTGTTGGCGATCAGAAAGGCCGCGTTGGTTTTGGTCACGGTAAGGCTCGTGAAGTACCTGAAGCAATCCGCAAGGCAACAGAAGCTGCAAAGCGTGATATGATTTTCGTACCGCTTCGCTCAGGCCGTACACTTCATCATGATGTTGCTGGCCGTCACGGCGCAGGTAAAGTTCTGCTTCGCTCAGCTCCTGCCGGTAAAGGTATCATTGCCGGTGGTCCTATGCGTGCAGTTTTCGAAACGCTTGGTGTGCAGGACGTTGTTGCTAAGTCGCTCGGTTCATCGAACCCTTATAACATGGTGCGCGCAACCTTTGATGCTCTGAAACATCAGATGCATCCGAAGGATATTGCTGCGCAGCGCGGTATTAAGTATTCGACATTGCAAGCGCGTCGCGCTGATGTTGTTGGTTCCGAAGAGTAAGCTAGCAGCTTAAGCAAGCTTTAATTCGAGCTTGCCCATGATAAAGGATTTCAGTTATGGCTGAGAAGAAGGGTAAGACGGTTACGGTCGAACAGATCGGTAGCCCAATCCGTCGTCCTGCTGAGCAGCGTGCAACGCTTATCGGTCTGGGACTTAACAAAATGCGTCGTCGCTCAACACTTGAAGATACACCTTCAGTGCGCGGCATGATCCGTAGCGTCCAGCATCTCGTCCGCGTAGTGGACGAGGCTTAAGCCGCAGGGAGATATAGAGATGAAACTCAACGATCTGCGTGAAAAGCCAGGTGCAGTTAAAGCACGTAAGCGTGTAGGCCGTGGTATTGGTTCCGGAACCGGCAAGACCGGTGGTCGCGGTGTGAAGGGTCAGAAGTCCCGTTCAGGCGTAGCCATCAATGGTTTTGAAGGCGGCCAGATGCCAATTTACCGTCGCTTGCCTAAGCGCGGTTTCACCAATATTTTTGCTAAAGATTTCAACACTGTTTCCGTTGAACGCGTTCAGACTGCAATTGATGCAGGTAAACTGGATGCTTCAGCTGTAGTGACTGTAGAAGCTTTGGTTGCAGCCGGCGTGATTCGTCGTGCGAAAGATGGCGTACGTCTGCTTTCGAACGGCGAAATTACTGCTAAAGTAACTTTTGACGTTGCAGGTGCTTCAAAAGCTGCAATTGAAAAAGTTGAAAAAGCTGGCGGTAGCGTAAAGCTTCCTGAAGCAGCTCCTGCTGCTGAATAAGCAAATTAATAGCGGCGGCTTTCGAGCCGCCGCTTGCATATTTAAGCTTGTGCGCTTATCTGGCTTAGAACGCCTGCGCTTATCGTCTGTTTAGATTCGTGTTGTCGTTGTTCTGATGGTCGCAATACATGTTTTATCGGTACTCTTTTTGCTAACTCTGTATTGAATTCCGGTTTGTAGGGCGATATCAAAACTACTTGAACTCAAATCTTAACAGACCTAGAGGCGTCTTAACGGATCTAGAGGCGGGCCTGAGATTTCACCGGAGTATTTTTATGGCATCGGCTGCTGAACAGCTTGCATCCAACCTTAATTTTTCAGCTTTTTCCAAGGCAGAAGAACTCAAGAAGCGTATTTGGTTTACCCTAGGCGCATTGCTTGTTTATCGGTTTGGTACTTATATCCCGTTACCTGGTATTAATCCTGATGCATTGGCACAGGCATTCCAGCAACATGCACAAGGGGTCTTGGGCCTCTTCAACATGTTTGCCGGTGGTGCTGTGGGCCGTATGGCTATTTTTGCCCTCGGAATTATGCCTTATATTTCTGCGTCCATTATCGTGCAGCTGATGACCTCAGTTGTGCCTTCACTTGAAGCTTTGAAAAAAGACGGTGAAGCAGGGCGTAAAGTCATCAACCAATATACCCGCTATGGTACTGTGCTTCTGGCGCTTGTTCAGGCCTATGCAATTTCTGTCGGTCTGGAATCAGGCAGCGGAATCGTCACGGAACCGGGTATGTTCTTCCGTGTATCTTCTGTGATTACACTGGTTGGCGGTACCATGTTCCTGATGTGGCTTGGTGAGCAGATCACCGCACGCGGTATCGGTAACGGTATTTCTCTGATCATCTTCTCCGGTATTGTTGCCAACCTTCCAAGTGCCATTTCCGGTACACTTGAACTTGGCCGTACAGGTGCATTGTCGACCGGTCTGATTTTGGCCGTTATTATTCTGGCGATTGTTCTGATTGCTGTGATCGTATTCGTCGAGCGTGCTCAGCGTCGACTGTTGATCCAGTATCCGAAGCGTCAGGTGGGTAACCGCATGTTCCAGGGTGATACGTCACACCTGCCGCTTAAGCTGAACACTGCCGGTGTTATTCCGCCTATCTTTGCGTCTTCCTTATTATTGTTGCCTGCAACGGTTGCCGGCTTTGCAAATTCAGAAAATATGCCAGCTTGGGGTTCGGCTATTCTGAACGCGCTTGGCCACGGTCAGCCGCTTTATATGCTGCTTTACGCTGCACTGATCATTTTCTTCTGTTTCTTCTACACCGCCATTGTCTTCAATCCTAAGGACACTGCCGACCAGTTGAAAAAACATTCAGGCTTTATTCCGGGTATCCGTCCGGGTGAACGTACCGCAGAATATATCGACTATGTGCTGACTCGCATTACCGTCGTAGGTGCTATTTATATTACATTAGTATGTTTGCTTCCTGAGTTCCTTATTTCTGCAACCGGTGTACCGTTCTATTTGGGTGGAACGTCACTTCTGATTGTTGTCAGTGTCACGCTTGATACTGTTCAGCAGGTTCAGGGCCATCTGATTGCGCATCAGTATGAGGGACTCATCAAGAAGTCCAAACTAAGAGGCGGGAAACGTAACAGATGAGATTGATTTTTCTTGGACCACCAGGAGCCGGCAAGGGTACGCAGGCTTCATTGCTGACAGCACAATACGGGATCCCGCAATTGTCGACCGGTGATATGTTGCGCGCAGCTGTTGCGCAACAAACCGAAGTTGGCAAACGTGCTAAGGCTGTCATGGATGCAGGCCAGCTTGTTTCTGATGAAATTGTCAACGCGATTGTTTCAGATCGTATTGATGAAGCTGATTGCGCCAATGGGTTCATTCTGGATGGTTATCCGAGAACTGTGCCACAAGCTGTAGCACTCGCTGATATGTTGAGTGGTAAAGGTTTGAAGCTTGATGCTGTTATCGAGCTGAAGGTTGATGAATCCGCTTTGGTTAAGCGTATGGAAAATCGTGTGGCCGAAACTATCGCTAATGGCGGTCAGGTTCGCTCTGACGATAATCCGGAAGCTTTCCGTAAGCGTTTGGTTGAATATCGTGAGAAAACCGCACCATTGTCTGATCATTATGCATCAACAGGTGAGTTGAAGACGGTAGACGGTATGGCGGAAGTTGATACCGTGACGAAAGAAATCGCCAAGATCCTGGCTTCGGCGTAGACTGAAAGCCTGTTTCTTGCGACTGACGGTGTCGGCAAAAGTTACTTAATGGTTGACTTTTGCCGACGATTCCGTCAATGACAGCCCCACTTCGATTATCTTAGTGGTCGATGTTGGTTTTTTGCGTACAAGAGGCGCTTGATCAGATATCGGACATGAAAACTGTCTGGATTAGGGCAATCGAATATTAACGTCCGGACAGGACATTAACACTTCTCAAGGAGAAAACGCGTGGCACGTATCGCTGGCGTCAACATCCCTACGAATAAACGCGTAATCATTGCGCTTCAGTATATTCACGGGATTGGACCAAAATTTGCACAGCAGATTGTGACGAAAGTCGGAATCGCTGCTGAACGTCGCGTCAACCAGTTGACCGACGCTGAAGTGCTTCAGATTCGTGAAGCAATCGATGCTGACTATCAGGTTGAAGGTGACCTGCGTCGTGAAACATCGATGAACATTAAACGTCTGATGGATCTGGGCTGCTACCGCGGTCTGCGTCATCGTCGTTCATTGCCGGTACGCGGTCAGCGCACCCATACCAACGCACGTACCCGTAAGGGGCCTGCCAAGGCAATTGCCGGTAAGAAGAAATAATCCGTAGCGCTTGAATAAAGCGCTGCGTGCTTATCTTAAGCATATATAATTTGATGCTAGTCCTGTGTCCGAGTATTCGGGACTGGTGGAGCCGCTGGAATTACGGCGGTGTAGAGATCAATTGGAAGGACTGACATGGCCAAGGATGCCGCTCGCGTTCGTCGTAGAGAACGCAAGAATATTTCGACCGGTGTTGCACACGTTAATTCAACGTTCAACAACACACTGATCACAATCACTGATGCGCAGGGCAATGCTATTGCCTGGTCGTCAGCTGGTGCTCAAGGTTTCAAGGGCTCACGTAAATCGACCCCGTTTGCTGCACAGATCGCTGCTGAAGATTGCGCCAAAAAGGCACAGGAACATGGCATGCGAACCCTCGAAGTTGAGGTTTGCGGTCCGGGTTCAGGTCGTGAATCAGCACTGCGTGCCCTGCAGGCTGCTGGTTTCGTGATCACATCGATTCGTGACGTGACACCGATCCCGCACAATGGTTGCCGTCCTCGCAAGAAGCGCCGCGTATAATTTCTGTTCACTGCCGCATGGGGATTAAGGCGTTAAAGTCTGTTTTCTCTGCGGCTTCTTCGCTTGATCGCTACGATTGGATGGTAGCGACAGTTGTATGAAGGAAAATAAAATGATTCAGAAAAATTGGCAGGAACTAATCAAACCTAACAAGGTTGAGTTTCTCACCAGTGGTTCGCATACGCATGCAACAGTGGTTGCCGAGCCTTTAGAGCGCGGCTACGGTCTGACACTTGGTAACGCTCTTCGTCGGGTGCTCTTGTCATCCTTACGCGGTGCTGCTGTTACTGCAGTTCAGATTGATGGCGTTCTGCATGAATTCTCGTCAATTCCGGGTGTTCGTGAAGATGTTACCGACATCGTTTTGAATATCAAAGAAATCGCCATCCGTATGGAAGGTGAGGGTCCTAAGCGCATGGTTGTGCGTAAAGAAGGCCCGGGCGTTGTAACCGCCGGCGATATTCAGACTGTTGGCGACGTTGAAATCCTTAATCCGGATCACGTCATCTGCACCCTCGACGAGGGCGCTGAGATTCGTATGGAATTCACCGTCAATACCGGTAAGGGTTATGTCCCTGCCGACAGAAACCGTGCTGAAGATGCTCCGATTGGCTTGATTCCAGTCGACAGCCTCTATTCACCGGTGCGTAAAGTCTCTTACAAGGTTGAGAACACCCGTGAAGGTCAGGTTCTTGACTACGATAAGCTGACGCTCAACATTGAGACAAATGGTGCGGTTAGTGGTGAAGATGCTGTTGCTTATGCAGCCCGTATTCTTCAGGACCAGCTGGCAATCTTTGTCAACTTTGAAGAGCCGCAAAAGGAAGCCCCGCAGGAGCAGGAAGCAGAACTGGCCTTTAACCCAGCACTGCTTAAGAAAGTTGACGAACTGGAGCTTTCAGTGCGTTCAGCTAACTGCCTCAAGAACGATAACATCGTTTATATCGGCGACCTCATTCAGAAAACGGAAGCCGAAATGCTGCGGACTCCGAATTTCGGCCGCAAATCGTTGAACGAAATCAAAGAAGTTCTTGCGTCAATGGGACTCCATCTTGGTATGGAAATTCCAACATGGCCGCCTGAGAATATCGAAGATCTCGCAAAACGCTACGAAGACCAATATTGAGCCGGCACTGATCGGTTGAAAAAGATTAAAGGAGAAGGCCATGCGCCACGGTAATGCACAGCGTAAGCTGAACCGCACCGCCTCGCATCGCAAAGCAATGTTCGCTAATATGGCAGCATCGCTTATTGAGCATGAACAGATCGTAACGACCCTTCCTAAAGCTAAGGAAATTCGTCCGATCGTAGAAAAGCTTGTTACACTCGGCAAGCGTGGCGACCTGCATGCACGTCGTCAGGCAATTTCTGCAATCCAGAACGTCGAACTGGTTGGCAAGCTGTTTGATACAATTGCAACCCGCTACGCAACCCGTAACGGCGGTTACATCCGCATCATGAAAGCGGGCTATCGCTTTGGTGATAATGCGCCTATGGCTGTTGTTGAGTTTGTTGAGCGCGATGTAAACGCAAAGGGCGCAAAAGATCTCGCCCGCGTTGAAGCTGAACAGGCTAACGAAGCTGATGCAGCATAATTTTCAGTCACATGACTGGATTTAAGATCAAGGAGCTTTCGGGCTCCTTTTTCTTTGCTTAAAGGTTTTTATCAGTCTGATAAGAGCTTTTTGGTGAGCTATTATATGGCGCTAAGATTTAAATCCGCTTTGATGGTTTAATCAGTGACAGTTTCGACTACATTATGCCATGAATCAAAGATTATAATCTGCGCTTTATAGTGGATGGAGTATCGTATGAGAGCTTGGCGATCGATGGTTTTTGGCGCACTGATGGGCTTTAGCGCTTTATCAATAACGGGCGTAGCGGTGGCGCAAGATAGTGTCACACGGGCAGTTCCGGACAACCGCGCACAAGTTCAGGCATCTTTTGCGCCTTTGGTAAAACAAACAGCGCCTGCGGTCGTCAATATTTATGCGGCGCGTCAAGTTCAGCAGCGCCGTTCACCTTTCGCCGGTGATCCATTTTTCGAACAGTTTTTCGGTCGTCAATTTGGTCAAAGTTTTGGGCAGGGCAGGCCACGGGTCGAACAATCATTGGGCTCAGGTGTCATTGTGGATGCCTCCGGTATTGTGATTACCAATAATCACGTTATTGAAGATGCCGACGAGATCAAAGTGGCGATGTCCGACGGGCGTGAATATGAAAGCCGTATTTTGCTCCGCGATAAAACCTCCGATCTGGCCGTGCTTAAAATTGAAGGCAAAGATCCGTTTCCCGTCGTAGCGCTTGGTGATTCCGATGCGGTCGAAGTGGGTGATCTGGTCTTGGCAATCGGTAATCCGTTTGGTGTCGGGCAGACTGTCACCAGTGGTATTGTGTCCGCGCAATCACGCACACAAGTGGGAATTTCCGATTTCGACTTTTTCATTCAGACCGATGCCGCAATCAATCCGGGCAATTCGGGTGGTGGTCTGATAGATATGAATGGCCGATTGATTGGCATCAATACGGCGATTTTCTCACGATCCGGCGGTTCGATCGGTATTGGCTTTGCAATTCCATCCAATATGGTGAAAGCGGTTGTGGATGCCGCAGCTGCCGGTAATTCCAGTTTTGTGCGTCCGTTTATCGGTGCCACCTTCCAGACCATCACTCGTGATGTGGCTGATAGTCTTGGAATGGAGCAGCCATATGGCGCTTTGATAGCAGCGCTTGTCAAAGATGGCCCTGGAGAAAAGGCCGGTTTGAAGATCGGTGACGTTATTTTGCGGGTGCAGGGTGTGCGCGCGGATAATCCCGATGTGCTAGGCTATCGCCTTTCAACGGCAGGTATTGGCAATGTCGTGGAACTGGATGTGCTGCGCGATGGCAAACAGCAGAAAATCTCGGTGAAACTTGCAAAAGAACCGGAAGTTAAAGATGTAGCACCACAATTGATTGAAGGTGATAATCCGATTTCAGGTGCTTCGGTTGTAGAATTGAATGCTTCTGCCAATAAACGGTTGCGTCTGCCGCAAAATACGACAGGTGTAGGTGTTTCGGAGGTTTATCAAGGGTCACCGGCACATCGTTTGGGACTTCGTCCATCCGATATTATTCGTGGTATCAACGGTACCCCGATCCGTAATATACAAGACCTGCAATCAGCCCTAAGCGGTGGTCGTGGTTTGATGTGGCGGCTTGAATTTGAGCGCAATGGTGCTTTGATCCGGCAATTTGTGCGATAACCGGTTTTAACCGGTAATTTGTGAGACAAGAATGAGCGATCTTTTTTCTGCATCCCCTGACCCAATGGCCGACCGCAATCGGCCATTGGCCGACCGGATGCGCCCCCGTACATTGGCGGAAGTGTCGGGACAAGAACATTTGACCGGTGAAGACGGAGTGCTAAGCCGCATGATTGCGTCAGGCACTTTGGGTTCAATGATTTTTTGGGGGCCGCCAGGAACAGGGAAAACGACGGTTGCTCGTTTGCTTGCCGGAGAAACTGATCTCGCATTTGAACAGATTTCGGCAATTTTCTCCGGTGTGGCTGATCTGAAGCGTGTTTTTGAAATGGCGCGCTCCAGACGCATGTCCGGTCGGCAAACCTTGTTGTTTGTTGACGAGATTCATCGCTTCAATCGTGCGCAGCAGGATAGTTTTCTGCCCGTGATGGAAGATGGCACGGTTATTTTGATTGGTGCAACAACGGAAAACCCGTCATTTGAACTCAATGCGGCGCTATTGTCGCGCGCGCGGGTTTTGACTTTCAAACCGCATGATGAGACGAGCATTTCCGTGCTGTTGAAGCGTGCGGAAGCGCAGGAAGAACGCGAATTGCCACTGGATGAGAATGCACGGCAAAGCCTCATCCGCATGGCGGATGGTGATGGTCGCGCAGCTTTAACCTTGGCCGAAGAGGTTTGGCGTGCTGCCAAGCCGAATGAAACCTTTGATGCTGAAACTTTGCAAGAGATTGTGCAGCGTCGTGCCCCTGTTTATGATAAAGGACAGGACGGTCATTATAATCTGATTTCTGCCTTGCATAAATCCGTGCGTGGTTCTGATCCCGATGCAGCACTATATTATCTTTGCCGTATGTTTGATGCAGGTGAAGACCCGCTATATATTGGCCGTCGATTGGTACGCATGGCGGTAGAAGATATCGGCTTGGCTGATCCGCAAGCTTTGGCCATTTGTAATGCTGCCAAGGATGCTTATGATTATTTGGGCTCGCCGGAAGGAGAGCTGGCACTTGCTCAGGCTTGTGTTTATCTTGCAACAGCACCGAAATCCAATGCGGTTTATGTAGCTTATAAAGCAGCATTGGCAACTGCCAAAGCCAATGGCTCGCTCTTGCCGCCAAAGCATATTCTCAATGCACCGACCAAACTGATGAAGGGCGAAGGCTATGGTGATGGTTATGCTTATGACCATGATCAGCCGGACGCTTTTTCCGGACAAGATTATTTTCCTGAGAAATTAGGCCGCCAAAATTTCTATCAGCCGGTGGAGCGCGGCTTTGAACGTGAATTACGCAAGCGTCTGGATTATTGGCAGCGTTTGCGTCAGGAACGATCCGGCCGGAAATAGCTTAGCTATAAAGACGCGGCAAAACCTTGAATTTTGAGCAAATATTTACCACGTCCTGGATTTGTATAGCTAAAAACAGGCTGGGCAACAGCCTGTTAATATTTACGCTTCATTCATGATCTTTCACGATGCCTCTTTTTGAACGCATTCCGGACATTGTCAGTCTTTCAATTTGCTGCATATCAAAGATTGATTATCAGGAATGCCGGTCGAAACAGGTGAATGAAGCGGGCATGTAGGAAAGGTTGAATGATGCGCATTTTGTGTCTCGTAGCGCTTCTGATACTGGCTGGATGTGCTAGTGCGCCAAAACAGGTGAATAATGCCTGTGCTATTTTTGATCAACGCGATGGTTGGATCAATAATTGGCATGGTGCAGCACAAAAAACCTCGCGTGAGTTTGGGGTTCCCATCCCGGTCTTGATGGCAACAATCTATACGGAATCAAGTTTCCGACCATATGCGCGTCCGCCAAGAACGAAGCTGCTTGGATTTATTCCGTGGAAGCGCCAGTCCACTGCTTATGGATTTTCACAAGCTTTAAATGGTACTTGGGATCGTTATCGTCGTGAAACTGGTCGCAGCGGTGCTTCGCGCAGTAATTTTAATGACGCGATCCATTTCATCGGCTGGTATCATTATCAAAGCTATAAAACCAACGGTATCGCCCGTAATGATGCCTATAATCTTTATCTGGCATATCATTCCGGTCATGGCGGTTATTCGCGTGGCGTGTGGCGTAAGAGTGCGGTCGCGAAAAACGGTGCGAAGCGTACGGCCGATATGGCGAAGCGTTATCAAGTACAGCTTAGAAGTTGTGGGCGGTTGAGTTAAACAATCCAAAAACTTTGACTAAGAAACAAGCAGGGTTTGAAAATTGGCACTATGCGTATAAAGTGCATGTTCGTGCCGTATTCAGGATTATTATACGCTCAGAATCGCTCATTTAGGGATAATCTTTTATGTTGAAGAAACTGACCATTGCTGCCCTTGCGGCTACTTTCCTTTCCGCCTGTACTACTGATCCTTATACAGGGCAGGAAAAGGTTTCCAACACAGCCGGTGGGGCTGCAATCGGTGCAGCTGTTGGTGCATTGGGCGGCTTGATGGTTGGTGGCTCCAGCCGTGCCCAGCGTAATGCGGTGCTGATTGGTGCCGGTATTGGTGCGCTTGGTGGCGGTGCGATCGGTAATTATATGGATCGTCAGGAATCAGAATTGCGCGCTCAGTTGCAGGGTACCGGTGTTTCCGTCACCCGTAATGGCGATCAGATTATTCTGAATATGCCTTCAAGCATTACTTTCGATACCGATCAGGATGCTGTTAAGGGGCAGTTCTACCCAACCTTGAACTCCGTTGCGATTGTCCTGCGCAAGTTCAACCAGACCTTGGTTGATATTCTCGGTTTTACCGACTCAACCGGTAGCGCTAGTTATAACCAACAGCTTTCACAGCGTCGTGCAGCTTCGGTCGCAACTTATCTCGGTAGTCAGGGTATTGATCCACGCCGCTTTGCCGTGATCGGTTACGGTGCTTCGCAACCGGTTGCTTCCAACGCAACGCCGGAAGGTCGCGCGCAGAACCGTCGCGTTGAAATCCAGATTTCTCCGTTGAAATCCGGTATGTAAGCCAAGTATATCAATCTGAACTTATTCAGATTGTGTGAAATGTGTTAAAGCGTGGTACCTCAAAGGGATGCCACGCTTTTTTATAGATTTAACGAATCATATTTCATGAAAATCAGCTTCTCATTTGCAACATAATTTCAGTACCCAATTTGTTGAAATGATGTTTTTAAGCGAACGTTTATAGAACAAATTTTAAAAGTATTGTGTTATCAATGAGTTGTTGATATTGCAATTTTGGAACAAAACAGATACAAAGAATTAGAAACTCTCTTAATAGTGGGCTACAAGCAGCACAAGAGGATGTTATAAATGTCTCAGAATTCATTGCGACTCGTTGAGGAAAAATCAGTGGACAAGACAAAAGCTCTGGATGCAGCGCTATCCCAGATCGAACGTCAGTTCGGTAAAGGCTCGATCATGCGACTTGGTCAAAGCGATCAGGTTGTGGAAATTGAAACAGTTCCGACTGGTTCGCTGTCGCTTGATATTGCGCTCGGCGTCGGCGGTCTGCCAAAAGGGCGTATCGTTGAAATTTACGGACCTGAAAGCTCCGGTAAAACAACGTTGGCTCTGCACACAATTGCAGAAGCTCAGAAAAAAGGTGGCGTGTGCGCATTTGTCGATGCGGAACATGCACTTGATCCGATCTACGCCCGCAAGCTTGGCGTTGATCTGGAAAACCTGTTGATCTCGCAGCCGGATACCGGTGAGCAAGCGCTGGAAATTACTGATACATTGGTGCGTTCCGGAGCGATTGATGTGTTGGTGATTGACTCTGTAGCTGCTTTGACACCGCGTGCGGAAATTGAAGGCGATATGGGGGATTCATTGCCGGGTTTGCAGGCGCGTTTGATGAGTCAGGCTCTGCGCAAGCTCACTGCTTCGATTTCCCGCTCTAATTGTATGGTTATATTCATCAACCAGATTCGTATGAAGATTGGTGTGATGTTCGGTTCTCCTGAAACAACAACCGGTGGTAATGCGCTGAAATTCTACGCATCCGTCCGCCTTGATATCCGCCGTATCGGTGCAATCAAGGATCGTGATGAAGTCGTTGGCAACCAAACTCGCGTGAAAGTGGTCAAGAACAAGCTTGCACCTCCGTTCAAGCAGGTTGAATTCGATATCATGTATGGTGCCGGTGTTTCCAAGGTTGGCGAATTGGTCGATCTGGGTGTGAAAGCCGGTATTGTTGAAAAGGCGGGTGCATGGTTTTCCTATAATTCACAGCGTTTGGGTCAGGGACGTGAAAACGCCAAGACCTATTTGCGTGAGAATCCGGAAGTCGCAAATGAGATTGAACTGGCATTGCGTCAGAACGCCGGTCTGATCGCCGAAAAATTCCTTGAAGGTGGCGGGCCCGATGATGAAAGTCCGGAAGTCGCTGAAAGTTAAAGCATGTCTCCCAAAAGTGGGTACCGGTTTTGGGATAAAGACATGCGTAAAAACAAAACGCTAGAGCGAGCACGGTGGATACGATTAAGTGCGACACGCTCTAGGTTTTTCACATATCCGTTCAGGGTTGTGAAAATACAAAATCCCCTGTCATCCTTTGATGGCGGGGGATTTTTCTGTCTTGGCAGATGGTGTGTTGAGAATGTCAGCGATGTGCCATTTATCTGGTCTGATTGATGAATGTGTGAAAATGCCACAAGCAGCCAAAGCAAGGCTTTCCGAGCGCGAGTTGATCTGGACAGCGCCGTCAGACCTCGCTAAAAGCACTTAACCTTAGGCTGTTTTATCCATTTGGTTTGGCTGTGCATGAGTGTTTTTCATATGCACAAATCATTTGAGCTGAAGATGCATCTTGAAGACAGTAAAGCAATTTATGCAATACTTGTTGGAATATGCTGAATATAAGCACCAATGGGTGTTTAAAGTTCATCAGAATTTCAGTGGTCGGTATTTTTTACCTGATTGAAATAGCCTATATAATTTCTAACGTGAGACATTGATAATTGTCTCGGATGTATTTGACGCAACATGAGCATAATGCCGGTTATCGCGTCTGAATTGAGGGTGAAAAACCCGAAGGTGGAGCATGAGTGGCGTCAACGAGATAAGATCTACATTTCTCGATTATTTCCGCAAAAACGGTCATGAAGTTGTACCGTCCAGTCCGTTGGTTCCGCGTAATGATCCAACCTTGATGTTTACCAATGCGGGTATGGTGCAGTTTAAAAATGTGTTTACCGGTCTGGAAACACGTCCTTACAGCCGCGCGACCACCTCGCAGAAATGCGTTCGCGCCGGCGGCAAGCATAATGATTTGGACAATGTCGGTTACACTGCGCGACACCACACATTTTTTGAAATGTTGGGCAATTTTTCGTTTGGTGATTATTTCAAAGAAGAAGCAATTACTCATGCTTGGAACCTGATCACCAAAGAATTTGGTCTGAAAAAAGACAAGCTGCTGGTCACTGTTTATCATACCGATGATGATGCTGCCAATTACTGGAAGAAAATTGCTGGTCTCAGCGATGATCGTATCATCCGCATTGCAACAAATGACAATTTCTGGGCGATGGGTGACACCGGTCCTTGTGGCCCGTGTTCTGAAATTTTCTATGATCACGGCGATCATATCTGGGGTGGCCCTCCGGGATCGGCTGATGAAGACGGTGACCGGTTCATCGAGATCTGGAACCTTGTTTTCATGCAGTTTGAACAAGTGACCAAAGAAGAGCGTGTTGATCTGCCACGCCCATCGATTGATACGGGTATGGGTCTGGAGCGTATCGCTGCAATTTTGCAGGGTGTTCATGACAATTATGATATTGATATCTTCAAAGCACTGATCCGTGCATCGGAAGAAGTAACGGGTGTGAAGGCAGAAGGCGGGCAGCGCGCAAGTCACCGTGTGATTGCCGATCATCTGCGCTCAGCCAGTTTCTTGATTGCCGATGGCGTATTGCCTTCCAATGAAGGCCGAGGTTATGTACTGCGGCGAATCATGCGTCGCGCTATGCGTCATGCACAGCTGCTTGGTGCGCGTGATCCTTTAATGTATCGCTTGCTGCCGACATTGGTGCGCGAGATGGGGCAGGCCTATCCGGAACTGGTACGTGCAGAAGCATTGATTTCTGAAACACTCAAATTGGAAGAAACCCGTTTCCGCAAAACGCTGGAACGCGGCCTTGGTTTGCTCAGTGATGCAACCGAAAATATGAGCGAAGGCCAGAGCCTTGATGGCGAAACCGCATTCAAGCTCTATGACACTTATGGTTTCCCGCTTGACCTGACACAGGATGCTCTGCGTCAGCGTGGTATCAGTGTTGATACGGACGGGTTTAGCGCTGCGATGGAGCGCCAGAAGGCGGAAGCACGTGCCAACTGGTCCGGTTCAGGTGATGCTGCAACCGAGAAAGTCTGGTTTCAGGTTCGTGATAAAGTCGGCGCAACTGAATTCCTTGGCTATGACACCGAGAAAGCCGAAGGTGTCGTCACCGCACTGGTGCGTGAAGGTGAGGTGATTGATAAAGCAAGTACCGACGAGAATGTTTCCATCATCGTCAATCAGACCCCGTTTTATGCGGAATCCGGTGGTCAGCAAGGTGATGCGGGCTTCATTTATGGTGACGGTTTTGTCATCGAAGTAACCGATACGGTGAAAAAAGCTGACGGTGTTTTCGTTCATCAGGCCATTATCCGTGAAGGCAAATTGCAAACCGGTGATGCGGTTGAACTCGTGGTTGACCATGAGCGTCGCTCACGTATGCGCTCCAACCATTCGGCAACGCATTTGCTGCATGAAGCATTACGTGAAACGCTTGGCACTCATGTGGCGCAGAAAGGTTCGCTTGTCGCGCCGGAACGATTGCGTTTTGACTTCTCGCATCCGAAACCGATCAGTGATGATGAATTGCGCGAGATTGAAAATATTGCCAATGAAATTATCTTGCAAAATGCGCCGGTTAATACCCGTTTGATGGCAGTTGATGACGCTATCGAAGCAGGTGCCATGGCGCTTTTCGGTGAAAAATACGGGGATGAAGTGCGTGTGGTTTCGATGGGAACTGCCACCAAAGGTGATAAAGCTGGCAAAACTTACTCGCTTGAACTTTGCGGCGGTACACATGTTCACCAGACCGGTGATATCGGCTTGGTACGCATTGTTGCAGAAAGTGCGGTTGCAGCTGGTGTTCGTCGCATGGAAGCGCTGACCGGTGAGGCTGCCCGCCTTTATCTTGAAGAGCAGGATGACCGTATCAAAGCGATTGCTTCTGCATTGAAAACCACACCTTCTGAAGCGCTTGAACGTGTCAACAATTTGATTGACGAGCGTCGCAAGCTTGAAAAAGAACTGACCGAGGCGCGCAAAAAACTGGCACTTATCGGTGACAGTGCAGATGGTGCTGCGACACATGAAGTTGTTAATGGCGTTAATTTCATGGGCAAGATTGTGAGCGGCGTTGCCCCGCGTGATCTGAAGCCATTAGCCGATGATGGCAAAAAGCAGCTTGGCTCCGGTATTGTGCTTTTCATTGGTATTGATGAAAGCAACAAGGCAAGTGCCGTTGTGGGTGTGACTGAGGATTTGGTATCGCGCTTCAGTGCGGTCGATCTGGTGCGTGTGGCATCAGCAGCCCTTGGTGGTGCTGGTGGTGGCGGTCGCCCTGATATGGCGCAGGCTGGTGGGCCGGATGGTTCGCAGGCCACGAATGCCATTGCGGCTGTTAAAGGTGCACTTGCTTCAATCTAAAAGTAGACAATATTAAAAAGGCCGGAATTTCCGGCCTTTTTAATGAATGATTTTAAAGATTATTTTTTAACCGGTACCGGCCCCGTTATAATCGGATCAATTGCACTAACGACCAGAGATTGGTGCAGGATCGGGTTTACAACAGCTGGCGGTTTTGTTTGTGTTAATGGCGGCAGTGTTTGTTGTGCTGTTGGAGCATCAATAAAATCAGGAATTGGCTTGGCGGTTTCGGCAGAACCTGCACTTAAACTTATCAGACTTAAAAGCGTAAAGGCTAAAGCTCTGATAAAGCATTTTTTCAGGAAAATCTGCACGTTTTAACCTTCTGCTCTTGAAGTGCGTAAATTTATAGAGCCTGTGTTTTTGCAAGCACGGCTTCGGCATGGCCTGCCACTTTGACCTTATTCCATATCCGGGCAATTTTACCTTCACGGTCGATCAGGAAAGTGGTGCGTTCAACACCCATATATTTACGACCATACATGCTTTTCTCTACCCAGACACCATAGGCTTCCAAGGCAGTTCGTTCTTCATCTGCCACTAGAAGAGTGGTGAGGTTATGTTTGATGCGAAATTTTTGGTGCTTTGCCACGGTGTCGGGTGAAATACCGACAATGACCGTATCAGCCTTTTCAAACTCTACCTTCAATTCACTAAAGGCAATCGATTCTTTGGTGCAGCCGCTTGTGTCATCTTTGGGATAAAAAAACAAAACAACTTTTTGTCCGCGTAGCGAAGATAAGGTCAGATTGCCGTTTAAATCCTCCGGTAGGGTAAAATCCGGTGCAATATCACCAATTTGGGGCTGTGCCATATTAATGCCTTTCAAGTGTCGGATTCGCAGTTCATTCAGAGGCTTTTAAAAATCATGCCATTATTGACCGCAAGAGTGCAAGGCGTGGCTTGGTTGCTTTTGATTGTTTCCGGCAGCACTCTGTTAATTATACTGATTTATCAGTTACGAATCGTTACCGGTTGTTCATAGTGATGTTGCACGAGATTCGACATACAAGTTTTGGCTTGCAGTAACAAACAAGCATAGTGGCGTCAGGATATTGAGACAGAAGATTAGCAAAGTTCGGTTTTCCAAAAAAGAGCTGGAAAGAATAGAGCGCAGTCTTTTGGCTGAAGGTGAGGATATTTGCGCTCATCCGACTGTAAAAGACTTCACTCCAAAACGTTCCGGCTCAAAATATCTGTTATATTGCTTTCTTTCTCTTCCACTTTTGGCGGCAATAATAATCCTAACGACATTCTTTGTTTTACGCAGTGGTTTTGACAGTGAATTTCTACGCGCAGAAGCGCAAAAAAATATCGCTCAATTTTTAAGTGATGATAGTCAAATATCGGTCGGTAAGGCACGTATTTCACTCGACCAGACCAATAATTTAGCTATTGAAGCCACTGATGTAGCGCTTATTGATGCTCAAAGAGGGCTTGATATCAGGCATATCAATTCGTTTAAACTGGGGCTTTCGCCTTTAGCGTTATTGCTTGGTAGAATTGAAGTGAAGAGTGCGGAAGTCTCCGGGGTTGAAATCAGTCTAAGTGACAGCGGAAAGAATAATAATTTTCTGCAAAATTTGCCTTATGACAGTCAAGGCCGAGTTGATTTCGATGCGGCTTCAACGCTTGTTTTTGATGGCGTTAATGAAGCCTTATCTTTACTTTCACAACGCCAGACACAGGCGATCCGGATTTCAGATATGATTATGAAATATCCGGCTGCAAAAGGTGAGGAAACCTTTGCCATTTCAGAAGCTTCAATTGAAGAACACAATGATGCTATTTTGTTGAAAGGCGCCTTTGATTGGCATGGTAAACCACTCATTTTAGATGGTCAGATTAACCGCCCAAATGGCATGTTTCAGAAATTTTCGCTTAAGCTCGATGGTATTCCTGTCCATTTAGGGTCGCCGCCACAGGTAAAGGCATTGGTTGGTACTGAAAATCGTGTCAATCCGGCGCATTTTTCCCTTTCTTCCAATGCAAGTGTGACATTAAGCGGTCAGACGACAAATGATGAGCAACCGCAGAAACTGAATGCCGCAATTAAATTTTCAGATATTGATCTGGAAGTCGGACGTATCAACGATATTTTGGGGCAGGCCGAATTTAATCTGGAATTACTGCATGATACCAAGAAAGTTGAAATATTGTCTTCGAATCTGCAATTGGGCGGGGTAAAGTTAAAGTTTAATGGTGCTTTTGGCCCTGAAGATAATAATGGTGCGCTGCATGAAACTGCGGACAATGCTAATGCAAAAAACCACAATAATAACGGTTATCGTTTTGAAATCGTAACAAGTGAGGCTGTGAGTGCGCCTGAGCAATCAAGCGAAGCGCCATTGTCTTTCGCAGGTCGTGTTGCAGGACGCTTTGATATCCAGGAAAATCGGCTTGAATTTAACAATCTCGACGTCAAAACTTCGGATGGATCACTTTACGGGCAGGGAAGCTTGAGCTTTGGCCAAGGTTCGCCAGGAATTATATTCTTGTTACGGGTGCCGGAAATGCCGGTCGCACAGGCCAAACAATTATGGCCGGTTGATGTTGCCGACGGGGCTCGTGAATGGGTGTTAAAAAACCTCTTTGGTGGCCAGCTCAGTAATGGACGTATTGATGTCGCTATTCCGCCCGGTCATTTCAACGGGCAGGATCAGTTGCCGGAATTAACCGGTGAAGAAGTTCAGGTTGATTTCGATATTCAAAATACACGCCTTGATGTGATTGGTGATTTGCCGCCATTGCGTGAGGCTGGTGGCCATATTGAAGTGCGTGGTGCACATACGACTATCAATCTCGATAAGGGAACGTCTTTCACACCGGAAAACAGACAACTTGATGTCAGTCATGGCACGCTCTTTATCCCTTGGGGACGCCAGCGCCCTGTCATGGCCGATCTGGATATAAGACTACAAGGCAATGCAGATGCTGTGGCTGAAATTCTGGGCAAGCGCCCGATCAATATTTCAAGGCATCTGCCTTTTAAACCGGCTGATATCAAAGGCGATGTTACATCGCAGGTTAAGGTCTCTTTTGCGGTCAATAAAGATGCACCGGCGGGCACTTATACATGGAATGCGGATATTGATTTTAATGGGGTGGAAATCAACAAGCCGATTGACGGGCAGATCATCACCCGTGCCGATGGCAAAATCAAAGTTGATCCGAAAGCAGCACATATCAGCGCTAATGCTTTACTGAATAATATGCCTGCCAAAATCTCAATGGTTGAACCTGTTGAAGATAAAACGGTGTTGAAACAACAGCTTGTTGAATTGACAATCGATGATAAAGCGCGCGCTGCCCTGTTTCCGGATATTAATACAGTGTTTTCAGGGCCGATGGTGGTCAAGCTCGGTTTGGTTAAGAACAAACAGCGTGCGATTGGTATCGATCTTAAAAATACCGAAATTAATCTGCCGTGGTTGGGATGGAAAAAGGGTGCAGGCATCGCCGCCAAAGCCGAGCTGATCTACAGTAAACCGGACGAAAATGCCGCTGATATGGCGATTAAGGATCTGATTGTCAGTGGTGATGGTTTCCAAATAGCCGGTGATATCAACATTGATAAATCAGGTCTTGCATCCGCAGATTTTAAAAAGATCCAGCTGACCAGCAGCGATAATTTATCTTTGAAACTACGCCGCATCAAAGATGGTTACGGTGTTGATTTGCGGGGTTCAAGCTTTGATGCCCGTGCCTTGATTAAGCAATTAAGTCAAGGAGATACAGAATCTTCTTCCAAAAGTGATTCATTGGGAAAAAACCGTATTGTTTTGAATGGCCAAATTGACAAATTGAATGGTTTTTATAATGAGAAATTGATGAATTTTGCGATTTCTTATGAAAGCATGGCCAAGAAGATTTCCAGCTTTTCGGTTAATGCTTCGACTGAATCTGGCAAAGAATTCGTTGCCACCAGCAATACGCAAAATGATGCCCGTTCTGTTTCGCTTAAATCATCCGATGCTGGTGCTATGCTGCGTTTCTTTGATTTTTACGACAAAGTTCATGGTGGCACGATTAGCGTGGGTCTTGCCGCACAAGGCAAAAATCCGCTTCATGGGCAAATTGATGCCCGCAACTTTGCCATCCTCGGCGAGGGACGCTTGTCATCCATTGTTTCGAGTTCCCCGACACCGGGCGGTGCCAGTCTCAATCAAGCAGTTAAGCACGATATTGACGTGTCACGTGTTGATATTGAGCGCGGCTATGCTCTGATTGAAAAGGGCGAAGGTTATGCAAACTTGTCAAAAGGCGTTATACGCGGGCCGGTTGTTGGTACAACCTTTCAAGGCACACTCTATGATCCTGCCGGCAATATGAACATGACCGGTACTTTCATGCCTGCCTATGGTCTTAACCGGATGTTTGCCGATATTCCGCTTTTTGGGGCATTATTGGGCAATGGCCGGGACCGCGGCTTGATTGGTATTACTTATAAATTATCCGGCTCAGCCAAGTCTCCCAAAGTGACCGTTAATCCGATTTCCGCAATTGCACCGGGTATTTTCCGCACCATTTTCGAATTTTAAGCTGCTTCATTTGTTAAAATAAACTTATAGCTTTCAGCAGACATATTAGCATATATAAGTTCAACTTGAGCATGCTGGCGCAGAAGGGGAGCGGCTGATGCAATCTATATTTACCTGGGCGCCATTCACTATTTTATTGGTCTTTTTTATTTGCGGCCTTATTTCAGTCAGCATTGGTTTGCTGGCTCTGAAATGTTTTAATTATCAATTACGAAAATATCCAACCTCCATGCCTGTGGCCGCTTTTCTCGGCACTGTTGCAACTGCATGGGCATTGGCTCTTGGCTTTGCAGCGGCTGATGTGTGGTCGATCAATGCAGAAGCATCGCGCTCGGCTTCTGCAGAACGCTCTTCCCTTTCAAGATTGGAGGGTATGACGGCGGAAGATGCACTTAACTCGGCTGAACTGAACAAAGCCGTTAAAACCTATCGTGTGGCCGTTTCAGAAATAGAGTGGACGGATCATTTGAATGTTAAGCCGGTTGTCGAGGTGGAGCACGCATTGCAGGAAATGCGTGTGGGATTGCTTAATCTGGCAGAAAGCAATGTACCGGATCCGATTGTGTCGCAATTGGTGCAGGATTTTGATGAATTACAAGATGCCCGCAATGACCGCCTTGCGATGGGCAACAATTCCATCAATAATTATAAATGGTATCTGGTGCTATGTCTGACGCTGATTACCACCATCGTTTTGGCCGCCACCCATGCCGATCGGCCGCGTGCAGCCGTTCAAGCCATGCTGATCTATACATTTACAGCGGTAGTTTGCATGTGGATTTTAGCGCTGCATGTACACCCTTATGCGGGTGCAGGAAGACTTGATGCCAGTGTACTAAAACAACGTGTCTCGCAAGATTTGCAATATGAAATAATGCTGAAGAACAAGCATCTCTCTTGACGCCTTCGACAGAAGGCTTACATATAAGGGGTCCTTGGCATGCTTCGCATGTAGTATATCAAAAGGATATAGTCTGGTGCCGGGCCCCTCTGGCGAGAGTTTAGCGGCGCTCTCGTGATGTCGGTACCGCCAGCAAAATCAGCCGGCGGATAAAGCAAAATGCTACATTTTTCCGTGTCTTGTACGCGTGTCAGTAATGATGCGTGTTTTTTTCCCTATTTTTTTGAGTTATCTTTGAACATGCAGGAGCAGAGCAAATGACGCCAACTGCTTCTTCATCAACAACCTCCACAACGACGTGGGGCTATTTCAAATGGGCGATTATCGTCACTGTCGTTGGTTTGGCACTGGGTGCTTGGCTTGGCTGGCAGTCGACGGGCACGCTTGGCGGCATGGCCTCTGTGTTCTTCATCTGTGCGGTGCTCGCAGTCTTGGAAATCTCATTGTCTTTTGACAATGCTATCGTCAATGCCAACAAGTTGAAGGATATGACCCCGGTCTGGCAACATCGCTTTTTGACCTGGGGTATCATCATTGCAGTTTTCGGGATGCGCGTTATCTTCCCGCTATTGATTGTGGTGATTGCAGCGAAAATTAATCCGGTTGAAGCCGTGATTTTGGCAGCAGCAAAGCCTGAAGAATATGCCCGTATTATGCAGGAAGCACATTTGCCGATTGCAGCATTTGGCGGTGCATTTTTGATGATGGTGGCGCTGAAGTTCTTCTTTGATGAAGAAAAAGATATCCATTGGATACCATTTTTGGAGCGTCCTTTCCGTTATCTTGCCAGTATCAAGGGCATTGAAGTTGCGATTGTTTTGATCGTGATGCTGATTTTTTCCAGCATGCTTGATGATGATAAAGCGGTGAGCTTCTTCTTCTCGGCCATCTATGGGCTTGTTTCATTTTTGGTGGTGGAAGTATTGGGTGGCTTGCTTGATGCCTCGCAAAAAACCATGAGTGCAGCTGCTAAAGGTGGTTTGGGAGCATTCCTTTATTTGGAAGTGCTGGATGCCAGCTTCTCATTTGACGGGGTGATCGGTGCATTTGCGCTGTCGCAAAACCTGTTCGTGATTGCGATCGGTTTGGGTATCGGTGCGATGTATGTGCGTTCCATGACCATTATGCTGGTCGAGAAGGGCACATTAGCCGAATATCGCTATCTGGAGCATGGCGCATTCTATGCGATCCTGATCCTGTCGGTCATTATGTTTGCGCAGACGCTGGTGCACATTCCGGAAGTGATCACCGGTCTTGGCGGTGCAGTGCTGATCGGCATCGCGTTCTGGGCATCGGTTCGTTTTAACAAAAACAACCCAGAATAAGATTTCGAAATTCAAGACATAAAAAAAGGGCGGAAGAGTTCAACTCTTCCGCCCTTTTTCATTACCGTAAACTTGAGTTTACTTACGTGTGTATTCCATCATACGGCTGCGGCTCAACACCAGTTCAACACGATTCTCATCCAAGTGATGCAGGCAGACACGTTTTGTCCAAGGGCCGTCATGCAGGGTAAACAGCCAACGGCCATTGCCCAGATCTTCCAGTGGCATGGTGTTGCGGATCGGGCCAATGCCCATCACCACATGACCATCGACAATATCAAACTGTGTGCCGTAAAGATCGGCAGTCCAGTGACCATCCAGCTCTGCACCGGCCTTCTTAGGTGTAACAGGCAAGAGTGTCCGTGCAGCGTAACCGATTTCACCAACCAGTTTATCGCCTTCTACCTTCAGCGAGACAGGGGAGGACGGCGAAGTGGATGAATAAATACCATTGCCGACATCGTAGAGCGTATCTTCGCTGTCGAGATAGTTGATGGAAGCTGCACCGACCTGAACCCAGTAAGGGCCCTTTTCGGTCACATACAGACCTTGCGGTAACGTGCTTGAAGCTTGCGGAAGTGCCAAACCATGAAGCACTGCCATGACATCGCGGGCAAGCTTGTAGGTGTTGACGTCTTCGCGGTTGGCGACAACGGCAATACCGGTTTGTGTTTCCGGATCCAGTAGCAGATAGGTTTTGTAACCAGGATGGGAACCGCCGTGACCGACAAAGCTCTTGCCGTCAATGACATTCCAGCGCACACCCAAACCATAACCGGTGACACGACCATCTTTCATGTGACGGTCGGCGCCTAATTGAGCCAAAACGCCATCAAAGGGGTGGCTGTTGCAAACCAATGCTTGACCCCAAAGGGCCAATGCCTTGGCACTGCCTGCTAAGCTTCCGGAAGCAGAAATATGCAAACCGGCAGCGCTTAGCTGCCATTTGGAACCATTGTGCCAGTAGCCCGGTGCCAGACCAAGCACTGTGTCATTCCAGACATCAGGGGCGGTCAGGAAAGTGCCCAGTGCTGCCGCCACTTTTTGCTCAACGAAATCGTTGAAGCGGAAGCCATGACGCTCCAGAATGGTTTCAACCAGACGGTAGCCTGTATTGGAATAGGAAATTTCTGTGCCAGCTTCAAAGTTCAATCTTGTGAAGGTGGCAAGAAATTCCATCAAACGTTTGGCTTCTGTTTCCGTGTAAACGGAGAGGCCAAGCAGTGTCAGGCATTCGCGGGTGTCCGGCAGGCCGGCGGTCATATCGAGCGCCTGACCAACTGTCACATCGCTTAACGGTGCCTGCAATTCCGGCAAGTGCTGCCCCAAGCGATCATCTAGGCTGATGATGTCGCTGTGCTGCAAAACCATGGCACAGAAAACATGCTTGGTAACAGAAGCATAACGAACAACTGTATCCGCACTGAAAGGCGTTCGGGTGCTCAAGCTTTCCAAACCGCCTGCATGGGCAAACTGAACGCCGTTTGCATCAAAGCAGACAATTGCTCCACCCGGTACTTGGCCCTGTTCTTCTAAAGACCAGGCATTGGCAAAGTTTTTTGCAAGTTCGGAGGCTTTGCCCCAGTTTAGTTCCAAAGACATTGATAGCTCCGATCAGGCCGGTTCTTCCAGACTTACACTCAGCTGACGCAGTTCAGTGGTATGCGGATGCTTGGTATTGCCTTCACGCAGATCTTCCGCGCTGAGCTGTTCAACCATCTCACCTAATTGCATAACGCCCAGACGCGGGCACAGGTGGGTGATCACAGCCAGATTATGGCTCACAAGCACATAGGTAAGGTTCTTGGCAGCGCGCAGATCCGATAACAGGTTGAGAATTTCAGCCTGTACAGAAACGTCGAGTGCTGAGGTTGGTTCATCAAGCAACAGCACTTCAGGTTCAGCAATAAGCGCACGGGCAATCGCTACACGCTGACGCTGACCACCAGACAACTGGTGCGGAAAGCGGAAGCGCGCTGCCTGCGGCAGTGCAACATCATCAAGAGCCTGCGCAATGCGTTTCTCGATATTGTCGATGCCGTGGACCAGCAACAGTTCGCTCAAAATACGGTCAATGGTCTGACGCGGATGTAAGGAGCCGAACGGATCCTGAAACACCATCTGCACATGACGGAAAAATTCCGGCGGGCGCTTTAATGGTGCATCTTTGCCGTTGAACGAAATGCGGCCTGACCACTTTTCGTTCAAACCGGCCATAGCGCGCAAAATCGTTGATTTTCCGGAACCACTTTCGCCGACAATACCAAAACTGTCGCCTTTAGCGACATCAAAGGATACACCTTTGACGATTTCACGTTCGCCAAAACTGATCCGTAACTGATCAACAGAAATCATTATTTCAACCAATCTGAATCGCGGGTTAGGATAGGCAGACGTTCTTTTGGATGCGTCAGTGAAGGAATGCAGTTGAGCAAGCCTTTGGTGTAGGGATGCGTGGCACGGGTCAGTTCGGAAGCTTTAATTTCTTCCATCACCTGACCGGAATACATCACCATGACGCGGTCGCAGAAATGAGAGACCAATGGCAGATCGTGACTGATCAAAATGAGACCCATGCCGCGCTTGGAGACGAGATCGTCAATAAGACGCAGGATTTCAGCCTGAACAGTGGCATCGAGTGCCGAGGTCGGTTCGTCCGCGATCAGAACTTCCGGATCTGGTGCAAGCATCATGGCGATCATGACGCGCTGTCCCATACCGCCGGAAACCTCATGCGGATAAAGCTTGGCCACATCGCCCGGATTGCGGATCATAACCTGATCAAGCAAGTCAACCGCTGCTTCTCTGGCCTGTTTGGCCGAGCCACCTTTATGGGTACGCCAGGATTCTGCAACTTGTGAACCGATGGTTTTAACAGGGTTCAGGGAGTATTTAGGATCCTGAAGAATGAAGCCTGCGCGTTTGCCACGGATTTTTCGCATATCAGCCTCGGTGGCTGACAGAATATCTGTTCCGAAGAATTCAAGCTTGTCGGCCTGAACCTGTGCAATCGGTGGCAGAAGCTTCATCAATGCGCGAGCGGTGAGGGACTTACCGGAACCGGATTCCCCCACAATGCCGAGCTTTTCTTTGCCGAGCTTCAGATTAAGGCCACGGACAGCTTCGAAACGGCTGGTGCGCGTTTCGAAGGCGATACGTAAATTTTGGATATCAACCAGCATTGTCCCGTCCTAGTTCTGCTTCGGATCGAGCACGTCACGAAGACCGTCGCCCAAAAAGTTGAAGGAGAGTGCAACAAGGAAGATTGCAACACCTGGAATGGTCGCTACCCACCATTGATCAAAAATGAAGCGTTTGGCGGTTGCGATCATTGCGCCCCATTCTGGTGAAGGTGGCTGTGCACCCATACCAAGGAAGCCCAAAGCTGCTGCTGTGAGAATAATCGAGCTCATATCGAGGGTGATACGGACAACCAGACTTGGTACGCATAATGGTGCGATATGGCGCGCTATGATGCGCTTGGAGGAGGCGCCGGTCAGTTTGCAAGCGGCAATGAAATCGCTGTTGCGGATCGTCATTGTTTCAGCGCGGGCAAGGCGCGCATAGGGCGGCCAAGCCGTCAATGCAATCGCGAGAACCGCACTTTCAACGCCGGGACGCAGCGCTGCCACGAAGGCAAGTGCGAGAATGAGGCGTGGGAAAGCAAGGAACACGTCGGTAATGCGCATCAAAGCGGTATCAACGATGCCGCCGTAATAACCAGCAATACAACCAATTGCCAAGCCTAACGGGGCTGTCAAAATGACGACTGTAAGAACCATACCAATGGTTACACGGCCACCATAAAGAATGCGTGATAAAATATCACGTCCCAGTTCGTCCGTACCAAACCAATGTTCGGCTGTCGGGGCTGACAAACGGTTGGCAAGATTTTGTGCGCTTGGATCATAAGGTGCAATAAGCGGTGCAAACAATGACAGCAAGACAAAGGCCAAAATCACAATCAAGCCAAACATTGCCAAATGGTTGGCTTTGAGATTGAGCCACAAGCGGTAGCGGCGTCCCCATGCAGCTTGCGCACGTGAAGACGGGGTTTCACTCAAAGCCCAGTTTCTGAAAGTAGATGTTATCATCTTACACGTGGATCCAGTACTTTATAGAGGATATCGGCCAGAAGATTGAGGCCAACATAAATCACGCCGATCAGCAATGTAGCGCCAACGACCGGGTTCATATCCGCGTTCATCAATGAGACGGTCAGATATTGTCCAAGTCCCGGCCAGCTAAATACAGTTTCGGTTACCACTGCACCTTCGAGCAAACCTGCATAGGTGAGGGCAAGAACTGTTACGAGCTGAACTGCAACGGTTGGAAAAGCATGTTTCCAGATCACTGCTTTGAGCGATAAGCCCTTGGCGCGCGCGGTGATCACATATTCACCTTTAAGCGCATCAAGCATAAAAGCGCGGGTCATGCGGGTGATATAAGCCATGCTGAAATATGCAAGAATGACAACCGGCTGGATCATATGCTTTACAGCATCAACAAAAGCATCCCAATCACCTTCAAGCAGGGTATCAATGGTCATGATGCCTGTGACATGGGTGATCATGCCTTCATAGATAATGTCCTGACGGCCAGGTCCGGGTGCAATGCCGAGCGTTGCGTAAAAGACCAGCAGAGATATCAATGCCAATACAAAGACAGGTACCGAATGACCTGCAAGACAAATCACGCGGATGGTCTGGTCGATCCATGAGCCTTGACGTACCGCAGCCCAAACACCAAGCGGAATGCCGATGATAGCTGAAATAATCAGAGCAAATGTCGCTAATTCCAATGTCGCAGGGAAATAACGTGCGATGTCACTGGTAACCGGATTTCTGGTCAGAATAGAATTGCCCAGATCGCCGTGCAAAACTTGGACAATATAATTGTAGAATTGAACGACCAATGGTTGATCAAGGCCCATTTCAGCGCGTACACGCTGGATTACGGCTTCGGGAGCATTATCGCCGACAGCCGCAATAACCGGGTCGACCGGCATAACGCGACCGATCATAAAAGTGATAACCATAAGACCGAACAGCGTGATTAACACGCTGCCCAGTACACCAGTCAATTTTTGGAGTTTCCTCATCACGCCTTCGCGATCCCTGCATAGGAGTGGCTGTCAGAAAGCACACCCAGACGCATGCCTGTCACATCTTTGCGGCAAGCAGCAGTTTCAAATTTTTGCATCATGACGATGAACGGGCTGTCAGCAATGAACTCGCGCTGAAGGTCGCCATAAAGCTTGATGCGGGTTGCCGGATCTTTTTCATCGCGGGCAGCAATAGCTTTTTTCATGAACTCTTCGTTCTGGTAATGCGAACGCCAAGCAAAAGGCTTGCTCATTGCATTGTCAGAATTGTCTTCATTAATGCAAAATACAGATACGTTGGTGTTCGGATCAAAATAGTCTGAACCCCATGATGTCAGTGCAATCTCATGCTCGCGGGCGCGCATTTTGGTGAGAACCTGACGGTTTTCAGCGGCCAGCAATTCGACTTTAATGCCGATATCTGCGAGATTTGCCTGAATTGCCTGAGCAATATCCGGGCTTGGCTGTGCAGAATAGTGGTCCATTTTGATGGTGAAACCATCGGCAAGACCAGCTTCAGCCATCAAAGCTTTTGCCTTTTCAAGGTCACGTTGGAATGGCTTGTCTGTGATTGCACCAGGGAAACCTTCAGGAACGATGGTCTGATGAACCTTGTACTGCAATGGCACAATGTTCTGCTGGATGCCGTCGTAATCAACAGCCCATTTGATCGCTTCCCAAAGCTTAGGATTGGTGAGCTTTGGATTGTTCTGATTGAGGGACATCAGCATGATACCGCTGACGCTCTGACGAACCATATTGTAGTTTTCATCGTCAACAACAACGCGCAGCTGTTCGGTGGTCAGGTTGCGCGCAATATCAACGTCACCCTTCTGTAGCATGAGAAGCTGTGAAGACGGATCAGCAACGTGACGCAGCATGATGCGCTTTACATTGCCTTTATAAAGACCATGCGGGTTGTAGTTCATCACTACGCTTTCGCTTGGCTTCCAGGAAACGAGGGTCCATTCACCGGAACCGGCGCTGTTCTTCTGCAGCCAGCCGTTACCCATGTCATCGCCATCGGCGTGCTCCATCACCAGCTTCTTCTCGACAATGCTGCCGATGCTTGCAGACAAGCAATAGAGCAGGAAGGAGAGGGAGGTCGGGGTTTCGAGCGAAAGTTTGATGGTGGAATCGTCAACGACGGTGATCCACTCTTCAACATTTTCCGGTGTGAAGCCGAACTGGCCGATGATAAAGGCTGCGCCTTTGTTCATCTTGATTGCGCGCTGCAGGGAGAAGACAGCGTCTTCAGCAGTTACAGGAGCGCCACTGGCAAATTTTGCGTCCGGGTTCATTTTGAAGGTGAAGACTTTGCCTTCTTCGTCAGCTTCCCAAGAGGAAGCAACGCCGCCTTCGATTTCTTCCGGATTGGTCAGGCTTGGATGAACAAGACGCTGATACATGTTGTTGCAGATTTCACTGCCGACAGCTTCAAAGCTTTCATGCGGATCAAGGCTCGTCATATTGTCGAGCGTCTGAGCAACAACGAGAATGTCCTGACGGCCGGCAGCTACGGCTGGCAACAGGCTTGCGTAAGAAAGGAAAGGTACCGCTGCGGCACCTGCCAGAAAATTACGTCTCGAAATCATTTTTTATTCTCCCTGTTAAAGCAACTGCGTGAGCAACTGCCATAAAAGCGCCATCCCAATTAGCTGTACCGCCAGGCGCATTTTTCCTAGCATCCGGTATCATGAGTGGGTTTGTGGGTTCCAATGCAGAATTTGCAATGGTCATGCACAGAATGCATAATGAGGAAATGGATTAGGGTTCGCTAAAATAAATGGCCAACTTATGCAAGCGATTTCTAACATATGCATAAAACGCATTGGCAATTTATGTGTAAGAGCGTAAGCCTTACACAGTGATAAGCTTCAAACTTAAAATTCCAAGACTGATAAAGGCATATCTAGTTATGACAACAGCTCCAATTACCCCTGTTTTTGATGGCCATAACGACGTTTTACTGCGTTTATGGACATCCACCGAGCCGAATCCTGAAGCGCGTTTTATTAACGGTGAAGCGGTTGGCCACATCGATCTGCCGCGTGCAAAGACCGGTGGTCTGGCAGGTGGATTGTGTGCAATTTATGTGCCAAGCCCGTCAAAAGAGCTGAATGCTGAAGGTAACTTTGAAACGCCTGCTCATAGCGATGCACTGACAACAACGCTTGGTATGGCTGCCTTGTTGACCCGAATCGAAATGGCGTCAAAGGGTGGTTTGCGCGTTTGCCGTACCGCTGGTGATATTCGTCAGTCGATGGCCGGTGGTGCTTTTGCTGCTGTTTTTCATATTGAAGGTGTGGAAGCGATCAGTGACGGATTGGACGAACTTTATGTCATGCATCAGGCTGGTCTGCGCAGTCTTGGTCCTGTTTGGAGCCGCCCGAACATTTTTGCATTTGGTGTGCCTTTCCGTTTCAACAGCTCACCGGACATTGGTCCGGGTCTGAGTGATGCCGGTCAGCGTTTGGTCAAAGCTTGTAACGAGCTGAAAGTGATGATCGATCTTTCTCATATGAACGAGAAGGGGTTTTGGGATATTGCCAAGCTTTCCGATGCGCCGCTGGTGGCGTCTCATTCCAATGCGCATGGCGTTTGCCCGCATAGCCGCAACCTGACCGACAAGCAGATGGATGCGATCCGCGACACTGGCGGTTTGGCCGGCCTCAACTTTGGTGTTGCTTTCTTGCACAGCGAAGGTCAGCGCGACCTGAATCTGCCATTGTCAGATATGATCCGTCATATTGATTATATGGTCGAGCGTATGGGCATCGATCATGTGGCGCTTGGTTCCGACTTTGACGGAACAGCGATTTCAACAGAAATCGGCGATGCATCCGGCTTGCCGAAGCTGATTGATGCTCTGCGTGCGCATGGTTATGATCAGGAATCGATCAACAAGATTGCCCATGACAACTGGATCCGCGTGCTGGAACGCACTTGGGGTGCTTAATGGGAGTGCTTAATTTAAAGAGTGCTTCTTAAAGAAAAACGCCGCTTTAAAAGCGGCGTTTTTTATTGTCTTTATGAAAGCTGTGCGCGCAGCCTTTCGGCATTGGCGGTAAGAACGCCATTATCTTCCATCTTTCCGCTATGTGGCTTCACATCAATGCCTTCATAGCGCGGAATAATATGGAAGTGCAGGTGATAGACGGTTTGGCCAGCAGCTGGCTCATTAAACTGCATGATAGTGATGCCGTCTGCTTCAAAAGCTTTTTGAACGGCTTTTGCCACATGCTGCACTGCCACCATCAAAGAGCCCAGCGTTTCAGGCGCAGCATCCAGCAGATTGCGCGATGGCTTTTTCGGGATCACTAATGTGTGTCCGTTGCTCTGTGGCATTACATCCATAAATGCCACAACATCATCATTTTCATAAACACGATGTGCTGGAATTTCACCGCGCAGAATTTTTGCAAAAATATTATTATCGTCATAGACGGCAGTCATCGGGTCTTCTCCGTTTTATGGGTCAAGGACAGGAAGTTTGCGAAATGGCAATTGCTCTTGCAGCATTGCAGCCATGCGCATCACATCTTGACGCTCGATATCAAGGTAATCGGCCACAGCATCACGCAAACCATGATGGGTAATATAATGTGCGGAATGGGTAAGGACAGGTTGATAGCCGCGCGCAATTTTATGGTCACCTTGCGCGCCTGCTTCAACCTTATCGAGTTTGTGCTTTATCGCAAATTCGATAGCCTGATGGTAGCAGACTTCAAAATGCAAAAACGGGTGGTCTTCGATACAGCCCCAATGGCGGCCAAACAGCGTATCGGAGCCAATAAAATTGATCGCACCGGCAATGTAGCGGCCATCGCGTTTTGCCATCACCAGCAGAATATCATCGGCCATGGTTTTGCCGATCAGCGTATAAAACTCACGGGTTAAATAAGGGCGGCCCCATTTGCGGCTGCCGGTATCCATATAGAATGCAAAAAACTGATCAAGAATGTCAGGCGTTATTTCATCGCCTTGCAGCCATTCGATCGTGATGCCGTTGCTTAATGCTTCTTTACGTTCTTTTTTGATGAGTTTTCTTTTGCGGGATGAAAGCTCGCTTAAAAAATCATCATATTGCAAAAAGCCATTGTTTATAAAGTGAAATTGCAAATCGATTCTGCGAAGGAAGCCTGCCGTTTTCAAGGGGCTTAACTGCGCTTCATCGACAAAAGTGACATGGGCTGACGAGATGCCGAGCTGGTCGGTCAGTTGTTGCAGTCCGAGTGCCAGTGCCTGCCGGATGGCGGCTGGCTCATAGTCACGGTTGTGCAAAAGCCGAGAACCAGTCGCAGGCGTAAAGGGCACGCAAGACTGTAGTTTTGGATAATAGCGCCCGCCTGCGCGCTCATAGGCATCTGCCCAGCCATGATCGAAAACATATTCACCCTGGCTATGGCTTTTCAAATAGGCGGGTACTGCGCCCAGCAAAATGCCGTCAGACGTTTCAAGCCGCAAGTGATATGGCCGCCAGCCATTGGCAGCACTTGCGCTTTCCGATTTTTCGAGCGCGTTTAAAAAATGATAGGACAGGAACGGATTGTAATTTATATACTCTTTGGAAGTGCCAGCAAGGGAAGACCATTCTTCGGCCGTGAATTCATCAAATTGTCTGACGACACGGAGCTGAAATTCAGGGCTTTGATCTTCATCGTCCAACACCTTGCAGCCATCCTCCTCAAAGACTTTTTTGCTCGAAGCTCATCAAGCCAGCGCTGTTGCTTGTCCTGTTTGGCTGGTGCTTGTCCTGTTTGAATGTGAATTATCAGGCAAGCTGAGCGCGCGGGTCAAACCCCTCAAAGGTAATCTGGTCGGCATTCAGATCGCTGTGGGCTTTGGTCGCCTGATTTTTCACCGTCCATGTAATCACCGGCATATGCAGTTTTTCACGCACAAAGCTGATGAACGGATTTGGCAATTCATGCACATTATAGGACACAAAATCGATGCCGTGTGCCAGCATGGAAAAATGCGCTTCCATTGCATCGCGGTTCATGCCTTCAGCGGTCAGACCTGCCGGAATGCCCGGTGCATCGGAAGCAAATTGCCGAATGATGTGATGGTCAAAGGACATGATCGCGGCATGTCCCTGATAGTTTTTTAGCGCTTCGGCGGTTTTTTTGACGAGGCCGTCATCATGACCCAGTGTGCCCTTTACTTCGATAATAAGGGGCACACGACCATCAACGAGATTAAGCAGTTCCCGCAAAGATGGAATATGGTCTTGGGTGGTGCCGATGGTGAGCGCTTGCGCCTCTGCCAGTGTCAGTTTGTAAATATGCCCGGCGCGCCCTGCAACCCGTTTGAGTGTGGGGTCGTGAAATACGACAACTTCACCGTCTTTGGTGAGGTGAACATCACATTCAATGGAAAAACCTTGGGCGACGGCTGCTTGTGCAGCCGAAAGCGAGTTTTCCCAGCACTCATGGTTCAAGTCGTGCAAACCACGATGTGCAATAGGGGTTTCAGTTAACCAACGGGCAAATGACATCAGGCGACCTCAAAAATCGCTTCTACTTCCACAGGTGCATTAAACGGGAGGGCTGCTACACCAACAGCGGAGCGGGCATGTTTACCGGCATCGCCAAGTACATTGACGAGGAAATCCGATGCGCCGTTACCGACAACGTGCTGTTCGGTGAAGCCTGGCGCAGATGCCACAAAAATTGTGATCTTCACCAGACGCTTAATGCGGTTTAAATCGCCGAGCGCTGCTTTGGCCTGTGCCAGAACCTGAATTGCACACTGGCGTGCGGTTTCCTGTCCTTTGGCAATGTCGATTTCAGCGCCCAGAAGGCCGGTATGGATCAGTTTGCCCTGATCCATCGGCAGTTGGCCGGAGGTGAACAATAACTGGCCTGCCTGCATGTAAGGCAGGTAATTTGCAGCCGGTGCTGCAGAAGCTGGAATGGTTACACCCAGAGCGGCAAGACGGCTATCAATTGTATCAGTCATATTCAGATCCTTAATTCTTTTAGTGTTGTGTCGTGCAATTATAACAAGAGCAAGACAGAATCGGTGGAAAATATCGCAAGGTTGCGACTTTTGTCTCGATTCCGCCACGAGTTTTTTTATCATACTGCTTCTGCAGGGAGATATAGCATGCATTTTATGAAAAAGGCCATTTGCCAAACATGGTTAGAGGCAGGGTTCCGGTCAGGGGTCTGCTTAGGGCAAAGGCCTTTGCTTTCAGGCACTCTGGCAGGAATTTCCGGTGGCTTGATGGTTGCAGTTTTTGCATTGGAATCCGTGCCGGCGATGGCTGCACCTTCAGTGATGCTGGCACCGCATCGTGCAGTTTATGATCTCCAGCTTGATAAAGCGGATGACAAAACGGGAATCAGCGGTCTTAAGGGTCGTATGGTCTATGAATTCAATGGCTCCGCCTGTGAAGGCTATACAACTAATTTTCGCTTTGTGACGCAGATCGATATGGAAGAACAGCCGCAGCGGCTTACCGATCAGCAGACGACGACTTTTGAAGCGGCTGACGGCAAAGAGTTCAGTTTTGTCAACAAAACATTTGTGGATAAAGACCTGATCAAGGAAGTACGCGGCAGTGCCGAGCTGCAAGCCAAAAATTTGCAGGTCAAATTAAGTCAGCCGGAAAAGGCCGATATTGAACTGGGTAAAACCAATTTCCCAACCAAACACCTGACCGAAATTATCGGTAAGGCAGAAAAGGGCGAGAAATTTTACCAGACCACAATTTTTGATGGGTCGGAAGATGCCAATCGCGTGGTTTCTACCACCGTAATGCTGGGTAAAGAACAGGCGGCCAAAGATGATGAATATAAATCTTTGGGCACTATGGGCAAAGACAAATATTGGCCGGTCACGATTGCTTATTTTGATGACAAGGAAAATCAGGACGGTTTGCCGATTTACCGCATCAATTTCAAATTATACCGCAATGGCGTGACGCGTGATCTGTTTATGGATTACGGTGATTTTTCCATGCGTGGAAAACTGGTCAAGCTTGATCTCTATAACAGCCAGCCTGCGGATGCAAAATGTGACTAAAAGCATTCGAGCCAAAAGTGCGATGCGTATTTGCAGGGAAACAAGTTCACTGGACTGATTTCTTTTTTGGCTGTGATATGCGGGGCAATGCGCATGAAGAGATCATTTTCGGCACGGATAAACGGGCAGGGGTTGCATTTCTGTCCATCATCCGTTAAGTGCCGGAACATTCCACACACGGGCTAGTGGTTAATATCGGGAGAAATCCGATATGACCTCCGGTGGCGGTTCTTCCGCCTCTGTCCGTGGAGGTTAAACCGGAAAAGGAAAATTGAAATGGCATTGCCAGAATTCAGCATGCGCCAGCTTCTCGAAGCTGGTATCCACTTTGGTCACCAGACACACCGCTGGAACCCAAAGATGGCTCCATACATCTATGGCTCCCGCAACAACATCCACATCATGGATTTGGCTCAGACCGTTCCTCTGCTGCACAATGCGCTGAAGGTTGTATCTGACACTGTTGCCCGTGGCGGCCGCGTTCTGTTCGTTGGTACCAAGCGTCAGGCTTCTGACATTGTTGCTGATGCTGCAAACCGTTCAGCACAGTACTATGTCAATGCACGCTGGCTCGGCGGCATGATGACCAACTGGAAAACCATCTCCAACTCCATTCAGCGTCTGCGCAAGCTGGACGAACTGTTGGCAGGCGATGCACAGGGCTACTCCAAGAAGGAACGCCTGAACCTGGAACGCGAACGTGAAAAACTCGATCGCGCACTGGGCGGCATCAAGGATATGGGTTCGGTTCCTGACCTGATGTTCATCATCGACACCAACAAAGAATCAATTGCTATTCAGGAAGCCAAGCGCCTTGGTATCCCTGTTGTTGCAGTTATCGATAGTAACTGTGATCCAGACCAGATCGATTACCCAATTCCAGGTAACGATGATGCTGCACGCGCAATCTCGCTTTATTGCGATCTGATCGCCCGCGCTGCAATTGATGGTATTGCCCGTCAGCAGGGTGCACTCGGCATTGATATCGGCGCTCAGGTTGAAGCTCCGGTTGAGCCAGCACTCGAAGCTCCGGCAGAAGGCGCTTAAGCGCTGTAATAATTCATCCACCCGTTACAAAGCGGGTGGATAATTAATTTCGTTCCTATGTGATAACTCTCCAGAGTGCGTCACCACATAGGGGTCTAAAGTTGGCACACCCTTTGGTGTGCCTTCGCTTTCATGAAAGGCGACAATATGAGCGTTTCCGCATCACAGGTAAAACAGCTGCGCGACCTTACCGGCGCAGGCATGATGGATTGTAAAGCAGCATTGGCTGAAACCAATGGCGACATTGAAGCCGCTGTTGACTGGCTGCGTGCAAAGGGTATCGCAAAGGCCGACAAGAAAGCCGGCCGTACCGCTGCTGAAGGTCTCGTTGCAGTCGCTTCAGAAGGCAACAAGGCAGTTGTTGTTGAAGTGAACTCCGAAACAGACTTCGTTGCACGTAACGATGCCTTCCAGGAAATCGTTCGCAATGTTGCTCAGGTTGCTCTGACAACCGATGGTTCGACTGAAGCTGTTGCTGCTGCTATCTATCCTGGCGCAGACAAGAGCGTTACCGAAGTTATCAAGGACGCTGTCGGCACCATCGGTGAAAACATGAGCTTCCGTCGTTCGGCTGGTCTGAGCGTTAACAACGGTACTGTTGCAACATACATTCACAACGGCGTTTCCGACGGTCTCGGCAAACTGGGTGTTTTGGTTGCTATCGAAACCGATGGTGACAAAGAAGCTGCAAACGCATTCGGCCGTCAGGTTGCAATGCACGTTGCTGCGATCAACCCGCTGGCACTGACCAACGAAGAAGTTGATGCTTCTGCAGTTGAACGTGAAAAAGCAATCTTCATCGAACAGGCCCGCGAATCGGGCAAGCCGGACGCAATCATCGAAAAGATGATTGATGGCCGTATGCGCAAGTTCTTTGAAGAAGTTGTTCTTCTGTCCCAGTCTTTCGTTATCAATCCTGACCTGACTGTTGCTGCAGCTCTTAAAGAAGCTGAAAAGACAATCGGTGCTCCTGCAAAAATTACTGCTTTTGTACGTTTTGCACTCGGCGAAGGTATTGAGAAAGAAGAAACAGACTTCGCAGCTGAAGTTGCTGCAGCAGTTAAGAGCTAAATTTTTGCTCTAAACAGCCTGAACGGGGCTATAGGCAGTTATTTTGACTGTATGTGGCGCCTAAGGGCATGTTTGGCAAAAATATGATGACTTATGCTCTAAAAGCTTTTGATTATGGAGGGCATCGCGTGACAACGCGGTGCCCTTCGTGTATCGAACATCAGATTCATATGATCGTAACACAAGAGGGTATCATGACCGGAACGCCTGTATATAAGCGCATCATTTTAAAAGCATCCGGTGAAGCTTTAATGGGCGGGCAGGGCTTTGGTATTGATGTATCGGTTGCAGATCGTATTGCAAGCGACGTCAAACAAGCGCGTGCCCTAGGTGTTGAAGTTGGTATCGTCATCGGCGGCGGCAATATTTTCCGCGGCGTTGCGGTCGCTTCCAAGGGTGGTGATCGTATTACCGGCGACCATATGGGCATGTTGGCTACTGTCATCAATTCGCTGGCGCTGCGCACATCGCTCAATAAAGCGGGTGTCGATGCGGTTGTGCTTTCCGCAATTGCCATGCCGGAAATTTGCGAAAGCTTCACGCAGCGCAAAGCCACCGCTTATATGAATGCCGGCAAAGTCGTGATTTTTGCCGGTGGTACCGGCAACCCGTTCTTTACTACTGATTCTGCCGCAGCTTTGCGCGCGGCTGAAATCGGTGCGGATGCTTTGTTGAAAGGCACGCAGGTAGACGGTATCTATTCTGCCGATCCGAAGAAAGATCCGAATGCCACCCGTTTTGACCGGTTGACCCATAAGGAAGTGCTTGATCGTGGCCTGGCGGTGATGGATACCGCTGCTGTCGCGCTTGCACGCGAGAACAACATTCCGATAATAGTATATTCGATCCATGAAAATGGCGGATTGGCTGATATTTTGCAAGGTAAAGGGCGCAGCACAATCGTGTCGGATTCTTGACGTCTGCGCTGCCCGATTCTTAAATCTTCGCGCCAAGGAGAAAATCTATGAGCGATGTTTTTGACATCAACGACCTGAAGCGCCGCATGGACGGCGCGATCTCTTCGTTTAAACATGACTTAGGCGGTTTACGTACCGGTCGGGCATCGGCAAGCTTGCTGGAGCCGATCGTTGTGCAGGCTTACGGTTCAAGTATGCCGATCAATCAGGTGGCCAACATCACTGTACCGGAATCACGTATGCTGGCGGTTTCCGTCTGGGATAAGTCAATGGTTGGTGCAGTTGAACGTGCTATCCGTGAATCTGGTCTTGGTCTGAACCCGATTACAGATGGCACAAATCTGCGTATTCCTCTGCCGGAGCTTAATGAACAGCGCCGTAAAGAGCTGGTTAAAATTGCCAACCAATATGCTGAACAGGCACGTGTGGCTGCCCGTCACGTTCGCCGTGATGGTATGGATCAGTTGAAGAAACTGGAAAAAGACAGCCTTATGAGCCAGGATGACAGCCGTGTGATGTCGGACAAGGTTCAGAAGTTTACTGATGAAACCATTGCCGAGATCGACAAGCTCTTTGCATCTAAAGAAGTGGAGATCATGCAGGTTTAAGGCTTGTATGATTTTAGCATAATTTTTTGCTGAATGCAGATTGAAGAGGTAGCAACACGCATGTCGGATCCGCGCCACATCGCCATCATTATGGATGGAAACGGTCGTTGGGCAACCGCGCGTGGGCTGCCTCGCAGTGCAGGGCACAGGGCAGGCGTTGAAAGTCTGCGTTCAGTCGTCCATCATGCCGGTACTATCGGTATTGAATGGCTGACATTCTTTGCTTTTTCTTCCGAGAACTGGTCCCGTCCAGACGGGGAAGTGCGTGAACTTCTGACATTGTTGAAAATGTTTATCCGGCGAGACCTTGCTGATCTGCATCGCAAAAATGTGCATATCAGTATTATCGGCGAACGCGAAAATCTGTCGCCTGATGTACGTGCACTGTTGGTCGAGGCGGAAAGCCTGACCCGTGGCAATACCGGTCTCAATCTGGTGATTGCATTTAATTACGGCTCACGTGATGAAATTACCCGTGTGATGCGCAGTCTTGCCGCCGATGTGGCGGCAGGCAGACTTGACCCGCAATCCATTTCAGCCGATCTGATTTCGGCTAATCTTGATACATCCGGCATGCCGGATCCGGATTTGATCATCCGTACAAGCGGTGAGATGCGGCTTTCCAATTTCTTGCTTTGGCAGGCAGCTTACGCGGAGCTTTTGTTTTTGCCGTGTCTTTGGCCTGACTTTTCGCCGGAGGTTTTCGAGGAGGCGATTGCAACCTATCGCAATCGTGAACGCCGTTTTGGTGGCATCAAGTCACAAGCATCTTGCAATGAGAGCGTTGAACGAATGCCGGTTGCTGTGGCTTCCGACGGTGTTGCATCCTGAGATTTAGAACAAGTAGCCAGCCTTTGCGCACTTGGCAGATAATAAAAATGAAGGCCGAGAGGTGAGTATGTCAAATCTTCAAACCCGCATTATCACAGCGATTGTGCTGGGCGGTTTAACTTTGTGGCTGACATATATCGGCGGTCTTGGTTTCAGCTTGTTGATGATTGCCATGGGATTGGCGATTTTTTATGAGTGGACGACACTCAGCGCGTCGCGCCAAAGTGCCTTTACGAAGATTTTGGGCTGGCTGTGGCTGATCGGTACTTTTGCATTGCTGATCTGGGATGAGAATGCACTTTGGACGATCGGCTTTTTGGCAATCGGTTTTGTCGTATTGTTGGTTCTTGGCTGGAAAACCGGCAAAGCTTGGCCTGCCGCCGGGTTGCTTTATGCAGGTTTTCCGACGATTTCGCTGGCACTTTTACGCGGTGACGAGCCATTTGGCTTTACTGCAATCATTTTTCTTTTCGCCATTGTATGGTCAACCGATATTGCAGCTTATTTTACCGGCCGTTCATTGGGCGGGCCAAAGCTTGCGCCGAAGTTTTCGCCAAATAAAACATGGTCGGGCGCAATCGGCGGTATTGCTGCGGCTGTTGCAGGAGCCATTTTTGTGGCATCTCTTGTGGCAGAGTCCGGCAGTTTCATCGTGCCATTATTGGCGGTTCTGTTGTCGATTGTTTCGCAGATTGGTGACCTGGTCGAATCTTGGGTCAAGCGCCGCTTTGGTGCTAAGGATTCGGGCTGGTTATTGCCGGGGCATGGCGGGGTCATGGATCGCGTTGATGGTCTCATTGCTGCTGGCGCTTTGCTTTATATTATCGGCGCAATCATGGCTGATCCGGATGTGCCATCTGCGATATTTTTTAATCTTTAAGGTCGTCGAAATTTAAATATTATTTTGGCGGTCTCATAAGGCGGGTTACACTCAATTTGTCATCCGTCCCCATCAGGAGTTTTGTTTTGTCCGATATTTTCTCGCATCTGTTTGGGAGCAATAGTCTGCTGGTGGGAACGTTGATACCGTTCGTCTGTGTCCTTAGTGTTGTCGTTTTCGTCCACGAGATGGGGCATTATCTGGTCGGTCGCTGGTGCGGAATTGGTGTACAGGCATTTTCGATCGGTTTCGGCCCTGAATTGATCGGCTATACGGCAAAATCCGGCACACGCTGGAAACTGTCGGCTATTCCGCTCGGCGGTTATGTGAAATTTGCCGGTGATGAAAGCGTGACAAGCTCGCCTGTCGGAATCGATCACGTGCAAATGAGCGAAGATTACCGCAAAACTGCTTTTCACACCCAACCGGTATGGAAGCGTGCAGCAACAGTTTTTGCAGGGCCTGCTTTCAATATTTTGCTCACCATTGCGATTTTGAGCGTCTTCTTCAATATGTATGGCCGCACCATTGCTGACCCTTTGGTTGCAGAAGTAACCATCGGCAGCCCGGCGGAAGTGGCAGGCTTTCAGGCCGGTGACCGTTTCATCAGTGTTGAAGGCTCGAAAGTTACGACCTTTGCCGATGTGCAGCGCATCGTATCAGGGCGCACCGGTGATGCTTTGAAATTCGTTGTTGAGCGTGACGGGCGTGAGCTTGAGCTGGAAGCAATGCCGGTTGCCTCTGAGCAAACTGATGCGCTGGGCAACCAGATCAAGATCGGTGTTATTGGTGTTAAAACAACCAACGAAGTCGCGCAATTTCGTAAAGTTGAGTATGGGCCACTAGAATCAGTCGGGCAGGCGGTGAAGGAAACCGGTCATATTATTGCTCGTACGGGTGAATTTTTCTCGCGATTCTTTGCCGGACGCGAAGATAAGTGTCAGCTGGGCGGGCCGGTTAAAATTGCCAATATGGCAGGACAGGCTGCAAGTTTGGGTTTTGAATGGCTAGTGCAGCTCACTGCAATGCTCTCAATAGGCATTGGCTTGCTCAATTTATTCCCGTTACCGCCGCTGGATGGCGGACATTTGGTGTTTTATGCGGCAGAAGCGGTATTAGGACGACCGGTTTCGGTGAGAGCACAGGAGCTTTTCTATAAATTAGGCTTTTTGCTTGTTATGGGCTTTATGGCTTTTGTACTTTTCAATGATGTCTTTGCCTGCTAACAGTAAAATTGAATTTTGACGTCGATAAGACGGAAAATAAGAGGCGTTGGACTGGATAAGTAATATAATTTGTTTACCATAATCATGGATTCGCGTGGCATGTGTGCCACGGTTGACGATGAAGTAAACAGATTTTAACTGTCGTACTTGCTTGTATGTAAAAACAAGCTATGACGGTAATATGTGAATTTTCTGGGAAACGCGCCCGGGGATAGAAATAAACGAAGGTTTTGAAAGCCCATGACGGCAAGTTCTAAATTCTTTGGCGCCGCATCTGCGATCGCCATGTCCGTGGCTCTGGCAGCCTCAGGTTCTGCGGTTGTGTCACTGGCATCCGTTGCAAGTGCACAGGCAGCTGTTGCGAGCCGTATTGATGTTCGCGGCAATCAGCGCGTCGACGCGCAGACTATCCGTGATAATGTCAATATCCGTCCGGGTAAGGCATATACCAGTGCAGATGTGGACGAAGCTGTTAAACGCCTGTTCGGCATGGGATTGTTCTCCGATGTGAGAATCACCCAGTCCGGTGGCGCGCTTGTTGTTCATGTCAGTGAATATTCTGTCGTAAACAACGTTCTCTTCCAGGGAAACAAGAAGGTCAAAGATGCGCAGCTGGAACGTGCCGTTCAGTTGAAACCGCGCAGCACTTTTGATCCGGCCATCATGGAAGGTGACCGCGAAGCCATTAAGGCGGCCTATGGCCATGTTGGTCGTAGCGATGTGACGGTCAATGCCAGAACGGTTGATCTGGGTAGTGGACGCGTTAACGTCGTTTATGAAATCGGCGAAGGTACCCGCACGAAAATCGCTAATATCAATTTCGTCGGTAATAATGCTTATGGCGAACGTCGTCTGCGTGACGTGATCTCCACCAAGCGGTCTAATCCTTTGTCATGGCTGACACGCAGCGATATTTATGATGAAGGCCGCTTGCAGGCTGATGAAGAAGCGTTGCGTCGTTTCTATTACAACCGCGGCTATGCTGATTTCCGTGTCTTATCTTCAGAAGCAGTTCTGGACGAAGCCACGAATGAATACACCATCACAATTAATGTTGATGAAGGTCAGCGTTATACTTTCGGTGATGTGCAGATTGAAAGCAGTGTTGAAGGTATCGAGCCTGAAGCACTCAACAATTTGATCGCGACACGTTCAGGCCGTAATTACAGTGCCAAAGACGTTGAAAAAACTGTAGAGGCGATTACTGATCGCGTCGCCAGTAACGGTTATGCTTTTGCAAAAGTTGAACCACGCGGTGACCGTAACTTTGACGATCACACAATCTCTGTGGTTTACAATGTCGAGCAGGGGCCGCGCGCTTATGTAGAGCGCATTGAAATCCGCGGTAATGATAAGACACGTGATTATGTTATCCGCCGTGAATTTGATCTGAATGAAGGCGATGCTTTCAATCAGGCAATGATCCAACGTGCAAAACGTCGTCTTGAAGGTTTGGATTTCTTCCAGTCCGTCAATATTTCTACCGCACAGGGTTCGGAAGCGGATCAGGTTGTGCTTATTGTTGACGTGATGGAAAAATCAACCGGTGAATTCTCCATCGGTGCCGGTTATGCGACCGGTGGCGGTACGCCGGGTGCTTCTGTTGAAGGTTCTGTAACCGAGCGCAACTTCTTGGGTCGTGGTCAGTATATCCGTTTTGGTGCCGGTATCGGTCAGAACGATATGCGTAACTACAACTTCTCTTTCACAGAGCCTTATTTCCTCGGCAACCGTATTTCTGCAGGCTTTGATCTTTTCCGCCGCAGCCACCGCGTCGACCGTGATTATGATGTGACTCAGACCGGTGGTTCGATCCGCTTTGGCCTGCCTGTTACAGATAATTTCTCGGCCGGTATTTCCTATAATCTGGTTCAGGAAAAATATAAGCTTGATAAAGACAAAGTTGAAGCTGATTATGCTCCGGCTCTTTGGGAAGCTGCAAAGCTTAGCCCATGGGTGCGTTCTTCGATCAGCTATTCGCTTGTTTATGATAGCATCGATAATAGGCAGAACCCGCGTGATGGACTGTTTGCCCGCTTTACGCAGGAATTTGCAGGTCTTGGTGGTGATGCCAAGTTCTTGAAAACAACCTTTGACGGTAAATATTATCAGACGTTGCATGAAGATGCAGATCTGATCGGTTTGCTTGGCATCGGTGGTGGTTACATCCATGCCTTTAATGACGATGGCGTGCGTATGTTTGACCTGTTCAAGAACGATCAGGATCTGATCCGTGGCTTCAAATATAACAGCATGGGCCCTTATCAGGATGCAGGCAATGGTGATCGTTACTGGCTGGGTGGTACAACCTACCTGAAGGCAACGGCTGAATTGCAGTTCCCGATGCCGGTGATCCCTGAAAGCTTTGGTATCCGTGGTGCCGTGTTTGCTGATGCAGCAATGCTCTATGGTTCGAAAGAATCAGGTGTACTTGGTGATGACAAGAAGGTTCGTTCTTCTGTCGGTCTCAGCTTGATGTGGGCTTCACCGTTTGGTCCATTGCGTTTCGACTATGCTGTACCAACATCCAAAGCATCTACGGATAAAGTACAGAACTTCAACTTTGGTATTTCGAGCAAGTTCTGATCGATTTGCCTTCTCCCGGAGCCATATGGAGCCGGGAGAGAAAGTGTTTTGATGGCAGATCCTGTTTTTTTCTCGCTTGATCGTCCCGTAACTATCGGGGACGCTGCTGAATTAACCGGTGCCAAACTGCATGATATGCAGTTGGCATCGCGTTTTTTTGTGCGCCTTGCATCCATTGAAAATGCTTCGGCTGATACTGTTGTTTTTGTTGAAGGCAACAAAAACATTGGTTTGCTAAAAAATCTGCATGTTGCAGGTGTTTTTTGTACCGAGGAGATGGTTTCTTCAGTGCCTTCAGGCATTGCAGCTTTGGTTATCAAGCATCCGCACCGTGCTTTTGCCCTTCTGGGCCGCAAGCTTTTTCCAGCTGCTGCTTTTCCCGAAGTCTGGATGGGGGAAGAGGGGGTATCACCCAACGCAAATATTCACCAAACAGCAGTGATTGAAGAGGGCGCGACTGTAGAAGCAGGCGCGGTGGTCGGTAAAGGCGTAACCATCGGATCGGGCAGCAGAATTTGCGCCGGTGCGGTTATTGGTGCACATTGCCAGATTGGCCGGCACAGTTACATTGCTCCGCATGTTTCAGTGCAATATGCATTTATCGGCAATCATGTGATTTTGCATCCCGGTGTTTGCATCGGGCAAGATGGTTTTGGATATTTACCGGGGCCTGCCGGCCTTGAAAAAGTACCGCAATTGGGTCGCGTGATTATTCAGGATCACGTGGAAGTGGGTGCTAATACCACGATTGATCGCGGTTCTTTGAGCGATACAATTCTTGGCGAAGGCACCAAGATCGATAATCTGGTGCAGATTGCCCATAATGTCAAAATTGGACGTTACTGTGTTGTCGCCGCTCATTGCGGGATTTCCGGTAGCGTGACAATCGGTGACATGACCATGCTGGGCGGACGTGTCGGCCTGGCTGACCATCTGACTATCGGATCAAATGTGCAGATTGCTGCGGCAAGTGGCGTGATGCGCGATATACCGGATGGCGAAAAATGGGGAGGTTTCCCCGCCCGACCTATCAAGCAGTGGTTCCGTGAAGTAGCAACCCTGCGCAGCTTTGGACAACCTAAGAAGGAGCAATCCTCTGATGACTGAGATCAACGAGGTTAAGCTTGAAGCGGCAGACATTCACCAATTGTTGAGTGCACTGCCGCATCGTTATCCGTTTTTAATGATTGATCGCATTATTAATATTAATGGTGACCAGTCGGCGACCGGCGTTAAAAATGTGACTATTAACGAGCCGCATTTTATGGGGCATTTCCCCGAAAAGCCTGTAATGCCCGGCGTTTTGATCATTGAAGCAATGGCACAGACAGCTGGCGCGATCGTGCTTTTCGAGAGCGGAAAGGGCTGTCCGGGGTTGGTTTATTTCATGACCATTGATAATGCCAAGTTCCGTAAGCCTGTTGTTCCGGGTGATCAATTATTATTGCACGTCAACAAGTTGAAACAGCGCGGTAATATCTCTAAATACCAGTGCGTTGCTGAAGTTGACGGAGTCAAGGTTGCAGAAGCAGAAGTTTCTGCCATGACCCATGTCCCAGAAGGGAAAGAGTAAATAATTATGGCTGAGACCATTATTCACCCAACCGCATTGGTTGAAGACGGGGTGCAGCTTGGCGCAGGCGTTTCAGTCGGTGCTTTCTGCCACATTCAATCGGGCGCGGTAATCGGTGATGGTTCTCAATTGATGAGTCACGTTGTCGTGACCGGTGCGACAAGACTTGGTGCTCATGCGCAAGTCTTTCCGCATGCTGTGCTTGGATGTGAACCGCAAAACGGTAAGCATACCGGTGGGCCGACAACATTGGAAATCGGCACCCATTGCACCATCCGCGAAGGCGTGACCATGCATTGCGGGTCAGATACCAGCCGTGGCCGTACGATTGTTGGAAATCATTGTACATTTCTGGCCTATGCACATGTTGCACATGATTGCATCATTGAAGATCATGTAACTTTTGCCAATAATGTAATGGTGGGGGGCCACTGTGAAATCGGCCATCGGGCGATTTTGGGTGGCGGTTCTGCTGTGCATCAGTTCACCCGTATAGGTCACCATGCTTTTGTGGGTGGTATGGCAGCCGTTGCCGGTGATGTTATACCATTCGGCATGGTGATTGGTGTTCATGCCTATTTGGGTGGTTTGAACATTATCGGCATGAAACGTTCAGGCATTGAAAGAAAAGAGATCCATGCGCTACGTCACGCTTATCGCATGTTGTTTGATCGCACTAAACCGGTGCAGCAACGTGCCAAAGATGTAACGGAGGCTTATGCAGGCTCCCATGCAGTTGCCGATTTGATTGCATTCGTCACGAGTGATTCAAAACGTGCTTTCTGCACGCCGTTGATTAAATCGGCAAAAGGAATTCATGAGGATAATGGTGACGAGCAATAATCGTTTGCCCGTTACCGATCAGTCCGTTTCCCCGCGTACAGCGATTATCGCGGGAAACGGATTATTGCCGATTGAAGTTGCAAAATCTTTGTCTGCCAATGGCAATCCGCCATTTATCTTTGCCTTGCGAGGCGAGGCAGCGCCCGAGCTTTATCAGTTCGAGCATCAGGAACTTTCAATCGTTGAGTTTGCGAAATTTATTAAGGGCATGAAGTCGCGCAATATCAGCCAAGTCATTTTGGCTGGCGGGGTGCTTAATCGTCCGCATTTGTCTGATTTGCGCTTTGATATGCCGACATTACGTGCTTTGCCGAAAGTTATCGGTGCTTTGGGCAAAGGCGATGATGCTTTACTGCGCGCTTTTATCCGTTTGCTTGAAGGTTATGATATAAAAGTGATCGGGGCGCATGAAATTGTGCCTGATTTACTCTCGCCAACGCCGTCGCAATGTTTAACAATTGCTCATCCAGACAAGCGCGAACAGGAAAATATCCGCCTCGGTGCAGAGGCAGCACGCCTGCTTGGCGATCTTGATGTCGGGCAGGGCGGTGTGGCTGTTGGTGGTCGTGTGGTAGCGCTTGAGGGGGCGGAAGGCACGGATTTGATGTTGCTGCGTGTGGCAGAACTGCGTGCTTCGGGTCGTATTCCTCCGCGTGGCGGCGTATTGGTCAAATGTGCCAAGCCATCACAGGAAGAACGTGCGGATTTGCCGGCCATTGGTGTGATGACAGTTGTCAATGCTGATAAAGCCGGTTTGGCAGGAATTGCAGTTGAAGCAGGGCGCAGTTTTGTGCTTGGTTATCAGGAAACGATTAACGAGGCAAATAAGCGCGGCCTTTTTATTGAGACTTTTGTACGAACACCAGCTGAATGAGGTCTGACTTTGATGAGTAAGCAGGTGATAACACGTCCGCAATCGCAACTTGCTCCTCTCAAAATTGCACTTGTTGCAGGTGAAGAGTCCGGCGATTTGCTTGGCGCTGATTTGATTGATGCCTTGCGTCTGCAAACTGACAGGCTCGTTGAAATTGTCGGTGTCGGTGGTGCGCATTTACAGGAGCGCGGATTGAAGACTTTATTCAATCCGCATGAAATCTCGCTGATGGGTTTAGGCTCTGTTTTAAAAAACCTGCCAAAGCTGATTTTGCGTATCCGTCAAACAGCCAAGGCCATTGTTGCTGAAAAACCTGATTGTCTGGTGATCATCGATAGTCCGGACTTTACTCATCGTGTGGCGAAAAAAGTACGCCTTGCAGATCCTTCCATTCCGATTGTCAAATATATCGCGCCAACAGTTTGGGCATGGCGGCCGCGCCGTGCCAAAGAAATGCGCGATTATATTGACCACGTTTTGACAATTTTGCCGTTTGAAGTGGATGTGCTTAAGCAATTACACGGACCGGATGCGACTTATGTCGGGCACAGACTTGCCGGTTTGCAGCCGATATTGGAAGCACGTGCCAAACAAAAGAAACGCGCTGCGTTAAGTGATGCTGCTGCACCACGTCAAATTTTGATTTTGCCAGGTTCACGTCGTTCTGAAATCCAAGGTTTGATGCCGGTTTTTGGGGAAGCCTTAAAAGAGCTTGCACTGCGTTTTGAAACTGTCGAGGCTGTTTTGCCTACTTTGCCGCATCTGGAAACAATGGTGCGTGAGCAGTCTAAAAACTGGGCGGTGAAACCAAAAATCGTTGTTGGTGATGAAGCTAAATATCTGGCTTTTTCAGAAAGCGATGCTGCGCTGGCGGCTTCCGGTACTGTTTCACTGGAATTGGCCTTGGCGCAGGTGCCAACAGTCTTGGCTTATAAAACCGACTGGTTTGCACGTCAGTTTTTGTTGCCGCGCATTACCATTTGGAGTGCGGCACTGCCTAATATTATCACCGACGAGCCGATTTTGCCGGAATATTTTGATTATTATATGCGCCCGGGTGCCTTGGCGCGCCAATTGCAGCGCTTGTTGATTGAAGGGCCGGTTAGGGAGGCACAAATTAAAGGCTTTGAGGAGGTTGCAGAGCTAATGGCAACGGATCAGTCATCCGGTGAACTGGCGGCCTCTGTGGTGCTTAAATTAGCTTCTGCTCCACGTTAAAAAAATAAACAATAACAAAAGCCGCACATATCATGTACGGCTTTTTTATTTTCTGTCAGGCTCCGTCGGCAGGGGCGGCATTTAGCAAGCCGTAACGTTCTTCGCCAATTTTGCCGAGCAATTCCAGCTGGGTTTCAAGAAAGTCGATATGACCTTCCTCATCCTTGAGAAGCTCATCAAAAAGCTGTTTGGTCACATAGTCACCAAGCTGATCGCAGATTTCACGTGATTTTTTATAGGATGTGCGGGCATCAATTTCACCTTGCAAATCACATTCCAGCACTTCTTTTACATTCTGGCCGATGCGCAGCGGCGCAACGGACTGAAGGTTCGGGTGGCCTTCGAGGAAAATAATACGCTCGATAATACGATCGGCATGCTGCATTTCTTCAATGGATTCTTCGCGCTCTTTTTTTGCAAGACGCGCATAGCCCCAGTCGTCAAGCAGACGATAATGCAACCAATATTGATTGACGGCACCTAATTCGAGAAAGAGTGCTTCGTTAAGCCGCTCGATGACCTGTGGTTCGCCCTTCATGCTTTATTCTCCCAAATTTTTCACGTAGAGATCTGACCTGATCAATGAACAAGATCACATTCTCATCATTTTGATTATGACGAAGATGATATTCTTCAGTGACTTTTATGATCGTTTCAACAACATTTGGGAAGCAGCCGCTGCAACGGCCGCGGCGTGATAAAGCATGATAAATTGTTGCCGGCACAATCAATCTCCAGCAATCTTCATCAAGAAGTTCAATAATAGTGTCTTCAATTTGTTTTTGCGTAATAAAGTTGCAATGGCATACCAGCATATCAAAGTACTCCTGCCGTAAATGCCACATGTTTCCTAAGGAAATATGATCCAGATGCTATTTGCAATGAGAAAATAATATTTACAAAAGCAAAGCATTTTAATGCGTTACTTATTTTTCTATTATGAGTATTTAATTTAAACTTAGAACCAGTCATTGGTTCCTCCAATAGATCAGGGTAAAGGCCTGAATATTAAAGGTTTCATCTGTAATTTGGCTTATATGCGGAATTTTTATAAAACTTGTCAAATACAATGATTTGGAATTGTTCTAAAAAACAAAGACTTAGAATAAATCTAAACTTGAATTAAATGCCCATATTAACGTCATAAATCGGCATTCTTTGCCATCAAAAGGGGGCAAAAGATTTAAAAATTACTCATGTGGTATTTTGCCTCATATGCCTGTTTTTTCGAAAATGAGGCCGATATTCTTTATTCATGAAACAAGATAAGCCGACATTCTGTCTTTTTAGTCAGTCTGTTCAGACTGAGGTGATTCATCTTCCGGCGGGAATTCGTCCTCCTGCATATCTGGAATTGGACTACCACAGCGGCGGTACATCAAATCGGTTAGTGCGTTTTTTAAACCATTAGCGACTGGGAGTTGATAATGGGAAATCTCATCCACACCCATGCACCATTTTATCTGCTCTTCATTGAGGCCGTAATTGGTTTCAAGAAAAGCGATCACATAAGAAACACCTTCCTCGCAATTTTCTGTTTCACAAAAGCCGCCTTCTTTCGCCAGCAGTTTCAGCGAGTTTAACCCAAGTGTTTCTACATAAGGGCGCATGATAAAAGGAGTAGCGCCCAAGAGGGCAATAATAATCAGGCCGCCGATGGTCCATTTGACAGGTCTTTGCATCAGTGCATCTTTCATGGCATGCAGAAAAAAGGGAAGATGATGTGGCTTGGGCTGCATCGGGTATAATTATAGTGGCACCTTATCGTAATTTATCAAAAAAATTTTAACCGGTGCAAGTTTTCAAAATTGAAGTTCATTTTGATTGATTTAATTTGACTATTACGTAAAAGGAAGTTTTGCTTCTTCTATATCAGTTGGTAAATCCAGCTATTGGTATTTTCAGGCGAAAGGTCAAGCTTTGCGGCGCGAGTATTATACGATTACCGAATTAACGCGCGAATTTGGTATTTCGACACGAACCTTGCGCTTTTATGAGGATGAAGGCTTATTGCAGCCGGAAAGGCGTGGTCGTACGCGTTTATTTCGCCCTGCTGACAGGCATTTGCTGCGTCAGATTTTGCGCGGCAAAAGGCTTGGTTTTTCGATTGCCGAAATTCGCGATATTATTCGCATGTATAGCGAGCCGCCATCAGATACCGAGCAGCTGAAATTGCTGGTTCGTCATGTCAATGACAAGCGTGAAGAGCTGGTGCAGAAAAAACGCGATATTGAAGAAACGCTGAGTGAATTGGAACGAATTGAAGAAATCTGTATCGAGCGGATTGCCGAGCTTGGTGTTTCGACTTAATCCTCTATTGAAGTGCAGGGAAAGTTTTTGCTGAGCATAATTGCGCACTTTCCTGCAAAGATTGGCTCATCTCCTCTGTCGCCTGACCATTATAAATCTGCTTGGCGATATTTTTCTGATTGATATTTTCCGTCACACAGGTGCAGAACTTGGCACATAATTCTGGTGTGCCTTGTTGGGTGCAATTGCTTTGACATGCTTGTAAAAATGCGCGTTCAGGGCCGGCAGGTGGCAAGATGAAGGTGAGTGCGTAGATTATTGCCATCAACACCGGTTGGTGGATCAGGTAAAAAGCCAGACTATGTTTGCCGATAAAAGTGAGCGGCTTTGAAATTTGTACTTCTTTATCGGAGCTTTTAAGCCAGACATTGAGGTTATATGTCTGGCAGATTTTCGCCAGAGCAATACCGGTCAATACCGCGCTGAACCATGGAAACAGTGGCACATAATCATTGGATGTGGGGGGGATGGTGCCAAGACCGACAAATTTGAGCAGCGGTGCATTAAAGACATCAGATTTTGCATAATCGGGTGCAATGAAAAACAGCAATGCAAAAAGCAGAATGAGCAATGCAGGCAGACGCAAGAAGAGCAGGCCCAGCACGCTTGCCAATGCGATTTGATGCAAAATGCCAAAAAAGATAAATGAATTTGGTGATGTATAATATGTCAGGCCGCTAATTGCTGCAGCAGCAATGACAATCATAGTGAGGCGCTTGCCAAAAGAATGCCAGCGAATGGCTTTGCCATGGGCCAGATAAAGGCTGAAGCCAACCAGAATGAGAAAGCTGCTGGCAATAAGACGGGCAAAGAGTTTCCAGCCGCCATGTGATGCGGTGCCGGGTTCCATATAGCCAAAGAATTCCAGATCCCAGCCTGTATGATAAATCGCCATTGCAATGAGGGCGAGGCCGCGCGCAATATCAATGCGATTGAGGCGTGAGGGGGAGGTTGTGGCACTCATGGTGTAATTAAAACCGCCTTGGCAAGCTGCTGGAATATGAATGATTATTCGTAGCACGACACTATGTTGCAGATAAAGAGCGCAACCAGGAGCTTGCAATTACCATGATGAATTTTAAGTGAGACACGTAAAAAAGCCCCGGAAACTATCCGGGGCTTTTTTATTTTCAAACTTATTTGCGTTTTGCCACTGGCACGTAATCGCGTTCTGCTTCGCCGGTGTAAAGCTGACGCGGACGACCGATTTTCTGCTGGGGATCTTCGATCATTTCCTTCCATTGTGCGACCCAGCCAACAGTACGGGCAAGGGCGAACAGCACGGTGAACATTTCGGTCGGGAAGCCAAGAGCCTTCAGCGTAATACCGGAGTAGAAGTCGATATTCGGGTAGAGCTTCTTCTCGATGAAATATTCGTCGGTCAGCGCGATGCGTTCCAGTTCCATGGCTACGTCGAGCAACGGATCATCTTTGATGCCGAGCTCGGCCAGCACTTCATGCGTGGTTTTCTGCATGATTTTAGCGCGTGGATCGTAGTTCTTGTAGACACGGTGACCAAAGCCCATCAGACGGAACGGATCGTTCTTGTCTTTTGCTTTCGCAATATATTCAGGGATGCGGTCAACAGAGCCGATTTCAGCAAGCATGTTCAATGCTGCTTCGTTGGCGCCGCCATGTGCAGGGCCCCAGAGGCAGGCAACACCAGCTGCGATACATGCAAAAGGATTGGCGCCTGAAGAACCGGCCAGACGAACTGTTGAGGTCGATGCGTTCTGTTCGTGATCGGCGTGCAGAATGAAAATGCGATCCATTGCACGGGCAAGTACTGGGTTGACCTTGTATTCTTCACAAGGAACAGCAAAGCACATGTGCAGGAAGTTAGATGCGAAATCGAGATCGTTTTTCGGATAAACGAATGGCTGACCGATGTGGTATTTATAAGCCATTGCTGCCAATGTCGGCATTTTTGCGATCAGGCGGATGGAAGCAACCATGCGCTGATGCGGGTCGGTAATGTCTGTTGAATCGTGGTAGAAGGCGGACATTGCGCCGACGCAACCGACCATTACGGCCATTGGGTGGGCATCACGGCGGAAGCCGGTGAAGAAGCGTGTCATCTGCTCGTGGAGCATGGTGTGACGGGTCACACGGTAGTCGAAGTCGGCTTTTTGAGCCTGTGTCGGCAGTTCGCCGTAAAGAAGAAGATAGCAGGTTTCTAAGAAATCGCCATTTTCGGCTAATTGTTCAATCGGATAGCCCCGATAGAGAAGAACGCCTTCATCACCATCAATATAGGTGATTTTGGATTCACATGATGCGGTTGACGTAAAACCCGGATCGTATGTGAAGGAATTGGCATTCTTGTACAACGGACCGATATCGACAACATTTGGACCAACGGTGCCCGCTCGCACCGGCAGCTCAAAGGTTTTTCCGTCGAGGGTAAAACTAGCTGTCTTGTCAGACATCGGTATTCCTTTCATGTCCTCATTGCTTATGTCGCCGCTTGGGTGCGGCTCTTATTCAAGCAGATAAAGTGCATGTTTGTCCAATTATCACTTAGTCTGCTTCGTGAATAACTGGCCGCCAAACTATCCCAAAGAACCAATGTTGCAATGCTAAAAAGCTTCAACTTCAGCAAGTTTTCGTGTTTGGCGGCCATTTTTTCAAACTTAAACGATTTGATCGCGAATTCGTCCCAGAGCTTCCTCACGACCGAGCACTTCCAGCACATCAAAAACGCCGGGAGATGTCGATTTTCCCACTAGGGCTGCACGTAAAGGTTGTGCAACCTTGCCAAGTTTGAGGTTTTTTGCTTCAGAAAATGCGCGCGCAGTAGAATCAAGTGCTGCGGCAGTCCATTCTGTTGTTGCTTCCAGAGCCGGCAAAACATCTTTGAGAAGGGCACGACCTTCATCATTGAGAATGGCTGATGCTTTTTCATCTAATGCGAGCGGGCGCTGAGCAAACAAGAACTGCGCGCCTTCCATCAATTCGACCAATGTTTTGGCGCGATCTTTCAGGCCCGGCATAGCAGCTAAAAGCTGCACACGTTTTTGCTCATCAAGAGCGGCAAGCATTGTTTCACCACCTTCAAAATAAGGCAGATTTTCAATCAGTGTGTTGGTCAGCTCTTCACTGTCGCGGGCACGGATATATTGTCCGTTGATGGCTTCCAGTTTCTGGAAGTCAAAGCGCGCTGCCCCTTTATTAATGTCGACAATATCAAACCATTCGATCATCTGCGCGATCGACATGATTTCATCGTCGCCATGGCTCCAGCCAAGACGGGCGAGGTAATTGCAAAGCGCATCCGGCAGATAACCCATCGCGCGATAAGCATCGACACCCAAAGCGCCATGACGCTTGGAAAGCTTGGCACCATCCGCACCGTGAATAAGCGGGATATGCGACATGGACGGAACATCCCAGCCCATGGCATTGTAAATGACAGTCTGGCGGGCTGCGTTGGTGAGATGGTCGTCACCACGAATAATATGGGTGACGCCCATATCATGGTCATCGACAACCACTGCATGCATATAGGTTGGCGTGCCGTCGGAACGTAAAATAATGAAATCATCGAGATCTTTGTTCGGGAAGCGCACTTCGCCCTGAACCGCATCATCGACAACGGTTTCACCTGTTTGCGGTGCTTTAATACGGATAACCGGCTTGATGCCTTCAGGAGCCTCATCGGCCGAGCGATCTCTCCAACGACCATCATAACGAGGCGGGCGGCCTTCGGAGCGTGCCAGTTCGCGCATCGCATCCAGCTCTTCCGGTGTGGCATAACAATAATAAGCCTTGCCACTGGCAACCAGCTCTTCTGCGACTTCACGGTGACGGGGCGCGCGTTCAAATTGGGAAATAGCTTCGCCTTCCCATGTCAGACCAAGCCATGTCAAACCGTCCAGAATAGCGGTGGTGGCAGCATCGGTTGAACGTTCACGGTCGGTGTCTTCAATACGCAGCAACATTTTGCCGCCGCGGTTTTTGGCATAGAGCCAGTTGAAGAGTGCAGTGCGTGCACCACCGATGTGAAGATAACCGGTCGGGGATGGTGCAAAGCGGGTAATAACAGGCTTGGACATGACAGCTCCGCTGTAATTTTTTATCAACAGATAGCATAATCGCTCGCAATCTGCTGCATGGTAATTTGATTTTTTGTAAAACGCAGACCCAAATATCAGCGCTGGTCAAAGCGCATATAAGAATAGGCTTCGGTTTTATATAAAGCTCATGTAGCATAGGTAGCATCGTGCGCAAGGGCGTGCGGCTAAGTTTTTCTATAATCGTGCATGATATAGCGGAGGCAGATTAAGGGGAGGAAAGGGGCTGGGCCGGGGGGCAAATACGAACCAAAATGAGACGGTTGCGCCTGCTATTGATGAGCGTGCGTTATTAAAAGAGCTGCGCGGAAATCTTTCTTATTCGCCTTTTTTGCCCGATCCTGCCATTCACGATTATCCGCTTGAAGGGCCACCCGCTGAGCCATTTGAAAATCTGGATGAAACCGGGTTTCGGGTTCGTATCCAATTATATATTGTCCAACTGCAATCGGCTTTGCAGGCCGAGCGTGAGCGGGGCACCGGTTTTTTACTGTTGCCGGTCAGTGCCGGTGCGGGTGTAATCACCTATTTTACCCAAGCACAGGAAACCAGCTGGTTGTCGCTTATACTGCCATTGTGTTTATTGGTGGCGATGCGCTGGTGGGTGCGGGAGCGGTATTATTGGTCATCCATCCTGTTGTTGGCGATTTTTTTCCAGATTGGAATGTTTTGCGGCAAGCTGGAAACCTGGCGTTATTCCACGGCAATGGTTGGCTCGGATGTTACGACGCGGTTGACTGGGCGTGTTGTCGGCTTGGAAGCGCAATATACCGGTGGCTGGCGGTTGACGATAGACGTCTTGTCAACCGAGCGACCCGTTTTACGCTATGCACCGGAGAGATTGCGAATGACAGCACGCGATATCCCCGCGCAAACGGAAATCGGCTCCACACTTACCGGACTTGTACGCTTGCGTCCCCATTCCGGGCCAGTACGACCGGGTAATTACGACTTTGCCTTTAATGGTTATTTTAAAGGTAATGGTGGCAATGGTTTTTACATGGGCACGCCTGTTTTGGCGAAGACTGCTTCATTAAGTTGGGTGGGGGATACATTTTCTTATGCTATTGCCACACTTCGCCATATTGTCGGCACCCGTGTCACCAGTGTGGTGAGCGGGGAAGACGGCGCCATTGCTGCTGCATTGATTTCGGGGCAGCGCGACGGCATTAGCGAGCATACAAATGAAACTTTGCGCAATTCCGGCTTAGCACATGTTTTGTCAATTTCGGGTTTGCATCTGGCCTTGGCCGCAGGTGTTGTCATTATCGGTTTTCGCAGCGTTGCAGGCTTGTTCCCATCCTTTGCTGCAAGGCATCCGATTAAAAAATATGCAGCCGCCGCAGCATTGTTTAGCTCTGCGTTTTATTTGGCGCTATCGGGCTCTGATGTAGCGGCGCAGCGCAGTTTTGTGATGATTATGGTGATGCTTGTAGCTTTGCTTTTTGATCGCGCGGCACTCAGCATTCGCAATCTTGCAATCGCAGCACTCATTGCCTTTATCAGCTCGCCGCATGAAGTGCTGGGGCCAAGTTTTCAAATGTCTTTTTCAGCAACAGCTGGTTTGGTAGCGGCCTTTGCGTGGTGGAGTGATAGAAAATCAGCACTCCATAATCAGGGCAAGATCGCTAAAAGACAAAAGAACTCGAAGCTCAAAAAATGGTTCGTGCCAATTGTTGCAACTGCCGCCACATCAATTGTCGCTGGTATTGCAAGCGGCATTTACTCAGCCTATCACTTTAATAATACAGCACCTTTTGGTTTACTCGGCAATATATTGGCGATGCCGGTGATTTCCATCATTATCATGCCTTTTGCGGTTTTAAGCTTGTTGTTGATGCCGCTGCAGTTGGATTGGTTGCCGTTGCAGATCATGGGGCTTGGCGTTTGGGGCATGCGACAGATCGCCGAGTTGGTTTCATCAATCGCACCGGCAGGAAATCCCGGAATTATATCATCGGGGGCAATTATCAGCTGGACAATTGCGGTGGTGATTGCAGTCATCTGCACGACGCGCTTGCGCAATCTTTCGTTATTATTAGTGGCTATCGGCTTTTTCTTTTATTTCGTGGAGAATGATCCCGATATAATGATTTCCGAGGATGCCAAACTGGTGGCGGTTGGCCTTGCCGATGGACGACTTGCTGTCAACCGTTCGCGTCCGTCGCGTTTCACAATTCAAAATTGGGCAAAAGCTTATGATGTGAGCGAGATTGTTCCACCGGTAATAGCTGGTTCAAAGAAAAATGGCACTTATCAGGAAAATGCATTTTATTGTGAAGAAAACATCTGTTCAATCACACTCGCTGACGGGCGTATGCTGAGCTATACCGAAACACTAAGTGCAGTCGAAACGGCGTGTCATATTGGGGATGTGGTTATATTGGCAGTGGCGGGTAAAAAACCGGAATGCATGGCTGCAGATAAGCTCGTGATTACGCGGCGGGAGTTAGCTTTGAAGGGGGCGCTTGAGATCAGGCTTGGCGATCCAGTTATTCAAGAGGTTAATGCCAAAAATAATGTTTCGGCAGGTATGGGATTACATCCGGTCTTTGAAGACGAGAATGATGCTGACACTTTTGAGAGTGAGCTTGATGAACCAGAACCATATGATGCTATCACAAATGTGGCTGCTACTGACCTGCAATCTCAACAATCTGTTAGTAAGAATTTAGAAAATGATAATAAATTACTGAAATATAATGATAAATTGACATATTCGGTTGGTGATCCGCAACGCCCGTGGCATCTATATCGTCTATACTCCCGCGCGGGGCGTGGCCTTGCCGATTATGTGGCTCCAAAGGCAAAAGCTAATCAGAAAAATTCACCTATCAATGATGATAATTGATCATCCTGCATTATCGCTTACGGCTGTATTTATTCAAGAAAACCAAATTTCGATGAAGCTGTTATGATCCTAAAATTATGGCAATAATTTACGATCTCAATAGACGCTGAAAAACAAAGATGCCCATGAGCTTAATAATAAGATAACCGTTCGGCAGGCGTAAACTTTAGATCATATATGATTGCGTCTCGGTTTCATAAGCCACACAAATGTTATGAAAGGAACCAAACCAATTATCATTGTGACATAACGGTTTGGTTCGCATCGGGTTTAATAATTGCACTGGCCGGATTAGTAGCGGCGTATCAATCCGACCAGCTTGCCCTGAACCTGTACGCGGTCGGGGCCAAAAATTCTGGTTTCATAAGCAGGGTTGGCAGCTTCGAGTGCGATGGATGCGCCTTTGCGGCGGAAGCGTTTTAAGGTTGCTTCTTCGTCATCGACAAGGGCAACGACGATTTCTCCCGGATTGGCGTTATTGCCGCGGCGGATCACAACCGTGTCACCTTCAAAAATTCCGGCTTCGATCATCGAGTCGCCTTTCACTTCGAGTGCGTAATGCTCGCCAGAGCCGATCATATCCATCGGTAAAGTGATGGTACGTGTCTGGTTCTGAATGGCGGAAATGGGGACGCCGGCAGCAATGCGCCCCATGACAGGCACAGAAATTGTATCGCTGTTTTCAAAAGCAGCATCCACTGGTGCGGTTTCGGGTTTTGCTGGTGCAGCAGGTTTGCCCAGACTTCCTTCAATCACGCTTGGGGAGAACTTTTTTTGGGAGTTTAACCCCGGGGCAATGGAATCGGGCAGGCGGATGACTTCCAATGCGCGGGCGCGATTGGGAAGGCGGCGAATGAAGCCGCGCTCTTCCAATGCGGTGATCAGACGATGAATACCGGACTTGGAGGCCAAATCCAAAGCATCCTTCATTTCATCAAAAGAGGGCGGGATGCCGACTTCTTTCAGACGTTCGTGTATGAAAAGAAGTAATTCATGCTGCTTGCGGGTTAACATAAGCTAAAGCCCCCCAGAGTTAAGAATCAAATTTAAAAACAAATGCAGAACAAACACTATCTGTTCTTTGCTTGTTCTGCAAGTGTCTCTTAATCATATTTTAAGGTGGTAAAAAATGGATACTTGCCGCGAAGATTTTTTTGCATTAGAACAAAGTAGGAACTTAAAATTAAGTGGCATATCTCTTGTGGAAACAGGCTATAATTGCTGACATCTGCCGCAGGATGGATGTGCTAAATCATTGGCGGCTGTTATCTGTAGCAGTTAACCAAAGTTAAAAGATAAGGTGGAGTTAAGCGCATGGCAGGTAGTGTCAACAAGGTTATACTGGTCGGCAATCTTGGTGCGGATCCGGAAGTCAGACGGCTAAGCTCCGGTGACCCTGTCGTTAATTTGCGTATTGCGACTTCTGAAAGCTGGCGCGACCGCCAGTCCGGTGAGCGCCGCGAAAAGACCGAATGGCACAGTGTTGTGATTTTCAATGAAAATCTGGCCAAAGTCGCTGAACAATACTTGAAAAAAGGCGCGAAAGTTTATCTGGAAGGCGCTTTGCAGACCCGTAAATGGCAGGATCAGAACGGCAATGAACGCTATACGACTGAAATCGTGTTGCAGAAATTCCGTGGTGAATTGCAGATGCTCGACAGTCGCGGTGAAGGCGGCGGACAGGGCCGTTCTTTTGACGGTGGCGGTCGTTCGCAGATGTCTGATTATTCCGGTGGCGGTTCATCGGGCGGCTCTGATTTTGGTAGCTCAGGTCCATCATCCGGCGGCGGTTTCTCACGCGATCTGGACGATGAAATTCCATTTTAATGAAAGAAACCGATAAAAATGAGCATTTAATTGCAAAATTTTGATCGGTTTTTGCATGAAATTTAAGGAATATGCGCGAGTTTTGATAAAAACTCGCGCATTTTTTATATGTGTGGTTTATCTTTTCCAGCCGCTATGCTCGATATGACGACCGCTTTAAAAAAATTAAAAAACTTTAATCTGTTTGCTATTCGTCAATGTTCTGGGGTTAAAATCATTTTGGATGAATGGCGTTTATCGATTCCGTAACAAGTGTATAAGCACTTGCAAATGAGCCGGAAAGCCTGTGCGCTGAGGGAAGTTTGATGATTAAGAAAGTGATGATCGTTGAGGATAATGAGCTGAACATGAAGCTCTTTCGCGATCTCATAGAAGCCCATGGCTATGAAACTATCCGCACCCGCAACGGGCTTGAAGCGCTTGACTTGGCGCGCGAGCATCGCCCGAACCTGATTTTGATGGATATTCAGTTGCCGGAAGTCTCTGGTCTTGAAGTCACCAAATGGCTGAAGGATGATGAAGAACTGAAAGTTATCCCTGTTATCGCTGTCACTGCATTTGCGATGAAGGGTGACGAAGAGCGCATCAGGCAGGGCGGGTGTGAAGCTTATATTTCAAAACCGATTTCAGTACCGCGTTTTATCGAGACAATTAAATCTTATCTGGGTGATGCTTAAAGTGTATTTCGAAAAGTGTGAAGCGGTTTTCGGATGAGATACGCGGAAAAAATAAAATGTCAGAGCATTTCTAACGATTTAACTTAATTCGGAAATGCTCTGAAATCTAACGCAAAACCAGAATTTGGCAGTTTGCTCCGGCATCAATGGCCGGTGCATTGGCTTCTCTGATTATGAGAGCATTGGCGCGCGCCAACATTCCCAGCATGGACGAATCCTGTACGGGCAAAGGCTGCACGATTAAATCGCCTTGATCGTCAAGGATATATTCCGCACGTACATAATCACGGCGATGATCATTTTCCGGCATATGGATTGAGAGTGTCGCCTTGCGGATATCGGCGCGATAGCTGTGGCCGGTTAATTTGGCAATCAGCGGCAGCAAAAATAAATATCCGCAAACCATGCTGGAAACCGGATTTCCCGGCAGGCCGAGCACATGAATGATGCGGCCATTGGCGGCGGTCAGGCTGCCATGCATAAGTGGTTTGCCCGGACGCATAGCGATTTTCCAGAAATCCAGTTCCATGCCGCAGGCGGTGAGTGCTTTATGCACCAGATCATGATCGCCGACAGAGGCGCCGCCAAGTGTTACCAGCACATCGACATTATCATCCATCGCCCGCTTGATAGCAGCAATGATTAAATCTGTCTGATCCGGCACAATGCCTAAATCTATCGCTGTTGCATCTTGTGCACGCACCAGTTCGGCAATGCCGCTGGAATTGGACGAAATGATCTGGTCTTCTGCCGGAATTTTCCCCGGTGCGACAAGCTCGTCACCGGTTGCCAGAATAGCAACGCGTGGGCGGCGGGTGACTTGCAGCTCTGCATTGCCGCTGGCGGCGGCAAGCGCCAAGGCAGCTGCATCAAGTTTGCGCCCAGCTGGTAATAGTTCTTCGCCGAGTTTGAAATCCAGACCGGCGCGGCGGATATGTTTGTGTTTGATGATCTCGCCGCAGACTTCGATCATATCCCCATTGCGGGTGACATTTTCCTGAATAACCACGCTATCGGCGTCAGCCGGTACCGGTGCGCCGGTGAAAATGCGGATGGCTTCGCCTTTAGCAATTTGCCCAAGATAACGTTTTCCTGCAGCTGCTTCACCGATCACACGAAACTGACTGGGATAGCTGCCATCTTTGTTGGCGCGTACCGCATAGCCATCCATGGCGGAAGCATCAAAAGGGGATTGCAAGTAATGGGCGACCATAGGCGCGGCGAGGGTGCGCCCGCCTGCCTGATGGATGGAAACTGTTTCACTCAGGCCCGCTTGGACATTTTCAGTCAGACGCTTTAACGCCTCATCAACGGGTAAAAGTGCCATTTTTATTTATCCTTGGAGGATGTAAACCAATCGCCGGATTTACCGCCGTGCTTTTCAATCAAATGGATGTTTTGAATAGTCATGCCTTTATCAACGGCTTTCGCCATATCGTAAATGGTGAGGCATGTGACGGATGCTGCGGTGAGGGCTTCCATTTCAACGCCGGTGCGGCCTTTCAGGCGCGCATTCGCGGTGACTTTAAAACCTGGCAGATTTTCATCCGGCTCGATCTCGATACCAACTTTAGTGAGCATCAACGGATGGCAAAGCGGAATGAGATCAGCGGTTTTTTTGGCAGCCATAATGCCGGCAATGCGTGCAGTTGCCAGTACATCACCTTTGGCGGCATTGCCGGAGAGAATAAGAGCAAGCGTTTCAGGTCGCATGACAATCGAAGCTTCGGCGACAGCTAAACGCTCGGTTTCCTGCTTGTCGCCAACATCGACCATATGGGCCTGTCCGGATTGATCAAGATGGCTCAGCTTGCTCATAGGCTTCAACCTCAGGCTGTCTGACCGGTCAGAAGGGTGTGGGTTGCAGAACGCACATCCTGTTGACGCATCAAGCTTTCACCGATCAGGAAAGTTTCGATGCCGGATTTTTGTAAACGCAGGCAATCGTCATGGGTGAAGATACCGCTTTCGCCAACCAGTAGATAATCATCCGGAACCATTTTGGAAAGACGTTCACTGACGGCCAGATCCACTTCGAAATTGCGCAAGTTGCGGTTGTTAACGCCGAGCATTTTCGACTGCAATTTGAGCGCACGTTCCATTTCAGCTTCGTCATGCACCTCAATCAATGCATCCATGCCGAGCGAGAAAGCGGCCTGTTCAAGCTCTGCAGCCAGCTGATCATCAACACTTGCCATGATGATGAGGATGCAATCAGCACCCCAACTGCGTGCTTCATAAACCTGATAGATGTCAAAGAGGAAATCTTTGCGCAAAGCTGGCAGGGAACAGGCGTTGCGCGCGGTTGTCAAAAACTCCGGCGCACCCTGAAATGAAGGTGTGTCGGTGAGAACGGACAAGCAAGCCGCGCCACCTTCTTCATAGGCTTTGGCCAGCAATGGCGGGTCAAAATCCGGACGGATCAGTCCTTTGGACGGGCTGGCTTTTTTAATTTCGGCAATCAGGCCAAATTGTTTATTGGCTTTCTTTTGCAGCAAAGCATTGAAAAAACCGCGTGTCGGCAGCTGATCGGCAATTTTTGCCTCAAGCTCTGCAAGCGAGACTTTGGTTTTAGCTGCCGCAATTTCTTCCCGCTTATAGGCTTCAATTTTTTTCAAGATATCAGTGCTCATACCATATCCTTATTCCGCTTGCTCATTGGAAACCTGAACGAGCTTATTCAAGACATTGAGTGCTGCACCGCTGTCGATGGAAAGGGCAGCTTGCTCTACACCTTCTTTCAAAGTTGAGGCATGGCCGGCAATCAAAAGGGCTGCACCTGCATTCATCAGCACAATATCACGATAGGCATTTTGTGCGCCATTGAGCACGTCTCTCAACGCTTCAGCATTATATGCACCGTCGCCGCCTTTAAGTTCAGCCGGTTCTGCACGGCGAATGCCGACATCTTCAGGGCTGATTTCAAAGCTGCGGACTGTGCCATTTTCCAAGGCGCTGACATGGGTGACGCCGGTGGTGGTAATTTCATCAAGGCCGTCACCATAAACAACCCATGCGGCTTCAGAGCCTAGTTCTTTCAGCACATGTGCTAAAGGCTCCACCCATTCGCGCGCATAAACGCCGACAAGCTGACGCTTTACATGGGCAGGGTTGGAGAGGGGGCCGAGCAGGTTGAAAATTGTACGTGTGCCAAGTTCCACCCGTGACGGGCCGACATGGCGCATGGAGGAATGATGGTTGGGCGCAAACATAAAGCCCAAGCCCGCCTCATAGATGCAGCGGCTGATCAGATCGGCATCGGCTTCAATATTGACACCAAGTGCAAAAAGCGCATCGGCAGCACCGGAACGAGATGACAATGCACGATTGCCGTGTTTTGCCACCGGAATGCCAGCACCTGCCACCACAAATGCCGAGCAGGAGGAAACATTGTAGGAGCCTGATTGATCACCGCCGGTGCCGACAATATCAATGGCATTGGCAGGGGCTTTGACTTCCGTGACGCGGGACATCATCGAGGCGACAGCGCCGCTGATTTCAGGCACGGTTTCACCGCGTACGCGCAGAGCCATCAAAAAGGCGCCGATTTGAGAGGGCGTCGCGCGCCCTGTCATCATGATATCAAAAGCTTGTTTTGCTTCTTGCACATTGAGCTGCGTTCCGAGCGCAACTTTTGCAATGAAATCTTTAAAATCAACCATACTCACCTCTAAAATGCCATCGCATTGTTGATCGCGGTTTGATTGATTTTAACCGGATATTGTTTCTGCAATTCGGCAATGAGCTGTGTCAGAAGGTCATCAGACAAGCCATTGGCAGCAGCTTTGCGGCGATCTTCTGTGATTGATTCTGCACTGATACCGGCAGGTTCAACCACATCGGTGACTTTAAACAGGATTTGCGCATCATTGTTTGGTGTCGCGGCCGTGTCGACATGGCCGTTGGCACCACGGAAGATCGCAGCAACAGCGGCAGAGCCAAGCTCAATATCGTTGGCTGCACGGGTAACCCCACGTTTGGTGTTTTTTGTGACGCTCAGTTCTTCTGCCAGTGCATCGAGTGATGTACCGTCCTGAATTTTCTTTTTCATATCGTCAGTTTTAGCAATCAGATTTTTAATTGCTTCATCGGCCTTCCACGCCTCGACAACTGTATCTTTCACTTCATCAAGCGTGCGGTCACGGGCAGGAATGATATCATCGGCCTGATACCAGAGGAAACCATTGGTGCCCAACGAAAGCGGGTCATTATCAATGCCTTTGTCGGTTTGGAACAGATTTGCGACGAGCTGAGCCTGAGCAGGAAGGTTTTCAACCGGCTTTTCATTCATATCGTTGCCTTCGGCATCAATGGCATCAATGGTAATCGATTTCAAACCAGCCTTGGTTGCAGCTTCAGCCAGAGGCACCCCATTGGAAATGTCCTCTTCAAACTGATCGCGCACATTGGCAATGGCGGTCGCTGCAATGGTGGTTGCAAGGCTTAAGCGAATTTCTTCTTCAACTTCGGCAAGCGGCTTAGTGTGTGCGGCATCTATTTCGGTTACTCGGATAATCACAGGGCCAAACGCACCTTTGACAACTTCACTTGCCTGATTGTGGGGCAGGGCAAATGCTGCTTCTGCGAGTACCGGATCCGGCAGTGCGGTTTTTTCAAACGTACCGAGTTTGATGTCTTCAGCCGACTTGTTGAGTTCTTTGGCCAGATCATCGAAGCTCATGCCGGTTTTAATTTTTTCGGCAGCAGCATTGGCAGCTGCTTCATCAGTAAAGCTTAACTGTTCGATTGTGCGCTTTTCAGTGGTTGAATAGCGACTCTGGTTTTTTTCATAATAGTCGCTGACTTCTTCAGGTGTAATCTGGCTTGGATCAGCAATATCGGCTGGCTCCAGCTTGACATAAGTAAGCTTGCGATATTCAGGTGCTGCATATTGCGACTTATTGGTTTCAAAATAGGTTTTAAGCGCATCTTCGGAAGGGGCAGCAATATCGGCAACCTTTTCCGGCTGGATGGTGATGTAATCAACTGTGCGGCTTTCGCCTTCATAAAGTGCAAGTGCTTTCAGCAATGTATCAGGAACGCTGATGCCATCGGTGACAGCTTCAACAATTTGCTGACGGCGGGCTACTTGCGTGCGGCTGTCGAGATAATCCTGCGCACGAATATTGGCCTGACGCATCACGGCATCGAATTGTGCTGGGCTGAAACGGCCGGACACATCATGGAAGGACGGATCTTCGGCCACCAGACGGGCGATTCCGTCTTTAGTGATTCCCAGGTTCATCTGACGTGCTTCTTCATCAAGTACAACGCCGGCTGCCAGCTGTGAGAGCACCTGACTTTCCACACCCAATGCCTGAGCCTGTTCTTTGGTCAGGCGCTGCTGGAATTGTTGGGACAGACGCATCATCTGCTGTTCATAAGCAAAACGGTACTCAACCGCGCTAACTTCGGACTTTCCGGCGCTCAAAGCAGCCGAACTGGTCATGTTTTCACGGAAAATATCGGCGATACCCCAAGCGGCAAAGCTTAAGACGAGCATACCAAGCAATAGTTTTGCAATCCAGGTCTGAGTGGCGGCGCGCAAGCTGTCGAGCATGGAAGTACCTTTTATAAATTGAAAGCTTTGGTTCCAGAACTATGGGAATAGCCTTAAGCATAGGCGTGATGCAAGGCTCAATGACAGGAAAACTGCTTTCTTGACCCGTTAATGTGCACTCTTTAAGTGTTGCATTCGTGTGTGAATTTGTTAGTCAGGTGCAAATTCATGAAAACCGTCCGCCTGCGTTCCTAAAATAAAGCGCGACGACACGGTGGTAGAGCATTGCGAGGAGAAGCGCATGACACCGGGAATTCGCCCTTTGGTTGCGGGCAATTGGAAGATGAACGGCACAGGGGAATCCCTGACCGAATTACGTGCGATTGCTGCGGGCCTGAGCTCTGATTACGGCCGTAAACTGGATGCAGTCATCTGCGTTCCTGCAACTTTGCTTTCACGCGCTGCAGAAACGCTCGAAGGTGAAAACGTGGGGCTGGGCGGTGAAGATTGCCATATGGCGCAATCGGGTGCTCATACAGGTGATGTTTCAGCGCTTATGCTGAAAGATGCCGGTGCATCTCATGTGATTGTCGGTCATTCGGAGCGCCGCACCGATCACCGTGAAACCAATGAAATGGTGAAGGCAAAAGTGCTGGCTGCATGGCAGGCAGGACTGGTTGCCATTGTTTGTGTGGGTGAAACAGCTGATCAACGCCATGCCGAAACCACATTGAATGTTGTGGGCGAGCAGTTGGCAAATTCATTGCCGGATGGCGTGAATGCAGAAAACACGATCATTGCTTACGAGCCAGTCTGGGCAATTGGCACCGGTTTGACACCGACGGTTCAGGATGTGCGTATTGTTCACGCCTTCATGCGCGAAACATTGATTGAGCGTTTTGGTGCGCAGGGTGCGCATATGCGTTTACTTTATGGTGGTTCGGTTAAGCCTGCCAATTCTGTTGAACTGCTGGGGGTTGCCGATGTCGACGGTGCACTCGTTGGCGGTGCCAGCCTGAAAGCTGCCGACTTCCTCGCGATTTGTGAGGCCTATCGCAGCCTGTAAAATTGATGGACGATTGATCCGCCCCCTTTAAAAGCATCAGTTTGTGTTATAGATAAATAGACAGATATATAACCTTGCGTTGATAAGGCTTTTTAAATGGGGGTTGGATTATTCTCCAATACCGTGTAAAGAGCCGCGACATATTAAGACCGCGATCTATAAAGAAAGCAGACCAAATTCCATGCAGACTGTTCTCATAGTCATTCATCTTCTGATTGTTCTTGCGCTTGTCGGCGTTGTGCTTATCCAGCGTTCTGAGGGCGGCGGACTTGGTATCGGCGGCGGTTCTGGTTTCATGACTGCACGTGGTGCAGGTAATGCTCTGACACGCATGACAACGATTCTGGCGACTGCTTTTTTTGCAACGTCATTGCTTCTTGGCATCACGGCAAATTACGGCGAGCGTCCGACCGATATTCTGAACCGTATTCCGGCGGCAGGCGGTCAGGCTCCGGCAGCGGGTGAAGGTTCGACCGGCGGCGGCATTCTCAACCAGCTGGGCGGCGCTTCATCGCGTGGTGAAACACCAGCTCCTGCGACGGAAGATGTACCGGCTGCACCTGCCAATCCGGTTCCAAGTTCACAGTAATACTTTTCGCCATCAGGCTTTTGATTTTATAATCCCGATCTCTTTGAGGTCGGGATTTTTAGTTTGTGATGCTTGTTACAATTTTTGGGGAATGCAGTGTTGCAACCATGCCATAGCGGGCATGAAAACATGCTGTTGATAAAATCAAGCTGTTGAGTATGACGGGGCTTTGGCTTAATCACACATTATAGATTGGCATGCTAGGATGTGCCGTCACCCTGTGGTTTCGGGTTTATTTTCGGGAAATTCAAATGTTTTTACGCCATATCATTCTCGCTGGTATTGCAGGACTTTGCATGGCAATGCCTGTGCAGGCCGCGCCGAACGATGCAGTTCCGGCTAAAAAGTCTTATGTGTCTCAGGCGGAAAAGTATAAGATTGCACCGCGTTTCCACGCGCAGACCGTGGCCTTTAGCGGCTATAAACCGGGCACAATCGTTGTCGATCCGAAAAACTATTTTCTCTATTATGTAGAGACCCCGACCACGGCGCGCCGCTACGGCATTGCTGTTGGTAAAGTTGGTCTTGAATTTAAAGGCACCGGCACCATCAATGCCAAGCGCGAATGGCCGCGCTGGATTCCGACCAAGGAAATGGTTGAGCGCAATCCTGCTCATTACAGCCGCTTTAAAAACGGTATGGATGGTGGTCCGGGCAATCCGCTTGGTTCCCGCGCACTTTATTTATTTCAGGGCAATAAAGACACTTATATCCGTATTCACGGTACTGTGCAGCCTTGGACAATCGGAAGTGCGGCTTCAAACGGCTGCTTCCGTATGATTAATGAAGATGTGCTCGACCTTTATGAGCGCGTCAATCTTGGCACAGAAGTTGTTGTTCTGTGATCTTGTTATAAGGCGCTGATAAGCCGGGCGCAGGCCCGGCTTTTTTGTGTTTTATTAAGGCCATGTGAATGGCACGCAAACCGTTCCTGAGCCATTTTATGACGGGTTAGCCGGCAGGACAGGGCAATACAGTCAAGAGCGGGAAGCAAAACTTGGGCATGGAAAGTCGTCGGTTCTTTATAAAAAAAGAGACGGATTTTCGAAATTAATTTATTCCGCCAGCTGATGCGATATAGTCAGCAAACGACAAAAATTCTGTCTGTGGTTTTTATCCGGTGATTACGGGGATAAATGAATTATTTTTCACAGGCAGTCATTTTTTAGTGGCGGAATCAGTCAGGAGAGTCTAACGACATAAGCCCATGGCGCGATATGTTTTCATCACAGGCGGCGTGGTTTCTTCCCTTGGAAAAGGCATTGCCGCAGCAGCATTGGCTGCACTCCTTCAGGCACGCGGTTACCGCGTGCGGATCCGTAAACTCGACCCTTATCTGAACGTCGATCCGGGCACGATGTCTCCTTACCAGCATGGTGAGGTGTTTGTGACCGATGACGGGGCAGAGACAGATCTTGATCTGGGTCATTACGAGCGGTTCACCGGTCAGCCTGCTTCCAAGCAGGACAATATTACGACTGGTCGTATCTACCGCAATATCATCGAAAAAGAACGCCGCGGCGATTATCTCGGTGCGACGGTTCAGGTTATTCCTCATGTCACGGATGAAATCAAAAATTTCATCACGTCTGGCAATGATGATTATGATTTTGTTCTTTGTGAAATCGGCGGAACGGTTGGCGATATTGAAGCCATGCCGTTTCTGGAAGCAATCCGTCAGCTGGGCAATGAATTGCCACGCGGGATGGCGGTTTATATTCACCTGACTTTGATGCCGTATATTCCGACGGCCGGTGAATTGAAAACCAAACCGACGCAGCACTCTGTCAAAGAACTGCGTTCCATCGGTATTGCACCTGATATTCTGCTCATTCGTGCAGATCGTCCGATTCCGGAAAATGAACGTCGCAAGCTTTCCCTGTTCTGTAACGTGCGTGAAAGTGCCGTTATTCAGGCGCTGGATGTCAAGTCGATCTATGATGTGCCTATTGCTTATCATAATGAAGGCTTTGACGCGGAAGTGTTGCGTGCATTCGGCATTGATCCGGCTCCCAAGCCGCAGATCGAGCGCTGGGAAGAAGTGTCCCGTCTGATCCATAATCCGGAAGGCGAGGTAACGATTGCGGTTGTTGGTAAATATACCGAGCTGAAAGATGCTTATAAATCTCTGATTGAAGCATTGCAGCACGGTGGTATGGCCAACAAAGTACGCGTTAATCTCGAATGGATTGAAGCGGAAGTCTTTGAAGGCGAGGATCCTGCTCCGCATTTGGAAAAAGTACACGGCATTTTGGTGCCGGGTGGCTTTGGCGAGCGTGGTGCGGAAGGCAAAATCAAAGCTGCTAAATTTGCCCGCGAACGCAAGGTGCCATATTTTGGTATTTGCTTTGGTATGCAGATGGCTTGCATTGAAGCTGCCCGTAATCTGGCTGGTATTGAAGATGCCTCTTCAACAGAATTTGGCCCAACCAAAGAACCTGTTGTTGGTTTGATGACCGAATGGCTGAAGGGCGATCTGCTCGAAAAACGCAGCCAGTCAGGTGATCTGGGCGGAACCATGCGTCTTGGTGCATATGATTCCGTGTTAAAAGCCGGAACCCGTATTGCCGATATTTATGGCGATACCACCATTTCCGAGCGTCACCGTCACCGTTATGAAGTCAATGTCGATTATAAAGATCGTCTTGAACAATGCGGTCTGGTGTTCTCGGGTCTTTCACCGGATGGCGTATTGCCTGAAACCGTTGAATATGCTGATCATCCGTGGTTCATCGGGGTGCAGTATCACCCTGAACTGAAGTCACGCCCGTTCGAGCCGCATCCATTGTTTGCGTCCTTCATTGCCGCAGCATTGGAACAAAGCAGAATGGTTTGATTGCAAATGTGTGATTGCCTGATGTAATAATAAACAAGAAGCGCCATATGTGATAAACAGTGGCGCTTTTTTATATTATCGATGTAATTACAGTGACATTGGTTCTCTTTGCGGCGGAGTTGTGGAACTAAAGCTGCTTGAATGTATGATAATGAAGGTTGACCAACCATGACGACAGCAAATTCGATTATACGTGTAGGTAATGTGACCTTTGGTAATGATCAGCCATTGGCGCTGATTGCCGGTCCTTGCCAGATGGAAAGCCGTCAGCATGCGTTTGACATGGCGGGACGCTTGAAAGAACAGACCGACAAACTCGGCATTGGTTTGGTTTATAAATCCAGCTTTGACAAAGCCAACCGCACATCATTGAGTGGCAAGCGTGGTATTGGCCTTGAAACAGCGCTGGAAGTGTTCGCTGATCTCAAAAAAGAATATAATTTTCCGGTTCTGAGCGATGTTCACACCGAAGAGCAATGCGCGCTGGTGGCTGATGTCATCGACGTTTTACAAATCCCTGCTTTTTTGTGCCGACAGACAGATCTGTTGATTGCAGCTGCCAAAACCGGCCGTGCCGTCAATGTTAAAAAAGGCCAGTTTTTGGCACCTTGGGACATGAAGAATGTGCTGGCGAAAGTGACAGAAAGCGGCAATCCGAATGTGATGGCCTGTGAACGCGGTGCATCATTTGGCTATAATACGCTGGTGTCCGATATGCGCTCACTGCCGATTATGGCGAATTTTGGTTCGCCGGTCATTTTTGATGCAACTCATTCCGTGCAGCAGCCGGGCGGTCAGGGTGGTTCATCGGGTGGGCAGCGCGAATTTGTTGAAACATTGGCGCGTGCCGCTGTTGCCGTTGGGGTGGCTGGCGTCTTTATCGAGACCCATGAAGATCCGGACAATGCGCCGTCAGATGGCCCGAATATGGTGCAGATCGACAATATGCCGGCTTTGCTTGAAACTTTGATGGCATTTGATCGTCTGGCCAAAGGTTTGTGACTTTACTGCTATATTATTTCAGGCTTTTGCTCTGTGGAAGGGTGCGGTAATGTTTTACACGCACTCCCAGTTAGCATAAGTAGAACGGGTCAATCCGTATGCTCGTTACGGGCGTCAGATAAATTGGGTTTTGAGGCATGACTGATCGGGGCATCAGCCATGCAGGTGGTTTGCAAAAAGTGGAAGGACGAAGTCTCTATGACTGCGATTATTGATATTGTCGGCCGCGAAATTCTGGATAGCCGTGGCAATCCGACTGTTGAAGTTGATGTGTTGCTGGAAGATGGCGCGTTTGGCCGTGCAGCCGTTCCTTCCGGTGCATCCACCGGTGCGCATGAAGCGGTTGAACTGCGCGATGGCGGCAGCCGTTATCAGGGCAAAGGCGTTGAAAAGGCTGTTGCTGCGGTTAATGGTCAGATTTTTGACGTGCTCGCCGGTATGGATGCTGAAAACCAGATCCATATTGACCAGACTTTGATTGATCTTGACGGCACTGCCAATAAAAGCAATCTCGGCGCCAATGCGATCCTTGGTGTGTCATTGGCCGTTGCCAAAGCTGCCGCACAGTCATGCGACTTGCCGCTATACCGCTATGTCGGTGGTGCAAATGCCCACATTCTGCCAGTGCCGATGATGAACATCATTAATGGTGGCGCACATGCGGACAATCCGATTGATTTTCAGGAATTCATGATTCTGCCGGTTGGCGCGAATTCGATGCGTGAAGCTGTTCGTTATGGCGCGGAAGTATTTCACACCCTGAAATCCCGCCTCAAAAAGGCTGGTCACAATACTAATGTGGGTGACGAGGGTGGCTTTGCGCCTAATCTGCTTTCTGCTGAAGCTGCGCTTGATTTCGTGATGGAATCAATCACGCAGGCTGGCTTCAAGCCGGGCGAAGAAATTGCTATCGGCCTTGATTGCGCCGCGACGGAATTCTTCAAAGACGGTAATTACGTTTATGAAGGTGAAGGCCAAACCCGTGATCCGCGCACGCAGGCTGAATATCTGGCCAAACTGGTTGGTGCTTATCCGATTGTAACCATTGAAGATGGTATGAGCGAAGACGACTGGGAAGGTTGGAAATACCTGACTGAACTCGTCGGCACCAAAACCCAGCTCGTTGGCGATGACCTGTTCGTGACCAACTCCGCACGTCTGCGTGATGGTATCAAAATGGGCGTTGCCAACTCGATTCTGGTCAAAGTGAACCAGATCGGTACCTTGTCAGAGACTTTGGATGCGGTTGAAACCGCTCATAAGGCTGGTTACACAGCTGTGATGTCGCACCGCTCCGGTGAAACAGAAGATTCCACCATTGCGGATCTCGCTGTTGCCACCAATTGTGGTCAGATCAAAACCGGCTCACTGGCACGTTCAGACCGTACCGCAAAATACAACCAGCTTATCCGTATTGAAGAAGAACTGGGCTTGCAGGCACGCTATGCCGGCCGTTCGGTACTGAAGTTCCTTTAATACAGTTGTAGCGCAGTGAGGTCACAACTTCATCGCTTATGAAACATGAGGGCGGGGCAGCAATGCTCCGCTTTTTTATATTTAGAGCATAATTTCTTAAATTTGGAGCAGCTTAACGTGAAAACATGATCTGGTTTCAATGGGTTATTGTGATCTTTGAGTATCAAGTCTGGTGCACGGCGCTCTAATAAAGTTTTGGTTGCGCTGCCTTTGAGTAAGGCTCTGTTAAGCAAAATAATGTTTATTGTTAAAATCAGAATGCGGATGGATTTCGTGCAGCCTTGTATTGGGTGCGCCACCGTTTTTCTGATGCCGCCGCACAATTTTATCAGCGGTGTTGGACGATGTTGCGCGTAAAATGAGTAAAAAGAGCATTTTTGAGACGTTTCGACGGAAACTTAAAAAGGCTCAAAGGATGTGTTGAGTATGTGGACCAAGCAAAAGCGTAAGTCTATTCGGGGACGATTTGTGTTGCCGTTGCTGGCCACTGCTTTCTTGTCTTATTTTGGTTTTCACGCCTATCACGGCGAATATGGCATCGATTCAAGTGCGCGGTTGCAGCAGCAAGTGAGCCTTCTTACGGTCGAGCTAGATGAGCTGACCCATGAGCGTCGTGCAATGGAAAGACGCGTCTCGCTTTTGCGTGATGGCTCCATTGAAAAGGATATGCTTGACGAACAGGCGCGACGCGCGCTTAATCTCTCTCATGAAAATGAACTGACGATAATTATTTCTCGTGAAGATGCGTCTGATTAACTGAAAAACGGTTAATAGTCTTTTTAATGAGTGAAATTAAAGACTTAATAACATAGCTGCTATGCCCCCCATGCATATTGTAACTTGTTTGACACCCGTTTAAGGTTATTTCAGAAAGACAATAGGGAGCAAATTATGGCATCGAGGGCTAACAAGGCGCCTGTGACCAAATCACAGTCGGCTTCAAACACTGCACCTAAGACCCCCAAGCCTGCTGATTTCACTAAAGAACAAGAAATGAGCAGCTATCGCGAAATGTTGTTGATTCGACGCTTCGAAGAAAAAGCCGGTCAGCTTTACGGTATGGGTCTGATCGGTGGTTTCTGCCATCTCTATATCGGACAGGAAGCTGTCGTTGTTGGTATGCAGATGGCGCAGAAGGAAGGTGATCAGGTTATCACCGCCTATCGCGATCACGGACATATGCTGGCAACAGGCATGAGCGCCCGCGGCGTGATGGCTGAACTGACCGGACGTCGTGGCGGATTGTCGAAAGGCAAGGGCGGCTCGATGCACATGTTCTCGAAAGAGAAGCATTTCTATGGCGGTCACGGTATCGTTGGTGCGCAGGTGCCATTGGGCGCAGGTCTGGCTTTTGCCAACCGTTATCGCGGCAATGACAATGTATCCCTGACTTATTTCGGCGACGGCGCTTCCAATCAGGGCCAGGTCTACGAAACATTCAATATGGCAAAGCTTTGGAATTTGCCGGTTGTCTTCATCATTGAAAATAACCGCTATGCAATGGGTACATCGGTGACCCGTTCTTCTGCGGAAACAGATTTCTCCAAGCGCGGCTCGTCTTTCAACATTCCTGGTATTCAGGTTGATGGTATGGATGTGCGCGCGGTGAATGCGGCTGCTGAAATGGCGCTCGAATGGGCACGTTCGGGCAAAGGTCCGATCATTCTTGATATGCAGACCTACCGCTATCGCGGCCACTCCATGTCCGATCCGGCAAAATACCGCTCGAAGGAAGAAGTTCAGAAGATACGTGCCGAGCACGATCCGATTGAACAGGTCAGACAGCGTTTGCTTGAAAAAGGCTGGGCAACCGAAGAAGAGCTGAAAAATATCGATAAGGAAGTGCGTGAAATCGTTGCCGATTCGGCTGATTTTGCGACGCACGATCCGGAGCCGGATGTATCCGAGCTCTACACAGATATTTTGCTTTGATTCGAGGAAGGTGTAGAAATGCCTGTAGAAATTCTCATGCCCGCCCTTTCTCCGACAATGGAAGAAGGCAAGCTCTCCAAATGGTTGGTGAAAGAAGGCGATAAAGTTACCTCCGGTGACATTCTGGCCGAAATCGAAACCGACAAGGCAACAATGGAAGTTGAAGCTGTTGACGAAGGCACCATTGGCAAGCTCGTGGTTGCTGAAGGCACCGAGGGTGTCAAAGTGAACTCCGTGATCGCAGTTCTGCTTGGCGACGGCGAAAGCGCCGAAGATGCAAGCGCATCTGCTGCTCCGGCTGCGGCTGATGCACCTGCCGCGACTGTGTCTGCAACTGCTGCTGCAACACCACAGGCGCCTGTTCTGGATGTTGCCAATGATCCGGATATTCCGGCTGGTACCAAGATGGTTTCGACCACTGTTCGTGAAGCATTGCGCGATGCAATGGCGGAAGAAATGCGCCGCGACCCTAACGTATTCGTGATGGGTGAAGAAGTTGCTGAATATCAGGGTGCTTATAAAGTAACCCAAGGCCTTCTCGACGAATTCGGCGATAAGCGCGTGGTTGATACACCAATTACCGAACATGGCTTTGCCGGTATCGGTGTCGGTGCAGCATTTGCCGGTCTGCGTCCGATCGTTGAATTCATGACCTTCAACTTTGCGATGCAGGCAATTGACCAGATCGTAAACTCGGCTGCCAAGACACTTTATATGTCCGGTGGTCAGATGGGTGCGCCTATGGTGTTCCGCGGTCCAAGTGGTGCAGCTGCCCGCGTTGGTGCCCAGCACTCCCAGTGCTATGCGGCATGGTACAGCCATATTCCGGGCCTTAAAGTTGTGATGCCTTATTCGGCAGCTGATGCTAAAGGCTTGCTGAAAGCGGCGATCCGCGATCCAAATCCGGTTGTGTTCCTGGAAAACGAAATTCTCTACGGTCAGCATTTCGATGTGCCGGATATGGAAGATTTCGTACTGCCAATCGGTAAGGCACGTATCCACAAGGTTGGTAGCGATGCAACGATCGTATCCTTTGGTATCGGTATGACCTATGCGATCAAAGCTGCCGAGCAGCTGGCCGCGGAAGGTATTGATGTGGAGATCATTGATCTGCGCACCATTCGTCCGATGGATATTCCAACCGTGATTGAATCGGTCAAGAAGACCGGTCGTCTGGTAACCGTTGAAGAAGGCTTCCCGCAGTCATCCGTTGGTACGGAAATTGCCGCCCGTGTGATGCAGCAGGCATTTGATTATCTTGATGCGCCAATCATGACCATCGCAGGTAAAGATGTGCCGATGCCATATGCAGCGAATTTGGAAAAACTGGCTCTGCCAAGTGTGGCGGAAGTTGTCGAGGCGGTGAAAGCCGTCACATACACCGCCTGAGGAGGCTCTTAGGACATGCCGATTAAAATCACCATGCCTGCGCTTTCCCCAACCATGGAAGAGGGCAACCTCTCCAAATGGTTGGTCAAGGAAGGCGACAAGGTATCGTCCGGCGATGTGATCGCCGAGATCGAAACCGATAAAGCAACGATGGAAGTCGAAGCTGTTGATGAAGGTGTTGTGGCCAAGCTGATGGTTCCGGCCGGCACCGAAGGTGTGAAGGTCAATGCGGTTATCGCCATCCTTGCCGAAGAAGGTGAAGATGTAGCGGAAGCTGCAAAGGGCGGCGATGCTGCGCCAGCTCCAGCAGCAACTCCAGAACCGGCAGCAACTCCAGAACCGACCGCTGCATCGAAAGCAGAAGCACCAAAGGCCGAAGCTGCACCACAACAGCCTGCACCAGTTGCATCAACAGGTGAGCGCGTTTTTGCTTCACCGCTTGCACGCCGTATTGCTAAAGAAGCCGGTCTTGATATTGCTGACGTGACAGGTAGTGGTCCGCGTGGCCGTATCATCCAGAAGGATGTGGAAAAAGCATTAAGCTCCGGTGCAACAAAAGCACCAAGTGCTGCTCAGGCACCTGCTGCTGCTCCGCAGGGTATGTCGGATGAAACCGTTCTCAAATTGTTTGAGGAAGGTTCATATGATGTGGTTCCACATGACGGTATGCGTAAAGTTATTGCGCGCCGCCTGATGGAATCGAAGCTGACAGTGCCGCATTTCTACCTGACCATTGATTGTAATCTGGATGCATTGCTAGCATTGCGCAGTGAAATCAACGCGTCGGCACCGCTGGTTAAAACCGAAAAGGGCGAAGTGCCTGCTTACAAGCTTTCCGTCAATGACATGGTTATCAAGGCAACTGCACTTGCGTTGCGAGATGTGCCGGATGCCAACGTATCATGGACAGATAGCGGCATGATCGTGCACAAGCATGCGGATGTTGGTGTTGCTGTTTCCATTCCGGGCGGTCTGATCACGCCGATCGTTCGCAATGCAGAAATCAAAACCCTGTCGGTCATTTCCAATGAAATGAAAGACTTGGCCAAGCGCGCCCGTGACCGCAAGCTGAAGCCTGAAGAATATCAGGGCGGCAGCACTTCGGTGTCAAACCTTGGTATGTTCGGCGTGAAAGACTTTGCGGCCATCATCAATCCGCCACATGCAACTATCTTTGCAGTGGGCGCTGGTGAACAGCGTGCAATCGTTGAAAACGGCGAAGTGAAAGTGGCAACTGTCATGTCCGTGACATTGTCGACCGATCACCGCGCTGTTGACGGTGCATTGGCTGCCGAACTTGCTCAGGCCTTCAAGCGCCGCATCGAAAATCCGATGGGCATGCTGGTATAAGCATTAAAATCAGTGCTGCGCTTTGGAAAATACTCATAAGCGCAGCACCGGAGACGCTTTGATGACACAACAAATTTCCATCCGTCCGGCGCATAAACGTGATGCGGCAGAGATCGCCATTCTGGTTGATCTGTCGTCGCATGGTTTTGCCAGTTGGATTTGGAACAAGGCTGTGTTGGAAGGCGAAGCCGATACGCCATTGGAATATGGTGCATGGGCACTGGCGCAAGCTGGATCAGAGGGTTGGGAGAACACCGCTATAGCGGAAGTTGACTATGAAACAGCCGGTCTTTCAGTGGGTTATACGATTGAGGCCGGTATTCTCGATCAGGAAGCCGATCATCCGGTTTTTGCGCCTTTGCTGCAATTGCAACAGCAAATGATCGGCCATCGTTTTATTGACAGTGTGGGCGTTTATAAGCGCTTTCGCGGCAAGGGACTTGGCCGGTTGCTGGTGGCACATGAGATTGAGCAGGCTGAAAAGCAAGGCAATATTGCTGCCAGCCTGATTACGGAAAGCGACAATCATGCGGCACTTTCCCTCTACAAATCAATGAATTTCAAGGAAGTCAGCAGGCTCGCTCAGGTGCCGCACTTCGAAGATTGTAACAAACACGACTGGGTGTTTTTGACCCGCAGCGTGATGTGAACAAAGGCAGGAACGATATGGCCGACATTTATGATGTGATTGTTATCGGATCTGGCCCTGGCGGCTATATAACTGCGATCCGCGCAGCTCAGTTGGGTTTGAAAACCGCAATCGTTGAGCGCGAACATTTGGGCGGTATCTGCCTCAACTGGGGGTGTATCCCGACCAAAGCTTTGTTGCGTTCTGCTGAAGTGCTGCACTTAGGCGAAAATGCCAAAGATTACGGCCTTGTGCTCGATGGCAAGATTTCAGCCGATGTTAAGGCTGTTGTTGACCGTTCACGCGGGGTTTCTGCGCGTTTGAACGGCGGCATTTCTTATTTGATGAAGAAAAACAAGATCGATGTGATCTGGGGCGAAGCCAAGCTTGAAAAAGCAGCTTCCGGCAACAGCCCTGTTGAAATTTCTGTTGGTAAAAGCACCAAAGTGCCGATGCAGCCACAGCATCCAGCACCAAAGGGTGTGCTTGGTGAAGGCAAATATCAGGCCAAGCATGTGATCGTTGCAACCGGTGCTCGTCCGCGTGCATTGCCGGGTATCGAGCCGGACGGCAAGCTGATCTGGACCTATTTTGAGGCTATGGTGCCGCAAGAATTCCCTAAAACCATGCTCGTTATGGGTTCCGGTGCGATCGGTATCGAATTTGCTTCTTTCTACCATGATATGGGCGTTGATGTGACAGTGGTTGAGCTGATGTCACAGATCATGCCGGTGGAAGATGTGGAAATCTCTACATTTGCGCGCAAGCGTTTGGAAAAGCGCGGGCTTAAAATCATTACTGATGCCAAGGTTTCGAAAGTCGAGAAGGGCACCAATAATGTGACTGCTCATATCGAAACCAAAGACGGCAAAGTGCAGACCTTGACCGTTGACCGGATGATTTCGGCGGTTGGTGTGCAGGGCAATATCGAGAATCTCGGCCTTGAAAAGCTTGGCGTTAAAACAGACCGCGGTTGCGTGGTGATTGACGGTTTCGGTAAAACCAATGTGGCTGGTATTTATGCGATTGGTGACGTAGCAGGCCCACCAATGCTGGCACACAAGGCCGAGCATGAAGGTGTTATCTGCGTTGAGAAAATTGCCGGTGTGCCAAATGTACACCCACTTGATAAAAGCATGATCCCAGGCTGCACCTATTGCAACCCGCAAGTAGCATCCGTTGGTTTGACCGAAGCCAAAGCCAAAGAGCAGGGCTATGATATCCGCGTTGGCCGCTATCAGTTTGCCGCCAATGGTAAAGCTATTGCATTGGGCGAAGATCAGGGCATGGTTAAAACCATCTTTGATAAGAAAACCGGTCAGTTGCTTGGTGCCCATATGGTTGGTGCGGAAGTCACCGAGCTTATTCAGGGCTTTGTGATTGCCATGAATTTGGAAACCACCGAAGAAGAACTGATGCACTCAGTCTTCCCGCATCCGACCTTGTCAGAAATGATGAAGGAAAGCGTGCTGGATGCCTATGGCAAAGTGTTGAACGCTTAATAACGCAGGAGAAGCGCTATTCCGCTTATTAAAAACGGCCATCCGTGGCGTGCTATGGCATGGCCGATATTGAAATGGGCAACAGTCATCGGTCTGGCACTGGGATTTGGTGCGGGGACCTTGAGTATGCTGTCCGGCAATATTATATCGATGAACGGAACGGCGCTTTCCGGTTGGTACGGCGTTTGGTCGCTGACACTGGCACTTGGAATTGGTGGATTTTTCTTTGGTCTGATTGGCGCATTATTGGTGCGCGCAATCGGTATTGCTGCCGAAAAGTGAGGAAAAGCCGATGGAAAATCAATTAGTTGTTTTTGATGGCTATGGGTTTTTCGGCACGCTGCTGATCGGCTTTCTGGCAGGCTATATCGCCAATAAAGCAATGAAGCGAAACTATGGATTCCTGATCAGTATTCTGTTAGGGATCGCCGGAGCATTTGTGGGTACGGCATTGGCGCAAGCTTTGTCGTTTCAGGTTTGGGGTTTTGCCGGCAATTTGATTGCCGCAACCGCAGGTGCCATTATTATTCTTTGGTTTTTTGATCTGTTGAACGGTCAACGGTCAAAATAGAGGACAGGCAGGATTTAACTTATGGTCACAGTTCTTGATACGGTTGCCAGAGACATGCGTCCGCGCCATCCTGAGAAGGCGCATCGTCCGGATAATGTCATTCTGAAAAAACCGGATTGGATCCGCGTTAAAGCGCCTGTTACCAAAGGCTATAATGAAACACGCGAGATTGTCCGCTCGCACAAGCTGGTGACGGTTTGTGAAGAAGCTGGTTGCCCGAATATCGGCGAATGCTGGGACAAGAAACACGCAACTTTCATGATTATGGGTGAAATCTGCACCCGTGCCTGTGCTTTCTGTAATGTTGCAACCGGTATTCCTAAAGCGCTTGACCGCAGTGAGCCAGCCAGTGTTGCCAAGGCCGTGAAAGAGATGGGCTTGAAGCATGTGGTGATCACGTCTGTTGACCGTGATGATCTGGCGGATGGCGGCGCACAGCATTTTGCCGAAGTGATCCATGCCATTCGTGAAGCCGCACCTGGCACGACCATTGAAATTCTGACACCGGATTTCCTGCGCAAAGAAGGCGCATTGGAAATTGTGGTTAAGGCGCGTCCTGATGTATTCAACCATAATCTGGAAACAGTGCCGTCGAAATATCTGAAAGTGCGCCCGGGTGCGCGTTATTTCCACTCCATTCGCTTACTTCAGCGCGTCAAGGAACTGGATCCGACCATTTTCACCAAATCCGGCATCATGGTTGGTTTGGGTGAAGAGCGTAATGAAATTCTGCAATTGATGGATGATTTGCGTTCGGCTGATGTGGATTTCATGACCATCGGTCAGTATTTGCAGCCAACCCGTAAACACCATCCGGTCATTCGTTTTGTGAAGCCTGATGAATTTAAATCATTTGAAACCATCGGCCGCACCAAAGGCTTCCTGCTGGTGGCCTCAAGCCCGTTGACCCGTTCCTCGCACCATGCGGGTGATGATTTTGCGAAACTGAAAGCTGCGCGTGAAGCGCAGGTGATGGCGCGAGCATAAGAACCGCATGCCTAGTTTTACCAATACACGGCGCGTCGCGCATCGCGCCGAAAACATGTTCAAGCTGGTTGCGGATGTGGAGAGCTATCCGCAATTTCTGCCGATGTGTGAAGCGCTGACCATCCGTTCGCGCAAAGAGCGTGATGATAAAACATTGCTTATTGCCGATATGACAGTGGGCTATAAACTTATCCGCGAAACATTTACCAGTCAGGTTTTATTGAAGCCTGACAACAATGTGATTGAGGTCAAATATATCGACGGGCCATTCCGCTATCTCGACAACCGCTGGACATTTATTCCGGTGGGCGATGGCGAAGCATGTGATGTCGAGTTCTTCATCGATTATGAGTTTAAAAGCCGCACACTCGGGCTTTTGATGGGCTCAATGTTTGATCTGGCATTCCGCAAATTTTCGGAAGCCTTTGAAAAGCGTGCCGATCAGATTTTTAAAGCTTGATCAGTCTTTCTCGCTGATATTTTCCAAGACTAAATCAAGTGCTGCCAGCACGGTCAATTGCCGGATTTCTGCGCGCGTTTTGTCGGTACCAAAACGGCATTCACGGTGCAAAATAATGTCTTTGCCATGAATGGCACTGGCAATATGGACAAGGCCAACCGGCTTGGCTTCAGAACCGCCGCTCGGGCCAGCAACGCCCGTTACGGCAACGCTCACACTCGCATCGGAATTTTTCAATGCGCCTTTTGCCATGCTAAGTGCTACTTCTTTGGAAACCGCACCTTTATCGTCAATAAGTGCTGCGGGTACGCCAATCATCGCGGTTTTGGCCGCATTGGAATAGGTGATAAAGCCGCGATCAACGACATCTGATGAACCGGCAATATCGGTAAGGCTGGCACTAATCATGCCGCCAGTGCAGGATTCAGCCGTTGCCAGCGTGAGGCCCGCTTTGCGGCAGGCTTCCAAAACTTCAATAGCTTTGCTTTCTGCGATCAATTCACTCATGAGATTTCCTCGCTGGCTGGCACTTCACCGGGATAGACGACAGTTGCGGTAACAAGTGCTGCGATACCTTCACCGCGGCCTAAAAAGCCGAGCTTTTCATTGGTGGTGGCTTTAACCGAAATACGATCTGCACTGATCTTGAGAATTTTAGCGAGGCTTTCTGTCATTGCAGGGCGATGCGGGCCAATCTTCGGTTCTTCGCAGATCAGCGTCACATCCGTGTTGGTGATACGACCGCCTGCTTCACGCACCAGTTTGACGGCAAAACGTAAGAAAATATGCGAAGCTGCACCTTTCCATTGCGGGTCGGATGGCGGAAAATGTGTGCCGATATCGCCAGCACCACGGGTTGCAAGGAGCGCATCGGTGAGGGCATGAAAACCAACATCGGCATCGGAGTGGCCGGAGAGCTTTTTATCAAACGGAATTTCAACACCGCATAAAGTGACAAAATCCCCTTCTTCAAAGGCATGCACATCATAGCCATTGCCGGTGCGCACATCAGGAAAAAAACCTTGCGCATTGTTCAAGCGTTGGTTGGCCATTTCAATATCCTTTGCCCATGTCAGTTTGGTGTTGTCGGCGGAGCCTTCAATGATAGTTACATCCAGCCCGTGCCATTCGGCAATGGTGGCATCATCGGTAAAATTGGTCAAACCTGCTTTGAGCGCTTTACTATGGGCTTCAAAAATTGGTGCATAAGGAAAGGCTTGCGGGGTTTGGGCGGCATAGAGGCCAGCGCGCGGCACGGTTTTTTGTACCATGCCATTTGTATCCGCTTGTTTCAGCGTGTCGGAAACAGCAAGGGCTGGTAATACGCCGCTTGAAGGCGACAGATTGGCCATGATGCGGGCGAGCAAATCTTGGGTCACGAATGGGCGCACGCCATCATGGATCATCACATAATCAGGCTTATCAACTTCCAGTGCCAAAAGGCCAAGTTGCGTTGATTCCTGACGGGTCGGGCCACCGGTCACAGTGATGATGCGCGGATCTGCCAACGGACAGGCTGCCTGATAAAGCGCTTTGTCATCGGCATGGATAACAACAACAATACGCGCAATCGCATCACATTGCAGAAATGTGGCCAGCGTGCGCATTAAAACTGCCTGATTGCCGATGTGACGGTATTGTTTCGGACCTTCAATGCTCTGTCCGGCGCGTTCTCCGCGTCCGGCAGCGACGACCACTGCTGCTGTTTTCAAAGTTGCATTGCCTTCAATTAAATTAAGCCTTTCCAGTGATTTAAAGCGGGAGGATAAAAAATGCCAGCCAATGAATGCATTAACTGCATTTCTGTGGGTGTTTTCTTGCGCATTAATAGTGTATTGCTTAAATAATAGGCATTATAAAAATGCCTAAATAATAGGCAATCTCTTAAAGGGCTTTAAATGGCACTGCTGAATCACCCGATCTCTATTGCAGGTGTAGAACTGCCGAACCGTGTGTTTTTGGCTCCGATGTCGGGTGTGTCTGACTTGCCGTTCCGTCGTCGTGCGGCAGCAGCGGGCGCCGGTGTGGTGGTCTCGGAAATGGTGGCCAGTGCCGAACTTTGTGCACGTCATTCAGAAAGCATGTTGCGGCTGAATGGCGATGGCCTTGGCACCCATGTGGTGCAATTGGCCGGACGTGAAGCGCATTGGATGGGGGAGGCTGCCAAAATTGCTGAAGGCGAAGGTGCTGATATTATTGATATCAATATGGGCTGCCCTGCCAAGAAGGTGACGGGCGGTTATTCCGGCTCGGCTTTGATGCGTGATCTTGATCATGCAATGACACTGGTGGAGGCAACGGTTGCAGCCGTGAAAGTGCCTGTTACTTTAAAAATGCGCCTTGGATGGGATGAAAACAGCATCAATGCGCCTGAACTGGCACGGCGTGCTGAAGCCGCCGGTATTGCGATGATTACTGTGCATGGGCGCACCCGCAACCAGTTTTATGAAGGCCATGCCGATTGGGATGCGATTGCTGCCGTGCGGGCGGAAATCAAAGTGCCGCTGGTTGCCAATGGTGATGTGACCAGCACTGCGGATGCAGACGAGATTTTACGCCGCTCTGGCGCAGATGCGGTGATGGTCGGGCGTGCAAGCTATGGCCAGCCGTGGCTGGCGGGTGCCATTGCTACAAATGCGCGTAAGCAGTTTGCTGATAAAAATGAAATTTTATCTTATATTATAATGCATTACGAAGATATGTTGAAGCATTATGGTGACCGAACAGGTATTCGCCATTCGCGCAAGCACTTAGGCTGGTATCTTGATCGCCATATCGGTGATGCGCTTGTTCCGGCAGATCGCGCCAGCATTATGACGATGACTGATCCGGCACAAGTGATTGCTCTGCTCACCGATATTTTCAATAAATCCAATAAGATGGCGGCGTGACATGGACACTGTTCCTTTAAGCCTGCTTGTTCTTGATAATCTTAATCAGGCGATCTTGGTGCTCGATGGGCAAGATCATATTATTTATGCCAATCAGGAGGCAGAGCTTTTTTTCAAAAGTAGTGTGACGATGCTGCGCCGTCAGGAATTGGCACAGCTTTTACCTGTTGGCTCTCCATTGATGTCGATGGTGGCGCAATCGCGTGCGCGTGATGTGCCATTACAGGAAAACCGGCTTGATTTATCCTGCCCACGTTTGGGTGATGATAAAATTAGCGATATTTACATGCGTCCGCTGGCCGAAATGCCGATGCATATGCTGCTTGTTTTTAAAGAGAAAACACTGGCTGAAAAGATCGAGCGGCAATTGTCTTATCGGGGTGCTGCCCAATCGGTCACTGGTTTGGCTTCGATGTTGGCGCATGAAATTAAAAACCCGCTGTCAGGTATCCGTGGTGCCGCGCAATTGCTCGAAACAGTGGTAGAGCCGGATGATCAGGCGCTGGCCGTTCTCATCCGCGACGAAGCTGACCGGATTGTCAAACTTGTTGACCGGATGGAGGTTTTCTCCGACGAACGGCCGGTGGAAAAAGCGCCGGTCAATATTCATAATATTCTCAGCCATGTGCGCTCATTGGCGGTGCACGGCTTTGCCAAGCATATTCATTTTAATGAGGATTATGATCCTTCGCTGCCACCGGTTTTTGCCAATCACGATCAGTTAGTACAAGTGATTCTCAATCTCGTTAAAAATGCAGCTGAAGCCATTGGTAAACGTGGTGACGGCGAGATTATTTTAAGAAGCACTTATAAGCCAGGGTTGCATTTTGTGGAGATGCAAAAGTACCAGAAAATTGCTCCCAGAGTTGCATTGCCATTGGAATTCAGCGTCACTGATAATGGTGGCGGTGTGCCTGCTGATATGATGCCGCATTTGTTTGATCCGTTTATTACCGGCAAAACCAACGGGTCTGGCTTGGGGCTGGCGCTGGTTGCAAAAATCGTGGGAGACCATGGTGGCGTGATTGAATGCGACAGCCAGAGCGGACGCACTATTTTTCGTATTTTAATGCCGATGTGGACGGGTGAAAACATCAAGGATCAGCGCAGTGAGGGGCAAAAATGAGTGATAAAGATCACCTGAATACAATCATTGTTGCAGATGATGACGGTGCGATCCGGACAGTTTTAAACCATGCTCTGACCCGTGCCGGTTACCGCGTTTTACTGGCAGAAAACGCCGCTGCACTGTGGCAATTAATGCTGGCCGGTGAGGGAGATTTGGTGATCACCGATGTGGTGATGCCGGATGAAAACGTGTTTGATGTTATCCCGCGCATTAAAACTTTGCGGCCTGATTTGCCGATTGTGGTGATGAGTGCACAAAATACCTTCATGACGGCGGTGCAGGCGAATGAAGCCGGTGCTTATGAATATTTGCCAAAGCCTTTTGATTTGAACGAATTATTGCAGGTGGTCGAGCGCGCATTGGCAATGAAGGCGCAAAAACTGAGCGCTGATGCAAATGATGAAGCCGCTGAACAAATGCCGCTGGTGGGGCGCTCCCAAGCCATGCAGGAGGTTTACCGTGTTGTGGCGCGGATGATGCCGTCCGATTTGACGGTTTTGATTACCGGCGAGTCAGGCACGGGCAAGGAACTGATTGCACGTGCACTGCATGATTTTGGCCGGCGTTCCAAAGCGCCTTTTGTGGCGGTTAATATGGCGGCCATTCCGCGCGATTTGATTGAATCCGAGTTGTTTGGCCATGAAAAAGGGGCATTTACCGGAGCTTTTCAGCGTGCCAGCGGCCGTTTTGAACAAGCGGAAGGCGGTACATTGTTTTTGGATGAAATCGGCGATATGCCGATGGAGGCGCAAACGCGTTTGTTACGCGTGTTGCAGCAGGGTGAATATACGTCTGTCGGCGGGGACAAGCCGATTAAAACCAATGTACGCATTGTGGCAGCGACCAATCAGAATTTGCTGCATTTGATGAGCCGTAATCTTTTTCGAGAAGATCTTTATTACCGGCTGAATGTGGTGCCGCTAAAAGTACCGAGCCTGCGCGAGCGGCGAGACGATATTCCTGATTTGATCCGGCATTTTTTCCGGCTCGGACGCACGCAAAATCTCGAAGAAAAGCAGATATCTTCTCAAGCTATGACCTTGCTGCAAAAGCACAATTGGCCCGGCAATGTACGCGAATTGGAAAACCTGGTGCGCCGTCTAAGCGTGCTTTATCCGCAAAATGAAATGGGCGAAGATGTGATTAAGGCGGAACTGAGCGCAGGTGTTGCGGGGCAGGGTATTGCTGCATTTGACGGGGACACCGGAGCGGTCAATTTTTCCGAACTTTTAGAGCGGCATATGCAGGCTTTCTTTGATGATGGCTTACCGGAAAGCGGACTTTATCAACGTGTTTTGGAAGAGCTGGAGCGTCCGTTGATTGCTGCCTGTTTGACTGCGACCCGCGGTAATCAAATCAAAGCGGCAGAGGTGCTCGGGCTTAACCGCAATACATTGCGGAAAAAAATTCGTGATCTGGATATCGATATTTATCGTGAAAACGGAGCTGAATAATTCAAAAAGCGTTTTTTCTACAAAGCGGCTCTTCTGAAGAGAATCATTCTTTTAAAATGAGTCGAACGTCATCCTTATGATTCCATCACTATTTAGAGCGCTGCTGTTTGCAACTCTGCTAAGCGTTGTATAGGTACGCGCAATAAAATTACAAAAAACAAACTTATCAACGCAAAGCTCCATTTTGGGGTTGCGTTTTGTTTTTTATAATCCTATAAAAACAGTGTCATTAAGAGGTTTATGTGTAACTCCTTGTTAAATAAGGAGATTGTACATTTACCTCATTTTGCAATGCACGTATTGCATGAGTTTAAAATATCGCTTCGGCGGAATTTGAATAAAAAAAAGCAAGGCTTTCGCCTTGCTATTAAATTCGCGCCCGATCTGTATCCGTTTCCGGCGGCTGCGATGACCGCGCCTAGATCAATCCTCCCAAGACTTTGACCGCGTAGTAAGAGTAGTTTGTTCTACTCCCTCAGTTGTATTTAGAAATTAGCCCACATTTTCATGTTTGTCACGGAAAATCTTTAGTAGTGTCACATTTTAGACATGATTAAACTATGATGCGGCTTATGCACAAGATATTAGCATTCGCTTAAATTGTGTTTATTCAAATAGTTGATCAGCTTTATAAGCATAGAGCCAGTCAAGATCGCTAAGCAGGCTTTCCGGGGCGCGCAATTTGAAAACCAGATTGCGCGCAAGGGCTATAGGCCCGCTGGCATTATAAACAAATTTATTGAATGCGCCGCGTTTGGCGACAGCTTCTATGCGTTTCAATCGCGTGGCATTATAAGTTTTAAGCGCTAGCGGCCACTGTTTTTGATCTGGTGATAAATGAGCCGCAAGACTGAAGGCGTCTTCAATCGCCATTGCAGCGCCTTGGGCGGCAAATGGGGTGACGGCATGGGACGCGTCACCCAGCAGTACAAAACGGTTGCTGATGACAAAATGCGGCTCTGTCATTTGGAAAAGCGGCCAGTAAGTCCATTGTATATTTTGTGCAATAATATCGCGAATGGCCGGATGCCAGTTTTGATATTCTGTGATGAGTTTTTGATGGTCGCCAACTTTGTTCCAGCTTTTATCGCTGACCTGACCGCGCGTAATGGCGACAAAATTATAGGCACTACCTGCTTTAACCGGATAGGCGATGAAATGACGATCTGCGCCAAGCCATGCAGAGACCGCAGTTTGTTGATTGATGGCTTTTGAAAAACTTTGCGGCAGCGCTGCTTTATCAACCGATAAACGCCAGGCAATATGGCCGCTGAATTCCGGTGCTTTTAATGGTTGGCGCAGTTTAGACCAGACACCATCACAGCCAAGCAGCAGGGTACCTTCAATTTTGGCCTCTTTGTTACCATCACGGATGCTAACGCTGATACTATTTTCATGTTCTTGAAATTGAACTGCTTCACAGCCAAGCCTGATGGTAATATCGGGATTTTCCTGACAGGCGCTTAACAAGGCTGATTGCAAATCGGCACGGTGGCACACCACATAAGGCGCACCCCATCGATGCGTGGCCGCATCCAAAGACATCGACGTTAATGTTTTAGCGCTTTTACCGTCTAAGAGCAGCAGGGCTTTTGGTGTGACCGCAGAAAGCGCCAATTTTTCCATCACGCCAAGGCGCTGAAGCAGCCTTGTCGCATTGGGTGCCAGTTGCAGACCGGCACCGACTTCGGAAAATTCCACCGCTTTATCAAAAAGACAAACGGAAAAACCTTTATGCGCAAAAGCCAGTGCTGCTGTTAGGCCGGCAACGCCGCCACCGGCAATAAGAACAGTTGGTTTTGCACTGTCTGTCATTTGTATTGATATTGCTGTTTAAGCAACCTTTGCCGCATCGCTTACATAAGCGCAGCCAGCCGGAATGGTGGTGGTCGCATCAAGCTTGTTGTTATAGCGATAATGGGTCGAGCAATAAGGGCAAACAGCTTCGGCATCTGCGCCCATATCGATAAAGACATGCGGATGATCAAATGGCGGATTGGCACCAACGCACATAAATTCCTTAACACCGATTTCAATAGCACGATGGCCGTCGCTGTTTTGAAAGTGAGGGATGATATGATCTGACATTGCTGGCTCCGTTGTTTTAACCACGGTCATGATAAAGTCTGTTGCTTGCCTGTAACCTGCTTGTAACCCGCCTGCAACCAGGTTGACTTGTTTTGGTAAGCGATTTTATCTCTTCTAACTATTATTTGTTATTTTTGCTATAAAACTGTCATATGAAATGTCCATAGGTTGCAAACATAACCCAAATCAGGTTGCAACGGGATGGTTAAATCATGAATGATACGACAGTGATGCAAAATTCGGAGCTGGACATGGTGAATTCTGCTGAAAGCGTCGTTGCGCAGGAACCGGTCTTACTGGCACATAGCCCGGCGAGATTTGTAAACCGGGAGTTTTCCTGGTTGCAGTTCAATCATCGGGTGCTGGAAGAGGCCTCCAACAAATGCCAGCCATTACTGGAGCGGGTGCGTTTTCTCTCAATTTCGGCTGCTAATCTGGACGAGTTTTTCATGGTGCGCATTGCAGGCCTTGCGGCACAAGTGCGCGAAGGTGTGGTAACACGTACGCCCGATGGCCGCACGCCGGAAGAACAGCTTGATTTTATATTATGCGAAGTGGGTAAATTACAGCATGCCCAGCAAGTTTGTCTGGCAAGCTTGCGTCAGGAATTGCTGGCGGAAAAGATCGAGATTGTCCGCCCCAATACGATGACCAAAAAAGAGCAGAAATGGCTTGAAATCCATTTTCAGGAAACGATCTTTCCGGTTCTCACTCCATTGTCGATTGATCCGGCGCATCCGTTTCCGTTTATCCCGAATTTGGGCTTTTCCATTGCGCTGCAATTGGTGCGCAAAAAAGACAAACACAATATGACGGCGCTTTTGCGTTTGCCGGTGGCACTAAAGCGCTTCATTCAATTGCCAACTGAGAAAAGCTACCGCTTCGTGACATTGGAAGACACTGTCAGCCTGTTCATCGGTAAGTTGTTCCCGGGTTATGAGGTGAACGAGGCAGGGACGTTCCGCATCATTCGTGACAGCGATATCGAATTGCAGGAAGAGGCGGAAGATCTGGTACGTTTGTTTGAAAGCGCGCTGAAACGTCGTCGTCATGGCGAAGTGATCCGCATTGAGTTTGATTCCGACATTTCGGAAAATTTACGCGATTTGGTTGGTCATGAACTTGGTGTTTCGCAAAAGCGCGTCAGTGTTTTGGAGGGTTTGCTGGCACTCAACACCATCTCGGAACTGATTAATGTTCCGCGCAATGACCTAAAATTTGTGACTTATAATCCACGCTTTCCGGAGCGCATTCGAGAACACGGCGGCAATTGCATGGCCGCTATTCGTGAAAAAGATATTATCGTCCACCATCCATATGAGTCGTTTGATGTGGTGGTGCAGTTCTTGCGCCAAGCAGCACAAGACCCTGATGTTTTGGCGATCAAGCAAACGCTTTACCGTACCTCCAATGACAGCCCGATCGTCCGCGCTTTAATCGATGCGGCAGAGGCCGGAAAATCTGTTACAGCTCTTGTTGAGTTGAAAGCCCGATTTGATGAAGAGGCCAATATTCGCTGGGCGCGTGATATGGAACGTGCGGGTGTGCAGGTGGTTTTTGGTTTTATCGATTGGAAAACACACTCCAAAATGTCGCTGGTGGTGCGTCGAGAAAATCAGAAATTGCGCACCTATGTGCATTTGGGCACCGGCAATTATCACCCTGTGACGGCTAAAGTGTATACCGATTTGTCGTTCTTTACCTCTGATCCGGTGATTGCAGGTGATGTCGCCAATATTTTCAATTTTATCACCGGTTATACGCAGCCATCCGACGAGATGCAGATTGCGATTTCGCCGTTGACTTTGCGCGGTCGTATCCTCAAACATATTGAGGATGAGATTGCTCACGCCAAAGCTGGGCGTAAAGGTTCAATCTGGATGAAGATGAATGCGCTGGTTGATCCGCAAATCATCGATGCGCTTTATCGGGCAAGTTCGGCAGATGTGCAAATCGAGCTGGTTGTGCGCGGTATTTGTTGTTTGCGTCCGGGCGTGCCCGGTTTGTCTGAGAATATCCGCGCCAAATCTATTGTCGGTCGTTTTTTAGAACACAGCCGGATATTCTGCTTTGGTAATGGTCATGAACTGCCCTCCGATCACGCTATCGTCTATATCGGCTCGGCCGATATGATGCCGCGTAATCTGGATCGCCGCGTTGAAACTTTGGTGCCGATTACCAATGCAACGGTGCATCAGCAGATTTTATCGCAGATCATGCTGGCCAATATTGTCGATAATCAGCAAAGTTATCAACTTCTGGCCGATGGGACCTCACGCCGGATAGAAACGGCAGAAGGCGAGGTGGCTTTCAACGCACAGGAATATTTCATGACGAATCCGAGCCTGTCGGGTCGTGGCAAGTCGCTCAAATCGTCTGCACCGCGCTTGATTGCGCTGCGAAAACGGGTTCAAGCTGCCCAAGCTGCCCAAGCTGAAAGAACGCAAAGCTAATGTCCAACCCTCCGTCTGCTCAAGGGCGCCTTAAAGGTTTACGTCCGGTTGCTGTGATTGATATCGGATCCAACTCCATCCGCGTTGTGGTTTATGAAGGGGTGGTGCGTTCTCCGACCGTGCTGTTCAACGAAAAAATCCTGTGCGGACTGGGCAAGGGATTGGCCAAAACCGGACGGTTGAACGACAAGTCTGTGCAGGATGCTTTGAGGGCGCTCAAGCGTTTTCGGGCTCTGGCCGAGCAGGCGGGCGCTATTTCATTGCATGCGATTGCAACGGCTGCGGCGCGAGAAGCAGAAAACGGGCCGGATTTTATCGCACAGGCCGAAGCGATCCTCGGCCGCCATATTGAAGTGCTAACCGGCAAGGAAGAAGCAACCTATTCAGCTGATGGTGTGATTTCCGGCTTTTACAACCCGCATGGCATTACCGGCGACTTTGGTGGCGGTTCACTGGAACTGGTACAAGTGAGCGGCCATGATATTGGTGACGGTATTACCTTACCGCTTGGTGGCCTGCGTTTGCAGGATATGTCGAACGATAATTTGGAAGAGGCCGCCAAAATTGCCCGTTCACATTTGGGCAAAGCTGATTTGCTCAAAAAAGCGCAAGGCCAGATTTTCTATGCGGTTGGGGGGACATGGCGTAACCTTGCCAAGCTTTATATGACATCGAAAAAATATCCGCTCAATGTCATGCATGGTTATGAAATTCCGCTGAAAGAAGCGCAGACTTTTTTAACGCGTGTGGCTAAAGGCGATGTCGACAAAATGCGCGGCATTGAAGCCGTCTCCAAAAATCGACGTCAATTGCTGGCTTTTGGTGCGACGGTGCTTTTGGAAGTGCTGCGCCGTATGAAACCTTCAAAGATTGTCTTTTCGGCGCTGGGTGTGCGTGAAGGCTATCTTTATTCACTCTTGCCTAAAAATGAGCAGCGGCTTGACCCGCTCTTGGCTTCTGCGGAAGAGCTCGCCATTTTGCGTTCCCGTTCGCCGCGTCATGCCCGCGAGCTTGCTGCTTGGACAACCCTTTCGCTGAACTCGCTAGGCTATGATGAAACCGAAGACGAGGGGCGTTATCGACAGGCTGCCTGTTTGTTGGCTGATATCAGTTGGCGCGCCCATCCCGATTATCGCGGCTCGCAGGCTTTAAACATTATCGCACATAGTTCTTTTGGCGGCATTGATCATGCAGGGCGCTCATTCATGGCGCTTGCCAATTATTACCGCCATGAAGGCTTGGTGGATGATGATCTGGCGCCGGAAATTTTGACACTTGCAACACCGCGTCTGCGTGAAAGAGCCAGATTGCTTGGCGCTTTGCTGCGTGTTGTTTATCTATTGTCTGCATCCATGCCGGGCGTTATTCCACGTCTTTATTGGGTTGGGAGCGGCGATGAATATGCGCTGATGGTGCCGGCTGATCTGGCAGATCTTGTCTCGGATCGCCCGCTTGGCAGATTGCAACAATTGGCGAAAGTAACCGGCAAAAAGCTGTCATTTGAAATAGAAGTCGAGCTTGAAAAAGCTGAATAAAGCATAATTCCTTAAACTGATCCAAGTCTAAGGTAAAATTATACTCTAATTTTAAAGTTTTAGAGCGACCTTTGTGTGCCAAGTCTGGCACACGGCGCTCTAATGAAAAAGCCGCATCAAGATGCGGCTTTTTTCATGACCCGATTGCTTATTTTAAATCAAGCTTCAACCGTGGTGATGGTGCGGTTTTCAAATTTGATGCTGAGTTTACCATTAATCAGATCAATTGCTTTTTGACCAAAAACTTCCCGACGCCAACCGCTCAATGCGGCCACATTGGCTTTTTCGCCTTCACTGGCAATCTTGTCGATGTCATCCGAATTGGCAACGATCTTGGCGGCTACACCGTGTTTTTCAGTCGTCAGTTTCAAGAGGACTTTGAGAAGATCGGCGGCAGCGGCTGAACCTTCCTGCGAATGGGTTTGCTTCGGTAATTTAGGCAGTTCCTCTTTAGGGATTGCCAGCGCTGCCTGAATTGCAATCAGCAGGCTTGCGCCTTGTGCCGAGCGTTCCCAGCCTTTTGGAATGGTGCGCAACCGACCCAAAGCTTCCAGATCACGTGGCTGTTGCTGGGCAATTTCGCCGATCGCATCATCTTTGATAATACGGCCACGCGGTACATTGCGTTCGCGGGCTTCGCGTTCACGCCATGCTGCAACGGATTTCAAAATTGCCAGCTCTATCGGCTTGCGAACGCGATATTTAACGCGTTTCCAAGCATCGTCCGGATGGAGGTCATAGGTTCCAACAGCGGTCAAAATCGCCATTTCTTCCTTGACCCAGTCGCTGCGGCCGTCTTTTTCGAGCTGTTCTTTGAGATACAGATAAACATCACGCAAATGGGTGACATCGGCCAGCGCATAATCTAGCTGTTTGTCGGTCAGCGGGCGGCGGCGCCAATCGGTAAAGCGTGATGTTTTGTCAATATGGGCACCGGTAATTTTTGACACCAATGCGTCATAAGAAATGGCATCACCAAAGCCGCAAACCATCGCCGCAACCTGTGAATCAAACACCGGTTCGGGGATGAGGTTGCCTAAATGATAAATGATTTCGATGTCCTGGCGCGCGGCATGAAAGACTTTGACGATGTCTTTATTGCCCATCAGCTTGAAGAACGAGCTAAGATCAAGGCCGGGTGCCAGCGCATCCACCAGAGCGGTCGCATCAGGCGAAGCCATCTGGATCAGGCACAATTCCGGCCAGAAGGTTGTTTCACGGATAAATTCCGTATCAACTGTGACGAAATCAGATTTCGACAGCGTTTCAATTGCCTCTTGGAGGTCTTGTGTAGTGGTGATCAGTGTCATGACATTTTCTATAAAGAAAGCGGAGTGCTTTGTCGCGCCCGTTTGAATAAAAATGGTGTATTATGCACTTTATAAGGTAAAACTGCTAAACTTCACAAGGTAAGATAAGCACTGCGCACTTGACAAAAGTGAGCCAAAATGCGCTTGTCCGACTGAATTTGCAGCCTCTTGCCTGCACAGAGTTTTTTATATTTAAAAGGCAGACATCATGCACCCTTATCGCAGCCATACCTGCGCAGCCCTTCGTAAAGAGGATGTTGGTTCCAACGTCCGTTTGTCCGGCTGGGTTCATCGCGTCCGAGACCATGGCGGGATTCTTTTTATCGATCTTCGTGATCATTATGGTCTGACCCAGATTGTAGCCGATCCTGAATCACCTGCATTTAAAGTCGCTGAAACAGTTCGCGGCGAGTGGGTTATCCGTGTGGACGGTGAAGTTGTTGCTCGTGCAGACGATGCAGTGAATGAAAATCTGCCAACCGGTGCCATTGAAATTGTCGCCACTAATATCGAAGTTCTGGCCGCTGCCAAAGAGCTGCCATTGCCGGTCTTCGGTGAGCCAGATTATCCGGAAGACATTCGTCTGAAATATCGTTTCCTCGATTTGCGCCGCGAGACGCTGCACAAAAACATGATGAAGCGCAGCAAGATCATTGCTTCCATGCGCCGCCATATGAACGAACTCGGCTTCAACGAATTTTCGACGCCGATTCTGACCGCTTCATCACCGGAAGGTGCGCGTGACTTCCTCGTGCCAAGTCGTCTGCATGAAGGTGAGTTTTACGCACTGCCACAGGCACCGCAACAGTATAAGCAGCTGTTGATGGTCGCAGGCTTTGACCGTTATTTCCAGATTGCACCATGCTTCCGCGATGAAGATCCGCGTGCTGACCGCTTCTACGGCGAATTCTACCAGCTCGATCTGGAAATGAGCTTTGTAACTCAGGAAGAAGTCTGGGATACAATGGAACCTGTGATGCGCGGCATTTTCGAAGAATTTGCTGAAGGCAAGCCGGTTACACAGCAATTCCGTCGTATTGCTTATGATGACGCAATCCGCACCTATGGTTCGGACAAGCCAGACTTGCGTAACCCGATCGAAATTCAGCAGGTGACGACACACTTTGCCGGTTCCGGCTTTAAAGTTTTCGCCAATATGATTGCGAACGATCCGAAAGTGGAAGTTTGGGCAATTCCTGCGAAAACCGGTGGTTCACGTGCATTCTGTGACCGCATGAATTCATGGGCGCAGAGCGAAGGCCAGCCGGGTCTTGGCTATATCTTCTGGCGCAAAGAAGGCGACAAGCTGGAAGGCGCGGGCCCGATTGCCAAGAATATCGGCGAGGAACGCACTGAAGCGATCCGCGTTCAGATGGGGCTTGGTGACGGTGATGCCTGCTTCTTCGTGGCTGGTGATCCTGCCAAGTTCTACTCCTTTGCAGGTGCAGCACGCACACGCGCTGGTGAAGAACTGAACCTCGTTGACCGTGATCGTTTTGAACTGGCTTGGATCATCGATTTCCCGTTCTACGAATGGGACGAGGACAATAAGAAGCTCGACTTCGCGCATAACCCGTTCTCCATGCCGCAGGGCGGTTTGGATGCGCTGGAAAACCAAGATCCGCTCAGCATTAAAGCATACCAGTATGATCTGGTCTGTAACGGTTATGAGCTGGCTTCCGGTTCGATCCGTAACCAGCTGCCGGAAGTGATGGTTAAAGCCTTTGAAAAAGTGGGCTTGAGCCAGCAGGATGTGGAAGAGCGCTTTGGCGGTCTTTACCGTGCGTTCCAGTATGGCGCACCTCCGCATGGTGGTATGGCTGCTGGTATCGATCGTGTTGTGATGCTGCTTTGCGGCGTGCAGAACTTGCGCGAAATCGCACTGTTCCCGATGAACCAGCAGGCTGTAGATTTGCTGATGGGTGCACCTGCACCAGCAACGCCGGCACAGCTGCGTGATCTGCATATTCGTCTCAATCCGGCTCAGAAGAATTGATTGTAAATAACTGATTTTACAAAATAAAATGGCCGCGAAAGCGGCCATTTTTTTAAATAATTTTGCTTATAAAAAACCTCCGCCTTGTGAGCGGAGGTTTTTTTAGAGAGAGCATGTTTCCCAAAATTGGGTACCTGTTTTGGGGTAAAGACATGCGTAAAAATAAAAGGTTAGAGCGAGCGCAGTGCATGCGATTAAGTGCGACACGCTCTAACGGATCGATTAGTCGTTAGCCGAGATCGAAACTTTGAGAAGCTGGATGATCTTGGTCGGATCAATCGTTGCTGTTGCAACAATGGATGCGATCGAAACAGCTTTGTCTGGCGAAGCCTTCAGGGTGAAGGATTTTGGATCGTCAAAGTATTTTTCAGCTGCAACTTTTACGCTTTCGGCAAATTCAGGATTATTAAGCTGCATTGCCATCAAAGGCACCAGCATCTTGGCCTGTTCGCGAAGCATCTGCGGTTCTGTGCCTTGCTGTTCTGCGTAGAAGTCAAACAGTTTGTTGGTCAGTGACTTGTCATCAAAGCGGATGGTGATGTCTTTGATGGTCAGCTGTTCGGCAAGGCCGAGAAGTGCAAGGCCGCTGGCAGCATCATCTGTGCCGGCTTCCAGCATTTCTTCCTGTGTTTTCTGTACAGCTTCAACAAAGGCCAGATCATAGCCACCAATTTCGGTGGTCATTGACAGCTTGCCGAGATCTTTGATGTCTGCATCAAATTTGTCGAGGGTGGCAACGCCGGTTTCAGGCAACCATGTACCATTGGAGGTAATGGTTGCGTCAATGGCGTCCATGCCGAAATCAGGCATACTGCCGTCTTTTTCGATATTTTCCAAGTTCATGTGAATGCGGCCGACATTCCAGCTATAGTCGATTTTTTTACCGTCTTTGTTGCTGAAAGTGGCATCGATACCTTCCATCAACAGGCTGACATCTTCATCTCCGATGATTTCCAGCTTTTTGATGGTTGCTGTGTCATAAAATGACATCTTGTCGAGAGCGGATTTTGCATTTTCAGAAGGAATGGTGAAACCGGTCGAGCTGACACCTTCAATGACCAGCTTGCCGGTTTTTTTGCCTTCATCCTGAAGGTCGGCTGTCATGTCCGGAATGAGTAGCTCACCGATGTGGTAGCCGCCATCTTTGGTTTCTTCAACATTCTTCAAAGTGACATCGCCGACTTCGAAAGTTTCGTCAGGCAATGCGGTCAATGAAACTTTAACACCACGCAACTGAATAGCTGAAGCATCGCCTTCAACGGAGCTGTAGCTGATTTCGCCGCCCTGTTTTGAATATAAAGATTTGATGCGTTCAGCGACTGCATTGGCGTCCAGCGCAAATGCTGAAGTGCTCATCAGCAGGGATGCTGCTGTGGCTGAAATAAAATATTTCATTTTCATTTTTATGACCTGTTATTATTGGAAGGATGTCAAAGTCGAATTGTTTGATAGTAACATATTTACTTTTTTCCTACTCATAAATTGGGATGAGTTGTTAACTGTCGTGATCTTTTATCAGTTTCTCCCATAGAATACGAAGTTAGAAACAGATTTATGACTTTAAACTGTTCGTGGACGGGGTTCTTGACTTGCCGTCGAATCGCCGAATTGGTATTCATTTCGTATGGGAAAAAGTTTGATTCCGCCTGGTGGCGGCGATAATCACATTGAGCCGATTAATTTAAAATCAGCTCTGGAAGAGCGGTATCTCGCTTATGCACTGTCCACGATCATGCATCGTGCACTGCCGGATGTACGCGACGGTTTGAAGCCCGTTCATCGGCGCATCATCCATGCCATGCGCCTGCTGCGTCTTAATCCGGATCAGGCCTATGCGAAATGCGCCCGTATTGTCGGTGATGTGATGGGTAAATTCCATCCGCACGGCGATGCGTCGATTTATGATGCATTGGTGCGTTTGGCGCAGGATTTTGCCGTGCGCTATCCATTGGTGGACGGGCAGGGCAATTTCGGTAATATCGATGGCGATAATGCGGCGGCGATGCGTTATACCGAAGCGCGTATGACGGAAGTGGCAACACTCCTGATGGAAGGCATTCAGGAAAATGCCATTGATTTCCGCCCGACCTATAATGAAGAAGATGAAGAGCCGATTGTTTTGCCCGGTGCTTTTCCAAATCTTCTGGCCAACGGGTCTTCGGGTATTGCTGTGGGCATGGCGACATCCATTCCGCCGCACAATGTGGCAGAGCTTTGCTCGTCAGCGCTTTATCTGATCAATCATCCGGATGCGACAGTTGAAGACTTGATGACCACTGAAGAACAGTGGGAAGAGATCAAGCGTGAAGCGTTGACCGACCCTGATGCTTTGCTGAAAACCAAAGTGCGCGGACCGGATTTCCCGACTGGCGGTGTGCTGGTTGAAACGCCGGATAATATACTGGAAGCCTATCGCACTGGACGCGGTGCTTTCCGTACCCGTGCGAAATGGGAAAAGGAAGAGGGCAATCGCGGCACTTGGGTGATTGTGGTCACCGAAATTCCGTATCAGGTGCAAAAATCGCGCCTGATCGAGAAGATCGCCGAACTGCTGATTGCTAAAAAACTGCCGCTGCTTGACGATGTGCGCGATGAATCCGCGGAAGATATCCGTCTTGTGCTGGAACCTAAGAACCGTACCGTTGATCCGGAATTGTTGATGGAATCACTTTTCAAGCTCACCGAGCTTGAAAGCCGGTTCTCGCTCAATCTCAACGTGCTGTCGCATGGTAAAGTGCCCAATGTACTTTCGCTTGATGGTGTGCTGCGCGAATGGCTTGCGCATCGCAAGGAAGTTCTGATCCGGCGTTCGGAACACCGCAAGGCCGAAATTGAACGGCGTCTCGAAATCTTGAGCGGCTATCTGGTGGCTTATCTTAATCTGGATGAAGTGATCCGGATTATCCGTGAGGAAGACGAGCCGAAACAGGAGCTGATGCGGGTTTTTGAGCTGAGCGATTTGCAGGCAGAATCGATCCTCAACATGCGCTTACGCTCTTTACGCAAACTCGAAGAGTTTGAAATCCGTAAAGAGCACGACGGCTTGTCGAAAGAGAAAAAAGAGATCGAAGAACTGTTGGCTTCCGGCACCAAGCAGTGGAAGAAAATCAGCAGCGAGATCAAAGCGGTGCGCGAAAAATATGGACCTAAAACACCATTAGGTGCGCGCCGTACGCATTTTGCCGAAGCGCCGAACCATGACTTACAAGAAATCCAGCAAGCGATGATCGAAAAAGAACCGGTCACGATTGTTGTGTCTGAAAAAGGCTGGTTGCGTGCGATGAAAGGGCATTTACCCGATTTCAGCACATTGACCTTCAAGGAAGGCGACAAGCTGAAGCTGGCTTTCCATGCGGAAACCACAGACAAAATTTTGTTCTTCACGACGGGCGGCAAATTTTACACGTTGGGTGCCAACACGCTGCCGGGTGGACGTGGTCATGGTGATCCGATCCGTATTCTGGTGGATATGGAGAATGATCAGGATATTCTGACTGCTTTTGTGCATGATCCATCGGCCAAATTGCTGCTGTCGTCGCATCTGGGCTATGGTTTCATCATTCCGGAAAGCGATACAGTTGCCAATACCCGTAAGGGCAAGCAGATCATGAATGTCAAAGCGCCGGATGAAGCAAAAATCTGTATGCGCGTTGCAGGCGATCATGTGGCTGTTATCGGTGAAAACCGCAAGATGGTGGTGTTCCCGATGAGCGAAATTCCGGAACTGACCCGTGGTAAAGGTGTTCGATTGCAGCGTTATAAGGATGGCGGCGTGTCCGATATCCGTGGCTTTGCGATAGAAAACGGCCTGTCATGGCAGGATTCGGCCGGACGAACATTTACCCGCAGCAAAGACGAGTTGCTGGAATGGATGGGCGCACGTGCAATTGCCGGCCGTGTGGTGCCGAAAGGCTTTCCGCGTTCTGGCAAGTTCTGATCACTATTTATGAGCATAAAAAAGCGGGGCATGATGACATGTCCCGTTTTTTTATATGCTTTTTCAGGCAAATGCTTTGCGGCGCGCCCGATAGGTGCGCAACTGCCATGTAGAGTGGCTAAGCAGTGCCGTAATCATGATGGCGCCGCCGGTGAGTGTGGCAGGGCTTGGCACTTCCTGAAAGATCATCCAGACCCAGATCGGCGCTAATATCGTTTCAAGTAAATAGAACATCGCAACTTCGGGGCCTGAGAGATAGCGTGGACCTGTTGCAAGACAGATGAAGGCGACAGGCAAAATCAATGCACCGTCAAGAGCTAACCATTTGATGTCGTTGATCTGATAGCCGGTTTTTGTCACCACGAAGTAAATTGCCACGGCACAGGGCAGGCAAGTGGCAACAATGGCCGCAAGTCCCATTTCTTTGTTGGTGGTGCGGCTGATGGTAATGGCTGTCGCAAGACAGGTGGTGGCAAGCAGTGCCACCATATCACCAAACCAGCCACCGGAAGTGACACCGTCGCTTACAATAATCAACACGCCTATAACCATGAAGAACATGGTGATGAAGGTTGCGCGTTGCGGACGTTCTTTTAAAAATACCCAGCCCAAAATGGCTGAGACCATCGGGTTGAGAGCAAGAATGAAAACCAGATTGGCGGTGGATGTATTAAAAACGGCGGTAACGAAACAAGTGGCGGAGATGCCATAGAGCAGGGCAACAATCAGGCCGGTTTTACCCGGTATCAATGTTTGTTTTTTGCCTGTCAGTAATGACCATACCGTCCATATGATGATGCTTGCGATAAAGGTTAATCCTGCGCGCACCATAATGACAGACCATGCATTGCCGTCTGCCAGTTTGATCAGCGGAATATCTACGGTTAAAAACAAGCCGCCTATCGCGGTGATGAGCAAACCCTTGGCATGATTGCCACTTTTCTGAACCGAGCCAGACAAATCTCCCCCTCATTATTTTTTGGATATTGCGCCTTTTCCTCAGATCGATGCGTTTGATCGAATTTTATGTAATTAATCCACGCGCTGCCAGCCGCGGGGCCCCAGTTGCTCCTGCGGACGAAAACGAATTTTATACTCCATTTTGCGCGAACCATTGACCCAATAGCCGAGATAGACATGCGGCAAGCCATATTGGCGCGCACGGTGCAAATGGTCGAGGATCATGTATGTGCCAAGCGAGCGCGAATGCAATTCCGGTTTGTAGAAAGAGTAAACCATCGAAAGACCGTCGGAAAGAACATCAGTAAGGGCAACCGCAATCAGCTCGCCTTCACCCTTTCCGGTGATGAAGCTATCGGGGCCACGGCGACGATATTCAATCATCTTGGTCGTGACGTGGGTATCCTCCACCATCATGGTGTAATCTTGAACCGACATGCCCGACATGCCGCCATCGCGGTGGCGCGCTTCGAGATATTCGTGAAACAGAGCATATTGATCGTTATTGGTGTCGGGATTATTGACCGTGCCGATCAGATCTTTATTATTTTGCCAGATACGCTTCATCGAACGGTTCATTTTGAAATCGTCGGCGATAATACGCACAGAGACGCAAGCCTGACAATTTTCACAGACGGGACGGTAGGCAATATTTTGTGAGCGCCGGAAACCGCCTTGGGTGAGCAGATCATTGATCTCGGATGCTTTGGAGCCGGTGAGATGTGTAAAGACCTTGCGCTCAACCTTATCTTCCAAATAAGGGCAAGGAGCGGGAGCCGTCAGAAAAAACTGCGGCGTGTTTTGAATGTGCTGGGTCATGTATTATCCGCGATAATTGCCAACACTGCCATCATAATAGTTGCCCGTTCTTAGATAAGTTCACCCTAATTTATTATTATATTATAATAAGATAAGCGGGATGAACGGCACTTTCCTCCCGTTTAAACTTATCTGCCTAGAATGATACGACTATTTAAAAGGTCAAGTAGGAATTGTTTTTTTAAACGCCATATGAGTTGGTTTCTTATCTTTAGCGTCTGTCCAACCGGTCAGAACGTACAACGACTGTTCCAAGCAACAGGTCATGAAGTGTACGTTTACGATCCAGAAACAGGGAGGCAAAGAGAATCAAAGGGGTCAAAACTGTATTGAGTGCCCAGAATAAAATGCTGTGAACGATCGCAAGCATGCTGTCCACGCGCAGACCATCAAGACGCATCAAACGGATATTCATTGCACGCATGCCCAAAGTTGCCTGTTGCTCACCGCCCATGGTGAAAGCAATATAACTAAGCGCAACCAACGGGAAAATGATGGCATAAAGCATCCAGCCAAGGCCGAGGGTTAAAACACCTAAAATGGCGATGATAATGGCTGCCGGAATGGTCAGCATGAAAATGATGGCATAGTCGATCAGAAAGGCAAAAATTCTGCGCGTACGTACGCCGTCAAATAACCGGTAATCGGTCAGTTGAGCGCCCTGCATGTCATTTGTGTATGTCTGATAAGACATGATCCATCTTTCATAAAAGCAGCCGCACCAATCGTACGGCTGTTTAAAGATGGTTCACTTATGCACCAATTTCAAGAGAATGTGTATGAACAGGCCAGCAATTCCGGCATTGGTTCAATTGCCGATATGCCAGCCCTGATGGATTTTCTCAGCTGCTTCAAAGGCATAATAGGTCAAAATACCATCACAACCTGCACGTTTAAAGGCCATCAGACTTTCCATCATCGCCGCTTCTTCATTGATCCAGCCATTGCGGCCGGCGGCTTTGATCATCGAATATTCACCGGAGACCTGATAGGCGAAGGTCGGCACATGGAAAGTGCTTTTCAAGCGATGGATAATATCAAGATAAGGCAGGCCAGGCTTGACCATCAGCATATCCGCACCCTCCATCAGATCTTGTTCGGCCTCGCGTACCGCTTCGTCTGTGTTGGCTGGTGAGATATAATAGGTTTTCTTGTCGCCCTTCAAAAGGCCAAGTGTGCCGATGGCATCACGGTAGGGGCCATAGAAAGCGGAGGCAAACTTTGTGGCATAAGACAGGATCGGAATATCCTGAAAACCATTGGCGTCGAGTGCATCGCGGATAAGGCCGATACGGCCATCCATCATATCGGAAGGAGCGATAATGTCGGTGCCGGCTTCAGCCTGTGCCAAGGCGCCTTTGACGATCATTTCTGCCGATTCATCATTGATGATGATACCTTCACGCAAAATGCCGTCGTGGCCATGGGTGGTGAACGGATCAAGGGCGGCATCGGTGATGATGCCCAGTTCCGGAACTTCTTTTTTAATCGCACGGATGGCGCGGTTAATCAGATTGTCGGGATGAGCGATATGGTTGCCGTCTTCGGTTTTTACATCGGCGCTTTCACGCGGGAAAGGGGCAATGGCGGGAATACCAAGTTTTGCAGCTTTTTCAGCCATGCGCACAGCCATATCAACCGAATAACGCGAAACGCCCGGCATGGCTTCAATCGGTTCTTCAACTTTTTCGCCACCGGTGAGGAAGAAAGGCAAAATCAGATCATCAACCGACAAGTGGTTTTCCTGCACCATACGACGTGACCAGCCGGTTTTACGCATACGGCGCAATCTGCGGCCCTGCGTTGCTTCGTCAATGGCCTTGGTGGTTGCGGATGGTGTTTTCATGGAAGCGGGCTTAGTCATTATCGGTCCCCCGGTAGATGATGGGATACAATGTCAAACTGCTGCAAAAAAATTGCGAGCTCATTTTGGCGTGAAAAAACAATAAAAAGAACCAGTCAATTCTTTTGTGATATGCGAGTCCGGTTCAATTGCCCCTTGCTTATCATGGGAAAACTGCATTATCCAAGGATTAATATTTTTAGCGGCATTGGCACAGTAAAGTTTGCTTTTTACTCCCGCAGTTTAAATCATGAGAGGAAAAAATGCAGATTAACTTTGGCGCAGACAATCAGATCCTCTTTGAACAGCATGGTACAATCGGCTTGATCCGGTTACAGCGGCCAAAATCTTTGAACGCACTTACCCATGAAATGATCAAGGCGATCAGGCGCGCTTTACAAGCATGGAAAGACGATCATTCCATCGCGGCTGTTTTGATTGAGGGCGAGGGGCGCGCTTTTTGTGCCGGTGGCGATGTGGTCGAGGTTTATCATCTTGGCCGTGAGGGCAAATATAAATTCCAGATGTTTGCCGACGAATATGCAATGAATGCAGAAATTGCATCTTTTCCAAAGCCTTATATTTCACTGCTTGATGGCATTACGATGGGCGGTGGCGCTGGTGTTTCGGTGCATGGAACACATCGTATTGTCACCGAAAACACCATGTTTGCCATGCCTGAATCTGCTATCGGATTTTTCACCGATGTGGGGGCGAGCGTTTTCTTGCCACCCTTGGAGGGCAATTTCGGTATTTATCTGGCATTGACCGGCAATATTATCCGCTGGGGTGATTGCTTGCAAAGCGGGATAGCCACCCATGCGATGAAAAGTGAACATTTAGCCGAGTTTCGTCGTGTTCTTTTTGCCACCGGTGATCTTGATCAGGCGCTGGTGCATCTGGATTATCCGGATTTTGAGACATCCGTCGATGATCGTGCATTGATTGCCGATTGTTTTGGGTTTGATACGCTGGCTGAATGTCTTTCAGCTTTAGAAGCTGTTGCCAAAGAAAACGTTTTTGCGGCTGATGCCCTGACTGTTCTGGCTAAACGTTCGCCGACAAGTCTGGCCGTTATTTTTGAGCAAATGAAACGCGCGAAGGTACTTGGATTTGATGAACGCATGCAGATGGAATATCGCATTGCTTGCCATATGATCAAGAAACCTGATTTTTATGAAGGTGTGCGGGCAGCATTGGTTGAAAAAGGCACGCAACCGGTTTGGAGACCGGAGAAACTGGAAGACGTGAGTGATGAAGATGTTGGCCAGTGTTTTTCTCCTTTAAGCCATGGGGAACTTGAGCTTTGATGCATGAAGAAAGATTGCGCCAAAGTTTGCGCCCCACATTGACTGAAACCGGCATGCTCTGGTTTGTCCGTTTGCTTGCGATTTATTCGATTGCGTGCGGTCTTTATTATTGGGTGCGGCTGATCGGTGTTTATCCGGGGCTGCTGTGGCGCTTTGATTTGATGCCTTGGCAGTGGCAAACCGCCTTTGTCGGGCTGGCGATTTTGTTTCCTGTTGCGGCAACAGGCTTATGGTTGCGTGCTGCATGGGGGCCGGTGATCTGGTTTTTCGCTGCCGCAATTGAAATCGGTATTTATAGTTATTGGTCGCGTCTGTTTGAATACAGGCCTGAAATTGTTGCTATCAATCTTGGTTGTATTTTGGTTTACATTATTTTGCGTGGTTTTTTGTTTTGGCAAAGAAGACAGCAAAATAATTTCCGTTTTACAGATTAGGTTCCGTCCGAACATTTAACGGGCAATTATGTGTCAGTTTTGCAACAAGTTGCAGGTACATTATAGAATTACACTTATGCAGAGGCGCGTTATGATGCTTGCCGCTTGAAACCTGCATGGCAGACATTATTAAGCCATAAAATAGGGTATGGATTTTTTCATATTTCGACATGCAGCGCAGGGGAGCGCGGGTCTGACAAGCTTTTTTCAAAGCTGTTGTTGAACTTCAGGAATTTGCAATAATTAAGTCCGGGGTTAAATCAGGCATGAAATCAGGAAAGACTACCGCTATGTCACAATTGGACAGACGCATGTTTTTGCGCGGTGCCGCCAGTCTTGGTGCAGCAGGGCTCGGGCTATCAATCGCCGGAACATCGGCTTTTGCGCAAAATGCGCTCAATGATATTATTTCTGCTCCGCGGCGTGGTAATTGGGATGATCAGTTTGATGCGCGTGCCAGCACCAGCAGCCATCAGCAAGTTGCAACCAACCAGCCTGTGATGAGCCCGCAGACAGTTTCCTATGTGCAGAATGCTATTTCACAATATAGCAATATTGCCATGCAGGGGGGCTGGCCGCAGGTGCCGGGCAACGCCAAGCTGAAACTGGGTACAAGCGATCCGGCAGTTTCTGTGTTGCGCAAGCGTCTGATGATTACCGGTGATTTGCCACAAAGTGCGGGATTATCTGCTTCATATGACTCATATGTTGATGCAGGTGTGAAGCGTTTTCAATCGCGTCATGGTTTGCCTGCTGACGGTGTAATGGGGCAATTTACCTATTCCGCCATGAATATTCCGGTGGATGTGCGCCTTGGTCAGTTGCAGACCAATCTTGGGCGTTTGAACGAAATTGCCAATGTCAACGAGCAGCGCTTTGTGATGGTCAATATTCCGGCTGCACTCATTGAAGCCAATGAAAATGGCCGCGTTTCACAGCGCCATACTGCGGTTGTCGGCAAGATTGACCGTCAGACACCGTTGCTTGTTTCCAAAATTCACGAAGTTATTCTCAATCCGTTCTGGACGGCACCGAAGTCGATTATCCTCAAAGATATTATCCCTGTGATGCGCAAAGACCCGACTTATCTGACGCGCAATAAAATCCGTCTCTATGATGCGCAGGGGCAGGAAGTGCCGCCGGAAAGCGTTGACTGGAACACGGATGAGGCTGTTCGCCTGATGTTCCGTCAGGATCCGGGCAAGATCAATGCGATGTCCTCGACCAAGATCAACTTCCATAACAATCATGCAGTCTACATGCATGATACGCCGCAACAGAGCTATTTCAACAAGATGATGCGTTTTGACTCGTCCGGTTGTGTGCGCGTGCAGAATGTGCGTGATCTGGATGTCTGGCTGTTGAAAAACACGCCGGGCTGGGATCGTCAGACCATCGAAAACACGATCAAGTCGGGCGAAAACCATCCGATTCTGCTTGCTGATCCGGTTCCGTTACATTTTGTCTATGTTTCGGCCTGGTCAACCGGCGATGGTGTCGTGCAGTTCCGCGATGATATTTATAAGATGGATGGTGCGGCAGAATTGGCAATCGGTACTGATGTCTGATTGGTTCTGAGCAAAATTGATCAAATCAAAGCCTGTGTGAGAATAAGTCGCACAGGCTTTTTTGTTTCTTTTGTCGGAAACCCGTTTTTCACGAAGCTTTGGATTGGCGCTTGTCGGGCAAATATGATAATCCGCGCTCTTACCAAGCAGCTTTGATCGGCAACCGGAGGGATTAAACCATGTCGCAGGCAAATCTAGATGCTTTTTTCAACAAGCCACTTGAAGAAGTTGATCCGGATATTTTTGGTGCAATTCGCAATGAACTTGGCCGTCAGCGCCATGAAATCGAGCTGATTGCTTCGGAAAATATCGTTTCACGCGCAGTTCTTGAAGCGCAGGGTTCAATTCTCACCAACAAATATGCTGAAGGCTATCCGGGCAAGCGCTATTATGGCGGCTGCCAATATGTCGACGTGGTTGAAGAACTGGCGATTGAACGTGCGAAGAAGCTGTTCAATGTTGAATATGTCAACGTACAGCCAAATTCCGGCAGTCAGATGAATCAGGCCGTTTTCCTCGCGCTGTTGCAGCCGGGTGATACATTCATGGGGCTGGATCTGAACTCCGGTGGTCACCTGACCCATGGTTCACCGGTCAACATGTCCGGTAAATGGTTTAATGTTATTTCTTATGGTGTAAGCGAAGAAGATCACCTGATCGATATGGATGAAGTTGAGCGTATTGCGCGCGAAACCAAGCCTAAGTTGATCCTTGCAGGTGGTACTGCTTATTCCCGCGTTTGGGACTGGGAACGTTTCCGCAAAATTGCTGATGAAGTCGGCGCTTATTTGATGGTTGATATGGCGCATATTGCTGGTCTTGTGGCCGGTGGCCAGCATCCGTCACCAGTGCCGCATGCGCATGTTTGCACCACCACGACGCATAAATCCCTGCGTGGCCCGCGTGGCGGCATGATCATGACCAATGATGCCGATCTGGCCAAGAAGTTCAATATGGCTGTATTTCCTGGTCTTCAGGGTGGCCCGCTGATGCATGTGATTGCCGGTAAGGCGATTGCATTGGGCGAAGCTTTGCAGCCTGAATTTAAAACCTATGCCAAAAATGTGGTCGATAATGCCCGCACATTGGCAAAGGCTTTGCAGGGCAGCGGCCTTGATATCGTTTCTGGCGGCACGGACAACCATTTGATGTTGGTTGACCTGCGCCCTAAAAACGCAACCGGCAAGCGTGCTGAGGCTGCTCTTGGCCGTGCTAACATTACCTGTAACAAAAACGGTATTCCTTTCGATCCTGAAAAACCTTTTGTCACTTCCGGTATCCGTCTGGGTACGCCGGCTGGTACAACCCGCGGCTTTGGCGCAGCAGAATTTACTGAGATTGGTAATCTGATCGGCGAAGTGCTGGATGGTTTGAAAGCTTCCAACTCCGACGAAGGAAATGCTGCTGTTGAGGAAGCTGTTAAGAACAAGGTCGTAAGTTTGACCGAACGCTTCCCGATGTATGGTTATCAGGGCTGATTTTTAAGTGACTGATTGATTGCAAATCCCCGCGTGATCTGATTGGTTGCGCGGGGATTTTCTTCTCCACATTATTTTGCCGCGAAGATTATGTGCTGGGTCGTTGATCGGTTATCTTGGGATACCAGAATCACAAGCAGTATTTATGCTGAGCGGTTATGAAAGATTGCCATGCGCTGTCCTTTTTGCCAGTCTGATGACACACAGGTTAAAGATTCCCGCCCCGCAGAGGATGGTGCCGTTATTCGTCGCCGTCGTGTCTGTCCGGTCTGTGCGGGGCGTTTTACCACTTTCGAGCGCGTCCAGTTGCGCGATTTGATGGTGCTGAAAAAGAGCGGTCGAAAAGTGCCTTTTGATCGTGAAAAACTTACGCGTTCCATTCAGGTGGCTCTGCGCAAGCGTGATGCCGATCCGGAGCGCGTGGAGCGCGCGATATCAGGCATAGTGCGCCAGCTCGAGAGTTCAGGTGAGGCGGAAATCCATTCCGATGAAATCGGTCGCTTGGCTATGCATGCATTGAAGGGCATTGATGATATTGCCTATATCCGTTTTGCATCTGTCTATCGCAATTTCAGCGAAGCACATGATTTTCATAATGTGATTGACGAGCTGAATGATGATGCGTCTGCAGCTCCGGCTGTGAAACTTTCGGACGATTAAATGTCGGATAGTGAAGGGCTTTTTGAAGATAAAATTACGGCGCAAGATTTGCGTTTTATGGCGGCTGCGATTCGTTATTCGCGGCGCAATCTCGGATTGACCTCCACAAATCCGTCGGTCGGCACATTAATTGTCAAAGATAATGGTTTTGGCCCTGTCATTATCGGACGCGGTGTAACCGCCCTTGGCGGACGTCCACATGCAGAACGTGAAGCATTGCGTGAAGCGGGCGAAAATGCGCGCGGCGCTACCGCTTATGTGACATTAGAGCCATGCGCCCATCATGGCAAAACGCCGCCTTGTGCCGAAGCACTCATCAGTGCCGGAATTGCGCGTGTGGTGGCGGCTGCCAATGACCCCGATGATCGGGTGAGCGGCAAAGGCTATGCAATGCTGCGTGCAGCGGGCATCGAAGTGCAGGAAAATGTGCTTGGAAAAATGGCGGCCAATCAGCTTGCAGGATACCTCGTTCGTTCTTTTAAGAAACGTCCGGAAGTTATTGTAAAATTGGCACTTTCTTTTGATGGTTTTATCGGTGTTGACGGGCAGGGGCAGGTGCCAATCACCGGTTCTGTTGCCCGTTCACAAAGTCATTTGATGCGTGCGGAGACGGATGCCATTTTAATCGGTATCGCAACGGCGCTGGAAGATGATCCGGAGCTTACTTGTCGTTTGGATGGTATGGCGCATCGCTCGCCAATCCGCATCGTGCTGGATAGCGCTTTGCGTTTGCCGCTATCCTCAAAGCTGGTGCAGTCGGCCGCGCGCGTGCCGTTATGGATTGCTTGCGGCGTTGATGTGCCACTTGAAAAGCGCATTCAATATCAAAATGCCGGGTGTCATATCATTGCAACCGATACAAGCGAAGGTGTGATTGCCTTGCCGGAATTGCTCAATGATTTAGGCGAGCTTGGCGTTGCCACTTTACTGGTGGAGGGAGGCGCTTCGATTGCGGCCTCATTCCTGCGTGAAGGTTTGGTTGATCGTTTGGCGCTGTTTCAGGCACCTGTCAAAATTGGTGCGGGTGGTATTCCTGTTCAGGGTTTACAACACTATATAGAGACTGAATTTACATTGTTACGCAGTGCTGATTTTGGTGCTGATCATTATGCAGAATATGTGAGGAAGTGCTGATATGTTTACGGGTATCGTCACAGATGTGGGTAAAGTGGGGCGCATTAAACCTTTGAATGAAGGTGTCTTGCTGCGCATTGAAACAGCCTACGATCCGACGACAATTGAACTGGGTGCTTCCATTGCTTGTTCAGGTGTTTGTCTGACTGTGGTTTCCTTGCCTGAAAAGGGTAGCAATGCCCGTTGGTTTGAAGTGGAAGCATGGGAAGAGGCATTGCGTCTGACGACTATTTCTGAGTGGAAGGCTGGTACGCCGATCAATCTTGAACGCTCATTGAAGCTTGGCGACGAGATGGGCGGCCATCTGGTTTCCGGCCATGTCGATGGCAAGGCAGAGATTATTGCATGCGAAGAAGAGGGCGATGCTGTTCGCTTCACCTTGCGGGCGCCGGAAGCCTTGGCTCCATTTATTGCCCAAAAAGGTTCAGTGGCGCTGGATGGTACGTCTTTGACTGTCAATGGTGTTGATGGTCATGAGTTTGACGTGCTTTTGATCCGTCATTCGCTCTCTGTCACCACTTGGGGTGAGCGAAAAGTGGGTGATTTGGTCAATATTGAGATAGATCAGCTGGCCCGCTACGCGGCACGTCTTGCACAATTTTCAAAATCGGCTTAGAGCCTGTTTAAAATTGGCGCAGCCTGTTACCGGCATGCCGTATTAATGAATTAACGCATCCCGAAAACTGTAAAACGGTTTTTGGGTAAAATGCGTTTTTGTATCAATAGAGCATTTAAGAGGAAGTCTAAATACTCTAGCAAATAAGGTATGCTGTTTTTCAGCATGGGTTATAATGAGATTTTACAAGAAGTTTTGGAGCGCGTAATAATGACATCCTCTCATGATGGGCAACCTGTAGCCTCCGCTCCACGTACAGCAAATAAGCGTGGCGTTGCACGTTTGGCCGCCGTGCAGGCACTTTATCAAATGGATGTGGCCGGAACGGGTATTTCGGAAGTTGTAGCCGAATATGAAGCTTTCCGTTTGGGCAAAGAAGTGGATGGCACACAATATCTGGATGCCGATCCGCAATGGTTCCGCGCAATTCTGGCCGGTGTTGTGGCCGAACAGCGCGTGATTGACCCGATGATTCACGAAGCGTTGAACGAAGATTGGCCATTATCACGCCTTGATTCTACTCTGCGAGCCATTTTGCGTGCCGGTATTTGGGAATTGAAAAACCGCAAAGATGTTCCGACTGCGGTGATTGTTTCGGAATATGTTGATATTGCCAAGGCTTTTTATGGCGAAGAAGAGCCAAAACTAACCAACGCTGTATTGGATCGTCTGGCCTTTACATTGCGTGGCGAAAGCCGCGGTGCGGTCAACCGCAACAAAAGATAATATCTGCTGCCAGCATTAATAGCTGGCGAAGCTGCCTTTGGCGCTTCGCTTAAGTTCAGCTTGACCTTTGGTTCCAAGTTCCGCATCTTTCATCTGTAACGGCATGTGAAAGATGCGGAAATGATGGATTGGAACAAGTTTTTGTCTTTTCTCATGAAATTTCAAATCCATTAATCAAATGATGGCCTGATCAGGGTTTATCATCAAGGCTCTCTCATGCCGATAAACCGATCCGCTTAAAGGCAAACGGATCGCAAGGAAATGGGAGTTGGCTTAATGGAAGTTGGCATAGGGGTTCTTCTTCTTGTTATCGCATGCGGCTTATTTTCAGTGGTTTATGCCGTATTTGCGACCCGTTCAGTTCTTGCAGCAGATCAGGGCAATGCCCGGATGCAGGAAATTGCCGGTGCCATACGTGAAGGCGCGCAGGCTTATCTGACACGACAATATACAACAATAGCAATTGTGGGCGCGGTGGTCTTTCTGGCCGTATGGTATCTTCTTTCCATCACAGCCGCCATCGGCTTTCTGATCGGTGCGGTGCTTTCAGGTGTTACCGGTTTTATCGGTATGCATGTCTCGGTGCGTGCCAATGTGCGCACCGCGCAGGCGGCATCATTTAGTCTGGCCAGCGGCTTGGAGCTTGCTTTCAAGTCCGGTGCAATTACCGGCATGTTGGTGGCGGGATTGGCGTTGCTTGGCGTGTCGCTTTATTATTTCGTGCTGACTTATTATCTGGGCTATGCACCCTCTGACCGTGTAGTGATTGATGCGCTGGTATCACTCGGTTTTGGTGCTTCGCTGATTTCCATTTTTGCGCGATTGGGCGGCGGTATTTTCACCAAAGGTGCGGATGTCGGCGGTGATCTGGTCGGCAAGGTGGAAGCTGGTATTCCTGAAGATGATCCCCGCAATCCCGCAACCATTGCCGATAATGTCGGCGATAATGTCGGTGACTGTGCCGGTATGGCAGCGGATTTATTTGAAACCTATGCGGTGACAGTCGTTGCAACCATGGTGTTGGCAGCGATTTTCTTTGGTGGTGGCGATCAGCTTGCCATCATTATGCTTTACCCATTGGCGATTTGTGGTGTCTGCGTTTTAACATCAATTGCCGGCACATTTTTTGTCAAACTCGGTGTATCCGGCTCAATTATGGGTGCGCTTTATAAAGGGCTGATCGCAACAGGCATTCTGTCGGTTCTCGGTATTGCTGTTGCCAATATGCTGACCATTGGTTGGGGCGAGGTGGGTGTTGTGGATGGGCAGATCATCACCGGTACCAATCTGTTTATCTGCGGTATTATCGGATTGATTGTCACCGGTTTGATTGTGGTGATTACCGAATATTATACCGGTACCAACAAGAGACCGGTCAATTCCATCGCGCAGGCTTCTGTGAGTGGTCACGGCACCAATGTTATTCAGGGGCTGGCAGTCTCGCTGGAAGCAACAGCATTGCCGGCATTGGTAATTGTTGGCGGTATTATTGCCACCTATCAGTTGGCAGGTCTTTTCGGTACAGCAATTGCCGTTACTGCGATGCTGGGCATTGCCGGAATGATTGTGGCGCTTGATGCATTCGGGCCGGTGACAGATAATGCCGGTGGCATTGCAGAAATGTCCGGTCTTGATGGTGAGGTTCGCAAGGCAACCGATGCACTGGATGCGGTGGGCAATACGACCAAAGCGGTCACCAAAGGCTATGCGATTGGTTCGGCCGGGCTTGGGGCATTGGTGCTCTTTGCAGCTTACTCTAATGATCTGGCTTATTTTGCCGCGCATGGTGACCAATATCCGTATTTTGCCAATATGGGCGAAGTGTCGTTTGATCTCTCCAATCCTTATGTGGTGGCGGGGTTGATTTTTGGCGGGCTTATTCCCTATCTCTTTGGCGGCATGGCCATGACCGCGGTGGGGCGGGCGGCCAGTTCTGTGGTGCATGAAGTGCGCCGTCAATTCCGCGAGCATCCGGGCATCATGACCGGTGAGGAACGGCCTGATTATGCGCGTGCAGTCGATATTCTAACCAAAGCAGCTATCCGAGAAATGATACTGCCATCTTTGTTGCCGGTGCTTGCTCCATTGGTAGTTTATTTCGGTGTATTGATGATTTCCGGCTCCAAATCGGCGGCTTTTGCAGCGCTCGGCGCTTCTTTACTCGGTGTGATCGTCAATGGCTTGTTTGTGGCCATTTCCATGACATCAGGTGGCGGCGCGTGGGATAATGCCAAGAAAAGCTTTGAGGACGGCTTTACCGATAAAGACGGTGTGCTGCATTTAAAGGGATCAGAAGCACATAAAGCATCGGTCACCGGCGACACTGTAGGCGATCCTTATAAGGATACGGCAGGGCCTGCGGTTAATCCGGCGATCAAGATCACCAATATTGTGGCGCTGTTGCTTTTGGCGGTGCTGGCGCATTCGGTGTGAGGGACTGAAATAATAAAAAACCCCGCTTTTTAAAGCGGGGTTTGACAGTTTTGTCGATTATTGACGTATCAGCCGCCTGGAAGCGAAGTCGGTGCCTTGCTTACACCTTGAATAACCTGTGTGAGGAAGGTTTGATCTTTACCGCCTGTTGGTGTCGTGCGGGAGATGAAATCAAATAATTTGCCGTCTTGCAGGCCATAATTGGCAATCTTGCTGACTTTTTCATCTTTATCAAAATAGATTGCGAGAATCTGTCGATCGGTAATTTTAGGCGGCATAAATTGAGCCGCACGGTAACGTTTTTGTGAAATATAATAGAATACTTCATTATCAAACGTGGCAGTCGAGGATGGAGTACCCATCGCCATCATAACCTGTTCACGGCTTGAACCGACCGGAATGGAATCCAGTGCTTCTTTATCGAGTACATAGCCTTCGGTCATTATTTCAGACGGGTTCAGGGTTGATGCGGTATTACATCCTGCTAAACCTGCTGATAAGAGAACCACAGTGCTAGCAAGCATCGCGCCTCTTGTTCGGGGGCTTGTTAAAAATCGCTGCAACAATGACATCTCCATGATCTAAATCAGGGCGGCACTTTCGCCGTTAAAAGAACTTCGGTAAACCACCTTGCAACTGGATGCAATAAGAACGGTCGCTAGATTATGATTCTTCAACTTTTTCGACGTAAATCGAAGGCTAATGAAGCCATTAAACTGCATATTTATGAAAATATCGTGTTGGCAACACGTCAAAAATATTTTTATGCACAGTTTCAGGTGCCAGATACGCCGCTTGGTCGCTATGAAATGTTGTCGTTACATATGTTTTTGACCCTTCATCGCTTCAAATCAGATAATATCGAAAATAAAGCGCTTACCGCGCTGGGGCAGGACTTGGCTGATGAATTCTTTAAAGATATTGATCATTCATTGCGTGAATTCGGTATTGGTGACCAATCTGTGCCAAAACGCATGAAAAAATTGGCGAGGATGTTTTACGGTCGTGTCGGCTCTTATGGAGCCGCACTTGATTCTAATGATCGTGAAGCTTTAAGCATTGCCTTGGCACGCAATATACAGCCTGATCTTGAAAACTGGCCGCAAGCGGACGACCTTTGTAGGTATGTGTTTGCGAGTCGTGATCATTTGTCAAAATTGCAGGATCAGGATATTGCAGCAGGCAATCTAACATTTTTGAATGCGGAAGATTTAAAATCGACCGTGCAAATTGAGACAGCATAATGCGAGAAGCAGTTTTGAGTTTTCCGGTTTCGGTGCAGCATGTGCCCCAGAAAGGCATTGAAGTGACACTGAAAAGCGACGACAATGAGCGTGCGGCTTTGGCTGAAGCCCACGGTCTGGATCGGGTTTTGGCCTTTTCTGCCGGTTTTACCATTACGCCCTGGAAAAAGAGCGGCATTAAAATTCGTGGTAAAATTCAGGCGCATATCGTGCAGGCTTGTGTCGCTACATTGGAGCCGATTGAGAATCAGATCGACGAAGATGTCGAAATTGTGCTGGTGCCGGAGCATTCACGCCTTGCCCGAGTTCCGCTGGATGAAAGCGGTGAAATGCTGATTTCAGCCGATGGTCCCGATATTCCAGAAACTTTTTCGGGAGATAAAATTGATATAGGCGCAATTGCTGAAGAGTTTTTTGATCTGGCAATTGATCCTTATCCGCGCAAAAGCGATTTGGCTGATTCTGTTATTGTCAGTGTTGGCGAGGTCGAAGACGAGAGCGACAGTGACACTGTCTCACCATTTGCAAGTCTTGGGAATTGGCAGAAGAAGAACTGAATTAAGCTATTTGCCAAATTTAAGTTGTATGGCGGTGTAAAAAAGCTATTTTCGCGTAAATCTTAAAGCGTGATCGCTGATTTTTTGTAAAAAGCTATACGAGCAACAGGGACCGCACAGGACATTCCAGAGTGATAAGAATTTCGATTGACGCCATGGGTGGCGATTTTGGCCCTGAAGTAGTCATACCCGGAGCGGCAACTGCGCTTGAGCGTCATCCGGATATCCGTTTTGTAATTTATGGGCTGGCAGAGCAGGTAGAACCGGTTCTGGCCAAATATCCTAAACTTCAGGCCGCATCCAAGTTTCGCGTCAGTGAAATGGCAGTGCGTATGGATGAAAAACCGGGGCAGGCTTTGCGCAATGGTCGGGGAAAATCGTCGATGTGGCAGGCACTTGAGGCCGTTAAAGACGGTGAAGCGGATGCTTGCGTCTCGGCCGGCAATACCGGTGCGCTGATGGCGATGTCCAAGTTTTGTCTGCGGATGATGCCGCAGATCGAGCGTCCGGCAATTGCAGCAATCTGGCCGAATTTGCGCGGCGAGGGCATTGTGCTGGATGTGGGGGCAACTATTGGTGCCGATGCGCCGCAATTGGTCAATTATGCAGTGATGGGTGCCGGAATGGCGCGCGCACTTTTTGAAGTGAAGCGTCCGACGGTTGGCCTTCTCAATGTGGGCGTTGAGGATGTGAAAGGTCTTGATGAAATCAAGGAAGCCGGACAGATCCTGCGGGATACACCATTGGACGGCCTGGAATATTATGGCTTTGTTGAAGGCAATGATATCGGTAGCGGCACGGTTGATGTGGTGGTGACCGAAGGATTTACCGGCAATATCGCACTTAAAACAGCTGAAGGAACTGCTCGTCAGATTGCAACACTGCTGCGTCAATCAATGAGCCGGACATGGCTTGCCAAAATCGGTTATTTGTTTGCCAAAGGTGCTTTTGATCGCCTGCGCGAGAAAATGGATCCGAACAAGGTCAATGGCGGCGTGTTCTTGGGGCTCAATGGCGTCGTGATCAAAAGTCACGGTGGTGCGAATGCCGATGGTATCGCTGCTGCCATCGAAGTGGGCTATGATATGGTGCGTAATAAACTTTTAGAGAAAATTACCGCAGATCTGTCGCATTTCCAGCATAGCGCTCCCGTCAATACAAAAGTGGAAGAGGCTGGCATGTCTGATGAAAATCAGGCGTGACCGCCCGGATTTAATGTAAGAAACTTGGCGTTTTTCATAAATAATGCTAGCTGAGATCAGCTGAGTTAATTTCGTGAAAAAAGCATACAGGCTATAGAGCCTATGACTTAATGATAAGCGCTCCCCCATCAGGGATGTCGATGTCTTGGAAAATGGAAAAAGCGATGATCAGATCTGTCGTTAAGGGTATCGGAACCGCACTGCCGGAGCGTATCGTTAAGAATTCTGACTTGGAAAATATGGTTGAAACGTCGGATGAGTGGATTGTGCAGCGCACAGGTATTCGTCAGCGTCATATTGCCAATGAAAATGAAACAACGGTTTCGCTTGGTGCGGCTGCAGCACGTGCTGCATTGGAAAATGCCGGCCTGACACCTGATGATATTGATCTGATTGTTGTTGCGACTTCCACACCTAATAATACATTTCCGGCCAGCGCTGTTGAAATTCAAAAAGAACTCGGTATGACACATGGCTTTGCATTTGACATGCAGGCTGTTTGCTCCGGTTTCATTTATGCGATCAGCACCGCTGATCTTTATATCCGCGGCGGTATGGCTAACCGCGTTCTGGTGATTGGTGCTGAAACCTTCTCACGTATTCTCGATTGGAATGACCGCAGCACTTGCGTTCTTTTCGGCGATGGTGCCGGTGCGGTTGTGCTTGAAGCCGGCGAAGGTAAGGGTTTGACCTCGGATCGCGGTATTCTGTCGTCCAATTTGCGCTCCGATGGTTCGCACAAGCACAAGCTTTTTGTGGATGGTGGCCCTTCAACCACACAGACCGTTGGTCATTTGCGCATGGAAGGCCGTGAAGTTTTCAAACATGCAGTTGGTATGATCACCGATGTGATTGAAGCTTCATTTGAAGAAACCGGTCTGACTGCTAATGATATCGACTGGTTTGTGCCGCATCAGGCTAATAAACGCATTATTGATGCTTCGGCCAAAAAGCTGAACATAGCTGATGAGAAAGTTGTGATCACCGTTGATCAACACGGCAATACTTCTGCGGCGTCAGTGCCATTGGCATTGGCAACTGCAGTAAAAGATGGCCGTATCAAACAAGGTGATCTGATCCTTTTGGAAGCCATGGGCGGTGGTTTTACTTGGGGCGCGGTGTTGTTGCGCTGGTAAAGTTACGGTTTAATTTCTGTCGCGTGAAAATGGCTGCTTGACCAAAACCATTTTATTTGTGTAACCTGCTGGCAGTTAAGGATAATATTAGTCCAACGCTAACCAGGTAGGTTCCGTCATGGGGGGTAAGACAGTCACACGCGCAGATCTGGCAGAGGCTGTTTACCGTAAGGTAGGTCTTTCGCGCACAGAGTCAGCAGCACTTGTCGAAATGATTCTCGATGAAGTGTGTGATGCAATTGTGAATGGAGAAACCGTCAAACTTTCATCTTTTGCCACTTTTCAGGTGCGCGAGAAGAATGAACGTATTGGCCGCAATCCGAAAACCGGCGAAGAAGTTCCCATTTTGCCGCGCAGGGTTATGACATTCAAGGCTTCCAACGTCTTGAAGCAGCGTATTCTTGAAGAGCACCAAAAGCGAAACAAGCAGGCTGCAAGCGCGAAATAATTAGCTGCAATCCATATTGCCCATTAACAGCGTGCTTAAATGCTTGCCTGTAAATAGTTGATATTGCATGTTCATTATATAAATGATTCGTATGGTTTTTAGCGGTTGATGTGACATTTCGTTTCATCATTGGCTGGCCATCATGTATAATGAAAATTCTGAAGCTTTGTGATTTGTTGCAAATATAAGGCTGATGAAGAGACTGTAATATCAGAAGGGGCAGTATATGGATAAAGGTCCAGATGCTTTCAGGACAATCAGTGAAGTTGCTGATGATCTTGATTTGCCGCAGCATGTTTTGCGCTTTTGGGAAACGCGGTTTACACAGATCAAGCCTTTAAAACGCGGTGGCGGTCGTCGTTATTACCGCCCGCTCGACGTTGAATTGCTCAAAGGCATCCGTCATCTGCTTTATGATCAGGGCTATACGATTAAAGGCGTTCAGAAGCTTTTACGTGAAAATAATGTGCAGTTTATCATTGCACTCGGCAATGGTGATGTCGCTGCTATTGACGCGATTACCAAGCAAAAGCAATTAGATGCGAGCCGTCATGCCGAAGTGGACGGATTTGACGAATCATCGCTTCCATCCGGCATTAAAGCGCCGGCTGCACCGCGTAAATTATTTGGGTTGCTGAAGGGGGAGGAATCGGGGCCGGTGGGCGCTGATGATCGTCGTGCATCCAAAGATAATCGCAGCCTGTTACAGGAAGCCTTGTTTGATTTGCTGGAATGCAAACGTTTGCTTGATCAGGTGCGTTAAACAGATCACCTGATAAATCGGTGCCGGTGCTAGGTTAGCTATTGCGCCACAAAAAATGGCAGAGCACGCTGCTTGGTTAAGGTTAAGCATGGCTATCTTAAACTGGTAAGACGTGTATTTAAAGTTCTGAAACGGCCTTAAGCTTTGTTTGAAAGAACAGCTTGAGGCTATTTTTTTAAAGGTGATGAGCATGAGTGATGACGTTATTGTAAGAGATAGCAATGGTACGCAGATTTTGGAAGGTGATTCTGTTACCTTGATTAAAGATTTGAAAGTTAAAGGTACGTCTGAAACCATCAAGCGCGGTACATTGGTTAAAAATGTACGCCTGAACGGTAATCCGGGTGAAGTCGAATGCAATACCAAGCAGGTTAAAGGTTTGGTGCTGAAAACCGAGTTTTTGAAGAAAGCTTAAGCTTTTAAAAAACTATTTAAATAAAAAGAGCATTTGCGGTTTTCGCAAATGCTCTTTTTGTTATTTTACTGTCGAGTGGTTTTGAATTTTTCAGCTTTCACCAAAAATGGTGCGAAATGTTTTGGCCAAGGCTAAATCAAGATCATCCATCGTCACAGGAAGGCCAAGATCAACCAAACTGGTGACACCGTGCTCAGTAACGCCGCACGGGACAATGCCGTTGAAATTTTCCAATTCCGGCTCCACATTCAAAGCAATACCGTGAAAACTGACCCAACGGCGCAGGCGTATGCCGATGGCGGCAATTTTATCTTCCGACATGGCGCCATTGGCAAGGCGCGGCTTTTCAGGACGTGTGACCCAAACGCCGACGCGATCTTCGCGGCGCTCACCTTTGATATTGAACTCGGCTAATGTCTGAATGATCCATTCTTCGAGTGCCGCTACAAAGGCGCGCACATCTTCACGACGGCGTTTTAAATCCAGCATCACATAGACCACCCTCTGGCCGGGGCCATGATAGGTATATTCACCGCCGCGTCCGGTTTCATATACCGGAAAACGATCTGGGGTCAAAAGATCGGCTGCATTGGCACTGGTGCCGCTTGTGTAAAGTGGCGGGTGTTCTATCAACCAGACTAATTCAGGTGCGCTATTATCACGGATGTTTTTCACCCGTTCTTCCATGAATTTAAGCGCATATTCGTAATCTGTCAGTCCCTCTGTGACAAGCCATTCAACCGGACGGATATCGTCATTGGTGGCATGGAAATATGTATTAATATAGTCGCGGGAAAAATCAGACATAAAAAGCTCGGTTATGAATGCGGGGTATTGAACTTTATATATGGGCGTTCAAGCCGATTGATGCCAGACGGCAATTTGCCTCTGTTGGTGCAAATTGTGGCTGGCTCTTAAAAGATAAAGGCTGCGATTTGAAGCGCAGCCTCTTGTTTTCCTAATCAAATATTCTTTATTCGGCAGCTTCAATGCCGTTCATGTAGTTCGGGAACCAACCTTCATAGGCTGATTTCAGAGCATCGACAGAGGTTTTGCAAGCGTCCCCGAAGTTGAGCTCATCGCCACCGACAATACCGAGGATACGGAACGGAATGCCGGAACCTTCTGCATTGAGTGCCAAAAGATTGGCAGTTTCAGCAGACGTTGAAACAACATAACGCGCCTGATCTTCACCAAACATCAGTGCATGGCGTGCGCCTTCACCGATATCAAGCGTAGCACCTTTACCGGATTTGATTGCCATTTCAGCAACTGCCAGCGCCAGACCACCATCGGACAGATCGTGACAAGCGGTAACCTGACCGTTGCGGATGGCGGAGCGGACGAAATCACCGTTACGCTTTTCAATGCTCAAATCAACGGATGGAGGCGGGCCATCGGCACGGTCAAACAGATCGCGCAGGTAAATCGACTGGCCAAGATGGGTACCATCGCCACCGAGCAGGATCAGCACATCGCCATCCTGCATGCCGCCGATTTTAGCCATCTGCTTCCAATCAGGAATGAGGCCGACACCGGCAATGGTTGGCGTTGGTAAAATCGCCTGACCATTGGTTTCGTTATAAAGCGATACGTTACCCGAAACGATCGGGAAGGCGAGGCTACGGCATGCTTCGCCAATGCCTTCAATGGCTTTAACCAGCTGACCCATCACTTCAGGCTTTTCAGGATTGCCGAAATTGAGGTTGTCGGTGGAGGCCAAAGGCTCTGCGCCAACAGCGGTCAGGTTGCGCCAGCATTCTGCAACAGCCTGTTTACCGCCTTCAAACGGATCAGCTTCGCAATAGCGCGGCGTTACGTCTGACGAGAACGCGAGCGCCTTGGTTTCATGGCCGTCAATGCGGATAACACCGGCATCACCACCAGGGATTTGCAAAGAATTACCCTGAATGATGGTGTCGAATTGTTCGTAAACCCAGCGACGTGAAGACTGATCGGCAGAACCTACCAGTTTTAAAAGAGCGTCGGCATAATCTTCAACTTCCGGCACAGCGCTGGCTGCAAGCGGAGCATGGCGGCCTGGCTCTTTCCAAGGGCGATCATATTCAGGTGCTTCATCGCCGAGTTCTTTAATCGGCAGATTGGCAACTTCAACGCCCTGATGGATCACGCGGAAGCGCAGATCATCAGTGGTTTTACCAACAATAGCGAAATCCAGACCCCACTTGACGAAAATTGCTTCTGCTTCTTCTGCCTTTTCAGGTTTTAGAACCATCAGCATGCGTTCCTGACTTTCAGAAAGCATCATTTCGTAAGCGGTCATGTTTTCTTCGCGCACTGGCACATGATCAAGGATCAGTTCAATGCCGAGGTCGCCTTTGGCACCCATTTCAACAGCCGAACAGGTAAGGCCTGCTGCACCCATATCCTGAATAGCGATAACCGCACCGGATGCCATCAGCTCAAGGCAAGCTTCGAGCAGGCATTTTTCAGTAAACGGATCACCAACCTGAACGGTTGGGCGCTTTTCTTCGATGGTTTCATCGAATTCAGCTGATGCCATTGTCGCGCCGCCAACACCGTCACGACCGGTTTTTGCACCCAAATAAACAACCGGCAGGCCAACGCCTTCAGCCTTTGAGTAGAAGATTGCGTCGGTTTTAGCTAAGCCCGCAGCAAAAGCATTGACGAGGATATTGTCGTTGTAACGCTTGTCGAAATTAACCTCACCGCCAACAGTCGGCACGCCGAATGCGTTGCCGTAACCACCAATACCGGAAACAACGCCAGAGACGAGATGGCGGGTTTTTGGATGGGTTGGCTCACCAAAGCGCAGCGCATTCATGGCAGCAACGGGACGTGCACCCATGGTGAAGACGTCACGCAGAATACCGCCAACACCGGTCGCCGCACCCTGATAAGGCTCGATATAGGAAGGGTGGTTGTGGCTTTCCATCTTGAAGACGATGCAGTCGCCATCGCCGATATCAACAACACCGGCGTTTTCGCCAGGGCCTTGAATAACGCGCGGGCCAGTTGTCGGCAGCGTGCGCAGCCATTTCTTAGATGATTTATAAGAGCAGTGCTCATTCCACATGGCAGAGAAAATACCAAGCTCTGTATAGCTTGGCTCGCGACCAATAAGACCGAGGATGCGCTGATATTCATCCGGCTTCAGGCCGTGCGCTTCGATCAGTTCTGGCGTGATTGCCTGATTGTTTGTGATATTGGATGAGGAATTGGTCATGGAAACAGAAAACCCACCGAAAATCTAGTGTTTCAAGCGGCTTCTTTACCGCAAGATGAGGAGGAGTGCGAGTATAAAAAGCCTGAAGTTCAGGCTTTATCGCGGTTTATTCAGGAACATTGTTTTTGCCCTTCAGCCCAAAGCTTTACATCATGGGCAATTTTTGAACCGACAGGTTGCCCCATCATTGGCCCGAAAACTTCAATTTTGGCCGGATTGCCTTCCGCTTGCACAACGAGCAATGGGCGGGCAGTCGGATTTTTAACCGGCACTAATAAAAAACGTGGTCTTCCGGAGAAAGAATTAAGCTCTGCGGCCATCTTATAGGCGCGGAAATCTTTATCTTTTGACTTGAACCAGCAAGCTGTTGCGGACTGACTCATCATCTCCATTGTCGGCAAAGCTGGCTTGGACGAGTTAAGCATCAAAGGACCCGGTCCAGCCTGACGGGCTGACTGACATGATGATAAGAACAATAAAGCTGACAGACCCAAGGTTGTCGCGAGATTAAACTTTAACAAGTGCGCGCTCCGCCAGCTTATAAATTCTAGGCCAGTTGTGGTTTGAAGGCGACCAGACCATCCTGCATTTCGTTCCAGACGGTTGCGAGTGCATCATCTTGACGGGCATTGGCAGCATAGGCTTCAAACTTTGGATAATCATTAAAAAGCGTTGGGTAATTGCTGAGCTTTTTGATTGGTTCCAAGAAGAAACGGATCGGCAACAACCAGCAATCCGCAAGGGTTGCATGATCGCCCAAAGCATAGGCTTCACCGGTTAAACGCTCTTCAATAATGGCAAGGCCACGTTTGATGATCGCGATTTGCTCATCGATTTTTTGCTGATGATCGGCAGCATCGGCAGGCAATTTGAAAATGGTAAGTGCAGGTACAAACACTTCCAACTCGGCCATGCGCGCCAATAAGCGGACCAGTGCACGATCTTTGGGATCTTGTGGCAGCAGTGGTATTTCAGGGAATTTTTCTTCCAGATATTCGGCAATAATAATGGCTTCAAAAAGCGAAGTGCCGGAACCTGTGACGAACACTGGTACACGCTGTACCGGCGTAATATCAGCAATCTGCTCTTGAAACGGGTAAGGCAGATCAATCAGTTTGAGCGGAACATTTTTCAGATAAGCAGCCGCGCGCACTGCCGCCGCATAAGGAGAAAGAGGCCGGGAATAAAGTTTCATGGGTCGCAATCTCCTTGATGCTTAAGCGCTGTAATGGTGAGGTTTGATGCTCACTCAGTTTGAAACGAAAACAAGTTTATCTGTCCTGAAAGACAGTTTTGTCAATCAGGCAGCCAGTCCAAGGGCACCGGCAAACAATGCGCGTCCGTCGTCACCGCCGTGGGCTGCTTCGATCAGATTTTCCGGATGTGGCATCATGCCGAGCACATTGCCACGCTCGTTCATAATACCGGCAATATTATTGACGGAACCGTTCGGGTTCGTGCCTTCCGCATAACGGAACAGAACCTGACCATTATCTTCCAAGCGCTTCAATGTTTCCGCATCGGCAAAATAATTGCCATCATGATGGGCTACAGGGCAGCGAATGATCTGGCCTGCCTGATAGGCACGGGTAAAGACGGAAGTCGCATTGGCAACTTCGAGTTTCACTTCACGGCAGACAAATTTCAGCGATGTGTTGCGCATCAACGCACCTGGCAACAGACCTGCTTCAAGCAAAATCTGGAAACCATTGCAGACGCCCATAACTTTGACGCCTTTTTCAGCTTTTTCACGCACAGCCTGCATAACAGGCATACGCGCAGCAATAGCTCCGCAACGCAGATAGTCGCCGTAAGAAAAACCACCCGGAATGACGATCAGATCCACATCATCAGGGATGCTGGTATCCGTCTGCCAGACAGTGACAGGTGCCTGACCGGAGATTTTTGTTAAAGCGGCAATCATATCGCGGTCGCGATTGAGGCCCGGAAGGAGAATGACAGCGGATTTCATGACACCAATCGTCCTGTTGTTCATATAACAAAAGTGAAAAGATCAGCTTGATAACTTCCAAGAGATCTCATCAATGGTCAGAGAATAGTAATACTATAATCTTCGATGACGGTATTGGCGAGAAGCTTTTCGCACATTGCTTTGATATTGGCTTCGGCAGCAGCTTTGTCGGCGCCTTCCAGCTCAACATCAAAAACTTTGCCCTGACGAACAGAGTTGACGCCGTCAAAACCAAGGCTGCCCAATGCGCCAACAATTGCCTTGCCCTGAGGGTCGAGAACGCCGTTTTTCAATGTAACGGTGACACGTGCTTTGATCACTGTTTTATCCTGTAAAAAAAGATTGCCGTAAAAGCTGTTTTATAAATCACAGAGCCCGCCTGCAGGCAGACGGGCTTTGCGAAATTTTATTTCACCAGAACGGGGCCGGTCGGACGCGATGGCTCATTTTCATTCATGATGCCAAGGCGACGTGCCACTTCCTGATAGGCTTCAACCAAACCACCCATATCGCGGCGGAAACGGTCTTTGTCCATCTTGTCGTTGGTGTTGATGTCCCATAGACGCGCGGAATCAGGGGAGATTTCATCCGCAATGACAACACGCATCAGCTCGCCTTCAAAGAGGCGGCCGCATTCAATTTTGAAATCCACCAACTGGATACCGATGCCGAGAAACAGGCCGGTGAGGAAATCATTGACGCGGATTGCAAGCGTCATAATATCATCGAGTTCCTGAGGGGTAGCCCATCCGAAAGCGGTGATATGTTCCTCTGAGACCATCGGATCATCAAGTTCGTCGGCTTTATAGTAAAACTCGACAATGGAGCGTGGAAGAATAGTGCCTTCTTCAAGGCCGAGACGTTTTGCCAGCGAACCGGCAGCAACGTTACGGATCACAACTTCCAAAGGAATAATCTCGACTTCTTTGATCAATTGTTCACGCATATTGATGCGCTTGATGAAGTGGGTCGGGATATTGATCCGGTTCAAGAGCTGGAAAATATGTTCGGAAATGCGGTTGTTCAACACGCCCTTTCCGTCAATGACTTCGTGCTTCTTGTTGTTGAACGCGGTTGCGTCATCCTTGAAAAACTGGATGAGAGTACCTGGCTCAGGTCCTTCATAAAGAATCTTGGCCTTACCCTCGTATATACGGCGGCGACGGTTCATGGCTGTTCCCGGATATGGAAATCTGTGATGAGCGGGAGATAAGTTCCGCAGGGTACGCGGGCTAAGTATAACAATTAAGGGATTTTAACAATGGTGCATTGGGCTGTTTGTTAAAATTTAATGAATAAGCGGTGATCTGTCGCGTAAGATGACGCGATCCATACTATGATGCATTATATTCCATGCTACAAACGGGATGATTTCTTCTGTTTTTCGTCATCTATGGGGCAATATGTTTTTTAGTCTGTCCAAAATTATCTGGCTTTTTGTGCAGCCTTTGTCGGTGCTGCTTTTTTTATGCACTTTGATCATTGTTGCATTTTATTGCGGCTGGAAAATTCTGGCCGTTTCATTGGCAGTGCTTGCTTGCGTTATTATTATTTTATGTGGATTTACGACCTTGGGCGCGGTGCTTCTCAATCCTTTGGAAGAGCGGTTCCAGCGACCACAAAACTATCCTGATAAAATTGCAGGCATTATTGTCTTGGGTGGTTATATGAGTGGTGAAATTAATGCTGCACGTGGTGGGACAGAATTGAACAGTGCCGGCGACCGGATCATTGAAACCATGCGCCTTGCTAAAATCTATCCGGAGGCTAAAATTATCGTAACGGGCGGTGAGGGAACTTATTTTAGCCAGTCAAAGCCGGATGCAGATAGTACAAAGCAGCTTTTTGAAGCGTTTCAGATCGCCGATGATCATGTGGTATATGAGGCGAAATCCCGCAATACGGTTGAAAATGCTCTCTTTACCCGTGATTTGGTGCAGCCTAAGGGCGGCGAGCAATGGCTGCTGGTGACATCGGCTTTTCATATGCCGCGCTCTGTCGGCGTGTTTAGGAAAACGGGTTTTGATATTATTGCATGGCCGGTTGATTATAAAACCGTACCGGAAACGAAATTCCGTCTTTACTTCCAAAATGCCAATGAAGCCTTCGCGCGAACCTCAACTGCGCTGCATGAATGGTTGGGATTGGTGATCTATTGGTGGAAAGGAAAGACTGAAGAGCTCTTTCCCAAGCCGTGACAGGCATATTTTTGCCGCAAATTTTAAGGAAATGCTAATAAATAATATATCATTAAGGAGTTGTTTTTATACGATTTTTAATCGTCAATGTATTTTTTTGCATAGCTTGCGCCATATTTATGCCGCAAAGAAAGATTGCGTAAACGCAAAGCTAACCATATATCTGGTGGAGAATTCTCAATCAGCAGAAAAGATGCGATTATAAAATGGACGAAACAGTTCAAAAATCTTGCTGGGGCGTGACGCTCTGGGGCGTCGTGGCATTGTTTTCAGTTATTATTCTGGCTTATTTATTTTCAATTTAAGTTTTTTAAAAAACGGGTGATTGCAGCGCCCGTTTTTTCATGTCCATATTTTGGCGAATCGCTGGCGGATGTTGAATTTATTAATAAATGATAAATCTGTGAGTTTGCGGTTTGGATTGTCGCTTAGGGATTCTCAAATCATTAATAGTTCGTTACTTTAGTCCGGTAAGATTCGCTTCCACCAGCGAGAATATGGGATCGTTAAGATTATGGCACAGGCATCAAGCGCGGCTCGTGAGCCTTCAATGGAAGAAATCCTCGCTTCTATCCGTCGTATTATTGAGGATAGCGATGTGACCCGGCAAGTCTCTGCTGAAGAGGCGCCGGTTGAAAAGCCGATTATGCGTAATGAGCAGCCGGTGCGCGGTGAAGTTGCGCCTTTCCGGCGTCCTGCTGCCGAGGTGAGTGAGCCTGTTGTTTCGGCGCCGCCACGTAATTTTGAGCGTCCTTTATTGCAGGAAAAGGTAGCTGATACATCGGCATCTCATTCAGAGCCTGTCCGTAATTCCGTTATTTCCGCGGTTTCGGCAGCACTTGAAAATCCGGACGCTCCTGTTTTTGATACAAATATCAATCTGCGCGGCTCATTTGATGCCGAAGAAACGCATGCTGAATATGTGGCTGTAAAGCCGGTTCCGGCGAATGATGCAGCTGTCGCGGTTGATAGCCTGCAAGAGCCGGATGAACAAGCTGATCCTGCTTTGGTTTCCCAATCGGCTGTGCAGTCTTCATTGGAAGCGGAATCTGCTGATTTCAACATCAGAGAGAAAGTCGAAGAGAGCGTGGAAAACGATATTCAGAAGATTATCTCGGAAATGATGGAAAAGCAGCCGGAAGAACAAGAAAAACCTTCAGCCGCTTTGGCATCGGATGCGACCAAGCAGCAGGTAGCTGCTTCTTTTGACCAATTGTCGGAAGCGGTTCGTCAGGAACGCATCCGCTCATTGGAAGAGCAGGCAGAAGCGCTGTTACGTCCGATGCTGCAAAATTGGCTTGATGAAAATCTGCCGTCCATGGTCGAGCGCTTGGTGCGTGAGGAAATCGAACGGATGGTGCGCGGCGAACAACTCTGATTGGAACTAATTAAGTTGGAATGCGATGATCCCGTCATTATATATGGCGGGATTATTGTTTTTTGACACAAAACCCATGGCGGTTTAAGAGATCAATCAAAGTGACTCTCATTTAGACTTTATTATTGAGTGAAGGCGGCGAACTGCTGGATTAATCTTCATTCTTTGCACAACGACCGGACAGTTTGATGCTAGAAAAAACATATGATGCAGCGGCAACAGAGCCGAAAATTGCTGAGCGATGGGAAGAGGCAGGCGCATTTAAAGCGGGTGCCGGTGCTAAAGAGGGTGCCGAGCCATTTACAATCGTTATTCCGCCGCCAAATGTCACCGGTTCTTTGCATATGGGCCATGCGCTGAACAATACGATTCAGGATATTCTGGTTCGTTTTGAACGTATGCGCGGCAAAAACGTGCTGTGGCAGCCGGGCTTTGACCATGCCGGTATTGCAACGCAGATGGTTGTCGAGCGTCAGCTGGCCGAGCGTAAAGAGCCAAACCGTCATGCGATGGGGCGTGAGAAATTCGTCGAACGCATCTGGCAGTGGAAAAGTGAATCCGGTGGCATGATTTCCAATCAGCTGCGCCGTCTTGGTGCATCTTGCGATTGGTCACGTGAACGTTTTACCATGGATGAAGGTCTGTCCAAGGCGGTTTTGGAAGTGTTTGTAACACTTCACCGCGAAGGTTTGATTTATAAAGACAAACGTTTGGTCAATTGGGATCCGAAATTGCTGACCGCGATTTCCGATATTGAAGTTGAGCAGCGTGAACTTAAGGGCAATCTCTGGCACTTCCGCTATCCGCTGGAAGGTGTGACCTTTAACGCAGAAGACCCAAGCACTTATATCGTTGTTGCCACCACACGCCCTGAAACCATGCTGGGTGATAGTGGTGTTGCGGTTAATCCGGAAGATGAGCGCTATCAGGCACGTATCGGCAAGTCCGTTATTCTCCCGCTGGTTGGCCGTGCAATTCCGATTGTTGGTGATGATTATGCGGATCCGGAAGCTGGTTCCGGTGCGGTTAAAATCACGCCTGCTCATGATTTCAATGATGCGGAAGTTGGCAAGCGTAATAATCTGCGCCAAATAAATATTATGGCGCCGGATGCCACCATCTGCCTGAAAGACAATGAAGATTTTCTGGAAGGCGTGGCTGCAAGTGCCGAGCTTGATGCATTGATTACCGAGCTTGATGGTCAGGACAGATTTGCTGCTCGCAAAGCCATTGTCACCAAGATGGAAGAGGGTGGTTATCTCGAGAAAATCGAAGATCACATCCATATGGTTCCGCATGGTGACCGTGGCGGCGTGCCGATTGAACCGCTATTGACCGACCAGTGGTACGTTAATGCTGCTGAAATGGCCAAGCCTGCCATCGACAGCGTTCGTGAAGGACGCACTGCGATCGTACCAAAGACATGGGAAAAAACCTATTATGACTGGATGGATAATATTCAGCCGTGGTGTATTTCCCGCCAATTGTGGTGGGGGCACCAGATCCCAGCCTGGTATGGTCCAGATGGTGAGATTTTCGTCGAGAAAAGCGAAGCTGAAGCTTTGGCTTCAGCCGAAAAACATTATGGCAAGCCGACAGAACTGACCCGTGATCCTGATGTTCTGGATACATGGTTCTCTTCTGCGTTGTGGCCGTTCTCGACGCTTGGCTGGCCTGACAAAACACCGGAACTCGCCACCTATTACCAAACAGATGTTCTGGTAACGGGTTTTGACATTATCTTCTTCTGGGTCGCCAGAATGATGATGATGGGCCTTCATTTCATGCATGAAGAGCCGTTCCATACTGTTTATGTTCACGCGCTGGTGCGTGATAAAAACGGTGCGAAAATGTCGAAGTCGAAGGGCAACGTCATTGATCCGCTGGAACTGATTGAAGAATATGGTGCTGATGCGCTGCGCTTTACGCTGGCTATTATGGCCGCACAGGGACGTGACGTGAAGCTCGATCCAGCACGTATTGCCGGTTACCGTAATTTTGGCACCAAGCTTTGGAATGCGACCCGTTTTGCGCAGATGAACGGCGTGAAACGCGATCCGAATTTCAAGCCGGAACAGGCAAAACTGGCGGTTAACCGCTGGATTTTGACCGAGCTGACTGAAGCCTCAAACGCGATCACTGCCGGCATTACCAGTTACCGCTTCAATGAAGCAGCGTCTGCTGCCTACCGTTTTGTCTGGAACCAGTTCTGTGACTGGTATCTGGAATTGCTTAAACCCATTTTCATGGGCGATGATGAAGCAGAAAAAGCGGAAGCACAGGCATGTGCGGCTTATTGCTTGGACGAAATCTATCGTTTGTTGCATCCGTTTATGCCGTTTATGACCGAAGAGCTTTGGGATCTGACCGCTGGTGAAGGCGAAAAGCGTGAAAGCGTTTTGGCTTTGGCTCGGTGGCCTGAATTGTCCTTTGAGGATAATGACGCTGCCACAGACGTGAATTGGTTGATTGACCTGGTCAATGGTATTCGTTCGGTTCGCTCTGAAATGAACGTACCGCCATCAGCCAAAGCACCTTTGATCGTGTTGGAAGCAAATGCTCAAACCAAAGAGCGTTTTGAGCGTCATGATGCGGCGATCAAGCGTCTGGCGCGGGTGGAAAATGTTGAATTTTCCGATGCAGCGCCAAAAGGTTCGGCGCAGCTGGTTATCGGCGAAGCAACAGCATGTATGCCGCTTGGCAGCTTGATTGACCTGAGTGCAGAAACTGCACGTCTGAGCAAGGAAGCAGGCAAGATTGATGCAGAAATGCAGAAGATCAATGCCAAGCTTTCGAATGAGAAATTTGTTGCCAATGCGCGCGAAGATGTTGTGGCGGCAGAGCGTGCGCGTCTTGTTGAATTGCAGGAAGCGGCTGAAAAAGTGGCACTGGCGCAGAAGCGTATTCAGGAAGCCGGTTAAGCTCATCTGAGACTTTTAAAGCCCGCGATGTAATTTTTATAAAATTGCATCGCGGGCTTTTTTGTGTGCAAATTTGGGTTTGGCATTTAATTTATTGTTTTAATTGTGTGATTTATTGCCTCATCTACAACTAAAGTTTGAAAGTCTTTTGACTATCATTCATGGTGTGCTGGGGATTTATGAAAACATGCATGTTACGAAATAGGACCGCAGGGGACAAATGCGCTTGATAACAACAAAGGCTGCAAAGATTTCGTGCGTTTTGACTGCTGCACTTATAGGCGGCACATTCTATGCGCAAGCGGGTGGTTTTGAGCGCAGTTCGCAGGATTTTGATATTCTGTTTGAAGAAGGCAATCTGGCTGAAAGTGGCGTAACCTATGTGATGCCACAGCGTAAACTTAAAAATATTCGCCAGATTGCGCCTGATTTACAGTCGGTGACTGTCGCCAAAGATAATGTCAATGAAGGAAAATCTTATTGGGTTCCGAAAGTTTCAGCACGTTTTCAACTCAATGATGATTTGGCTTGTGCCGCACAATATCGCCGTCCTTGGGGTATCGTTATGGATGTTGGTACGGATACTTTGCGCGCTTATAGTTCAATTGAACAAGAAATTTCATCACATGATTTTGGTTTGAACTGTTCTTACCGACTCGCGGTAGGTGAGAAGGGCTTTGTCCGTTTGCTTGGTGGCTTAAGTTATCAGGAGTTGAGTGGTTATCAAACAAAACTGTTGCCAAATCAGTCAATTGCTACTTTGGATGTCGATGGACGTGGTTACGGGTGGCGATTGGGCGCGGCTTATGAGGTGCCGGAAATCGCATTGCGTGGCAGTGTCGTTTATCAATCGAAGGTCAAATATGATTTGAACGGAACGATTGCGGGCGTCATACCAACAATGGCGCTTGATGTCGGTTCCGATGTCAGTCTGCCGCAATCTGTTGAATTTAAATTTCAAACCGGCATTGCGCCTGATTGGGTGGCGCTGGCGTCGGTGAAATGGACAGATTGGAAAAGCATCCAAGTGGTGCCTTTCACGCTGAGTGATGATGTTCCGGCATTCGGATTGCTGAAAGGAAGGGTCATGAGTTCCCTTGACCTTTATTTCCGCGATGGCTGGACGGTAAGTGGCGGTGTCGCGCATAAATTTAATGATCATTGGTCGGGTGCTGCCACTTTAACGTGGGATAGGGGAACCTCGACCGGATGGACATCACAGACCGATGTCTGGTTATTGGGTGCGGGAGCCAATTATAAAGTCACAGATCATTTTGATATCAAGCTTTCCGGTGCGCTTGGTTTGTTACGATCAGGTGAATTTCACGATAAGGTCAGTACCAGTGATTTTGGTACGGATTTAGTAAAAGCTTTTTCCGTGGCAGTTAAGCTGAAACTTTAAAAGAAAACACTCTGCACAAAAAAAAGCCTCCGGTTTCATCAACCGGAGGCTTTTTTGTGCGCTGAAGCAAAATTTATTGTGCAGGCTTTGGCTCTTCTGACGCAGGAGCGGCAGCTTTTGCTTGTTCGGCAAGCGTTTCACCAACGCCAACAGCCAGATCGCGGGCAATACCATTTTGCCAGATGCCTGCTGCTTTGATCACTTCACGGGTGACGATCGGGCCTTCAGCAATCAGCTTCTTGCCGCTTTCTGAATTATAGAAAGTTGCAATGGCTTCAAGATCAGCTTGCGAGAAAGAATTTGCATAGGCGCGTGCAGCTTCTGTTTCCAGATCGGCGCGACGTGCAGCCAATGCAATCGCCTTATCATCAACAGTTTTGGTGATCAGTTCTTCAAGATTCGGATCTTTCTGAATCAGTTCAGCTTTCAGCGATGCTGCAGCCTGAGGCAGAATGGCATCGAACTGCTCTGTCGCGCCAATGGCGGCAATTGCAGAACGTGCAGCATTGAGATGGGCTTCTGAAACGTCCTGAGCATTTGCGCCTTGCAAACCAGCCAGAATACCAAGCGCAGCCAGTGGCGCTATCAGACGGTGTAAGCCTGTTGTCTTGGTCATAAGGTCGTCACTCCGTAATTTAATTTTTAGACGGTTTAATTGTCCGGATACCATCAGCGCCCGCTATAATAGTGGTTTCCGAAAGTCCGATGAAAAGTCCGTGCTCTACAACACCCGGAATGGCGAAGAGAGCGTCTGATAATGCTTTTGAATCGGGAATGCGGCTAAAAGATGCATCAATGATGTAATGACCGCCATCAGTCACAAAAGTTTTTCCGTCTTGTTGACGAAGAACCAATTCGCCGCTCAAACCGAGGCTGTCGGCTGCTTTTTGGATGGCAAGTTTAGTGGCGCCAAGACCAAAAATATTGACTTCAATCGGCAGAGGAAAACGTCCCAATGTGTCAACCAGCTTGCTCTCGTCGGCAATAACAATCATTGCATCGGAGGCTGCAGCCACGATCTTTTCGCGCAGCAATGCACCGCCGCCGCCTTTGATAAGGGTAAGGGCCGCGTCAACTTCATCCGCACCATCAATGGTGAGATCAAGATGTGGCGTTTCTTCCAAGGTGGTGAGCGGAATATTCAACTCTTTGCAAAGTGCAGCAGTGCGCTCTGAAGTTGGCACGCCGATGACTTTAAATCCGTTGGCGGTTTTTTCACCCAGCAGACGAACGAATTCTTCTGCGGTTGAACCCGTGCCGATTCCAAGACGCATGCCATCTTTGACATGTGTCAAAGCTTCTGCTGCGGCCGCGATCTTAAGTCGACGGGCTTCATCCATAGTTACATTCCTCTTGAGAGCGGCTCTTTATAAAAGCCGTAAGGATTCTCGATATTTTGAACCTTACATTTAGCATGGACTGATCAAGACACAAAAGCACATATTCACTTTGTTTTGAAAATGCGCGGCGAAGATTGAGAAAATTTGAGTGTATTTTGCAAGAAAACATGTGAATTTTTTAAAAATCAAAACGAAAACCGTATTTTGTCATTTTATTTGCCAACATCAGGTAATGGGAACGAATCCGGCTTGAGAGCAGGGCGTTCATCGGCTAGGCATAGAAATGAATTTGATCACCGTTATCGGATATATGAATGTTGAAACCTATAATAGTCTTTGACCTTGACGGCACTCTTGTCGACACGGCAACAGATCTTCTGGAAAGTCTCAATCATTGTCTTGATGTGGGAGGATTACAACAAGCTGATCCTGTTTCACTGCGTCGCTATGTTGGTTTGGGCGCACGGGTGATGATCGAGCGCGCTTATCAGGCGCAGCAAAAACAATTGAAATCCGATGAGCTGGATCAGTTGGTTGCAGTTTTTCTGGAGCATTACGCATATAATATGCCCGGTAAGGCCAGAATTTTTGATGGCGCAATCGAAGCGCTGGATCGTTTTGCCAGCCGCGGCTATCTTTTGGCAATCTGTACCAATAAATTTGAAGGGCTGGCTGTCAAATTATTGGATGGTCTCAATTTGTCTGACCGTTTCGGTGCCATCAGCGGCTCCGACAGTTTTGCTTTCCGCAAACCGGATCCGCGCCACTTGACGCAGACCATTGCCGCTGCCGGTGGCGATGCCGACCGTGCGGTGATGATTGGTGACAGCCGCACCGATATTGATACGGCAAAGGCAGCGGGTATTCCTGTTGTAGCAGTGGATTTTGGTTATACGGATGTGCCGGTTAATGTTTTGGGCCCAAGCCGGATTATTTCCCATTATGACGAATTGACCATCTCAATGGTCGAGCAGCTGACTGGTGCGGTGATGCCGCGCCTCTAATACACTTGGAACAAGATTCAGCCTGATTGTTTGAACAGGCATAAAAAAGAGGCGCTCGAAGCGCCTCTTTTTTGATTGAAGAAATACAAGCTTATTTGCCGGCTTTGGCTTTATCCTGCTCGGCCTTCATCTTGGCTTCAAATTCTTTCTGACGCTTTTGAACTGCATCCTGCAATTCTTTCTGGCGTTCTTCCAGTTCGTTCTGCTGCAGGCCGGGGCCCGTCAATGCATCGGAGAAGCCTGTCAGCGAAACAGAAATCGGGTTAGGCTGGTTCTGGAAGTTGACCGAGGTCAGAACCATTTTGCCGCCTTTTTTGAATGAATTTACCAATTCATCTGTCAAAGGTGCTTCAGCGATACAACGATCCGGGAAGCAGATGCCGTATTCGACTTTAACTGCTTTGTTGTTGTCGATCTGGAGGCCTACGCCTGCAGGAATCAGACGACCGGTCGGAACGGAAACCTGAAAGATTTTGCGGTTAATCTTACCTTTGATTTCGATCAGATTAACGGCGGTCAGCAGCTGGCCGGAATTGGCGGTTACGATATTCTGCGTGTTGCAGATATCGTTGTCTTCCTGCTTGGAGCATACTTTAAACCAGCCTTCAGGCGGCTGCTGGGCAGAGGCCGGGATGGATGAAGCTGCAAGCAAAGCGAACACGCCAGCCAGTGCAGATGAGGCCGCGATCGTCTTTTTGCTGGACATGATCAACAGGTTCCTTTCAATGCTTTTGTTTTGGGCTTTAATCCCGATTACCCTTTGTTAGGGCGGTCAGCTACTGCTTAAACATCTGCAAACTCAATTGTTTAAAAATGCGGCGAGAGCGTGACCAATATGCTTAATGTTGTGTTACACTGACTTTTCGGTGTAATCCAGTGGCGCTTTAAGCACAATTCATTGCAATTGTTAAAAAAAACACATTCCTTGGCGAATGTCACTCTATTGACACGCTTTATAAAGATCAAAAGCCTTAATTTAGGGCTGATTGTTTACGAATCGTTCCGATTGAAAATATTTTACGGAGCTCATGTCGGGTGAATTTGAGGATAATGAAAACGCTAACCTATTCCGCTTTGCTGACGGCGGCTATGTCATTGAATTTGACTTCGTTTACATGGGCTGAGCCAACCCACTCACTTGCCATGCATGGCACGGCTGCACTGCCTGCCGATTATCAGTATTTTCCTTATGTAAATCCGGATGCGCCGAAAGGCGGGCAGGTGCGCTACGGGGTTGTCGGTACATTCGATAGTCTTAATCCGTTTGTCTTGAAAAGTATGCGCACCACTGCACGCGGATTGTTTATGGACGGCGATTTCGGCAATCTTGTCTATGAAAGTCTGATGCAGCGCTCGCGCGATGAAGCTTTTGCGCTTTACGGATTGCTGGCTGAAAAAGTTGAAAGTGATGAAGATCGCCATTGGGTTGAATTTACACTGAATCCCTTGGCCAAATGGTCGGACGGTGAGCCTGTCACCATTGAGGATGTCATCTTTACCTATGAGCTGCTCACTGAAAAAGGCCGCCCGCCTTATAGCAGCCGTATGAGTCGCATCGAGAAAATTGAAAAAACCGGCGAGCGTAAAGTGCGCTTCACCTTCAATGATCAGTCGGATCGTGAATTTCCGTTGCTGATTGCGTCCACGATGCCGGTTTTGCCCAAACATGCCATTGATGTGGACAGTTTCGGCAACGCTTCCTTAAAAGCGCCGGTTGGCAGCGGACCTTATAAAGTGGCGCGCGTTTCACCTGGACAATCAATTCTTTATGAACGCAATGATGATTATTGGGCGAAAGATCTTCCCGTCAAGCGCGGCTTTGATAATTTCGACAAAATAAGCATTGAATATTTCCGCAACGAAACGGCAATGTTCGAAGCTTTTAAAAAAGGTGTGGTGGATGTTTTTCTGGAGGGCAATCCGACCCGATGGCAGACATCTTATAATTTCCCTGCGGTTAAGGACGGACGCATTATCAAGGCAGGCTTTAGCCGTGGTATTCCGGTTAATCTGTTGGGCTTTACTTTTAATACCAGGCGCGAAATTTTTGCCGACAGCCAAGTGCGCCACGCCATAAGCCTGTTGTTTGATTTTGAATGGGCTAACCGCAGCCTGTTTTCCGATCAATATAAACGTACGGAAGGCTATTGGTTCGGTTCCAATCTTTCGGCGGTGGGTATAAAGGCGGATGAGCGCGAGCGGTCATTATTGGCGCCTTTCCCCAATGCCGTGCGCAGTGATGTGATGGAGGGGAAATGGCATGCGTCGAGAACCGATGGCAGTGGTCATGATCGCAAATTAGTGCGCGAAGCGATGCGATTGCTTAAACAGGCCGGTTTCCGTTTTGAAAAAGGTAAGGCCATTGGCAAAGATGGCAAGCCCTTCGAATTTGAAATCATGACCCGTTCGGTGGACGAGGAAAAAGTCTCGCTTGCCTTTAAACGTAATCTGGAGCGTCTTGGCATTGAAGTGAGTGTGCGAACTGTTGATGATGCGCAATACCAGCATCGTATGCAGACCTATGATTATGATATGATGCTTGGCGCATTGACCGGAACGCTTTCACCCGGCAATGAACAATGGAACCGATGGGGGAGTGCATCGCGTGATGCACAGGGCAGTTTCAATTATGCAGGTGCTGCCGATCCGGCGATTGATGCGATGATTGAGGCAATGCTTGCCGCGCGAAGTCAGGAAGATTTTGTCAGTGCGGTGCGTGCGATGGATCGGGTGCTGATTTCCGGTGATTATTATGTGCCGCTTTATCATCTGCCGCAGCAATGGCTGGCGCATTGGGGGCGGGTAAAATATCCTGAAAAGACATCGCTGTTTGGTTATCAGCTACCTACCTGGTGGGCTGAGGATGCAACCAAATAAAACCAGAATTTAAATAGGCCTGAAGACTATGTTCTTCAGGCCTTTTTTGATTGATTAGCCGGCAATCAGCGATTTAACACCGTCTGCCACAAATTGCACCGCAAGGGCTGCCAGAATGACACCGAGGAGGCGGGTGAGGATCGAGCGACCGGTTTCGCCTAAGAAACGGTCAACACGCTCGGCCAGCAAAAGCGTGACATAAGTAATTGCCATACAGGCCAGAATGACCACAATGAGCATGGAGCGCTCAACGGGCGCATGAAAACCGTCGGAGAGGAGGATCACCGCCGAAATCGCACCGGGGCCCGCAATCAGCGGAATGGCAAGCGGGAAGGCGGCGATATTGTGGATATGATCTTTGGTGATAGCGACTTCAGCACTTTTCTCTTTGCGCTCGGTGCGTTTCTCAAAAATCATTTCAAACGCAATCCAGAACAGGAGCAAACCACCGGCCACGCGGAAGGCACCGATACTGATGCCGAACAGGCTCATTATTTGCGCGCCCGCAATGGCGAAGATGGTGAGCAGAATAAAACCGATGATGGTGGCGCGTTTGGCAACCTGATTGCGTGCCTGACGGTTCATGCCCGGTGTGAGTGCTAAAAACAATGGTGCCAGGCCGGGAGGGTCAATTGTTACAAGCAGTGTGACCAGAGCACTCAAAATTGTATCAATGAAACCCATGGGGTTTTAGTCCTCCGGTTGAATTTGCGACTCAAATTGTTGTAAGAACATTAATCTAGCTTAGTTGCCGCCGCAGGTCGATGAGCCGAGCTTTCGACTATGGAATGAAGTTACAGCATATCCTGTGGATAGGTGATTGGGCATAACTTCTTGTATAGGCGATGATTTGTGAATATCTTTCAAGGCGTTGAATTTCATTCACATTTCAGCGGGCGCAAAAAGTTGGTAAATTGGTGTTTTGCGAGTTTTTCCTATATAAGTTGAGTTTACCGATTCTGTTAAGAAAGACCTTTGAATAGTGTCAAATCTAACTCCGCCACCCGGTTCAGATGATGCCAATGGTCCAATTGGGCCGAGCGGTATCGAGCCGATTTCAATCGTTGAGGAAATGCAGCGTTCCTATCTCGATTATGCGATGAGCGTAATCGTGAGTCGCGCGCTTCCTGATGTGCGCGACGGGCTGAAACCTGTTCATCGTCGTATCATGCATGCGATGAATGAAATGGGGCTTGCCTGGAACAAACCATATCGTAAATCCGCCGGTGTCGTCGGTGAGGTTATGGGTAAGTATCACCCGCATGGTGATGCTTCTATCTATGACGCGCTTGTGCGTATGGCGCAGGATTTCTCGCTGCGCGAACCGCTGATCAACGGGCAGGGGAACTTCGGTTCCATCGACGGTGATCCGCCGGCTGCGATGCGTTATACCGAGTGCCGTCTGCAAAAAGTGTCCGAATATTTGCTGGCCGATATCGATAAAGATACGGTTGATTTTCAGGATAACTATGATGGCCGCGAGCATGAGCCACGCGTTTTGCCTGCCCGTTTTCCAAATCTTCTGGTCAATGGTTCGGGTGGTATTGCTGTTGGTATGGCTACCAATATTCCACCGCATAACTTGGGCGAAATTATCGATGGTTGTATCGCGCTGATCGACAATCCGGAAATCAGCCTCGAAGAAATGATGGAAATCATTCCGGGGCCTGATTTTCCGACCGGCGGTATCATCCTTGGTCGCTCCGGTATTCATTCAGCTTATAGCACAGGTCGCGGCTCTGTTATTATGCGTGGCCGCACAGCTATCGAGCCGATGCGCGGTGATCGTGAAGCCATTATTATCACTGAAGTTCCTTATCAGGTAAATAAGGCGACAATGATCGAGAAAATGGCCGAATTGGTGCGCGACAAGCGTATCGAAGGCATTTCTGATCTGCGTGACGAATCCGACCGTGACGGCTACCGTGTTGTGGTGGAATTGAAGCGTGATGCTGTTGCTGATGTGGTACTGAACCAGTTGTTCCGTTACACGCCGCTGCAAACATCTTTCGGCTGCAACATGGTTGCGCTGAATGGCGGTAAGCCGGAACTGATGGTGCTGCTGGATATGCTGCGCGCATTTGTGGCGTTCCGTGAGGAAGTTGTTACCCGACGCACCAAATTCCTGCTCAATAAAGTCCGCGAACGCGCCCATGTCTTGGTTGGTTTGGCCATTGCTGTTGCCAATATTGATGAGATCATTGCTCTGATCCGCCGTGCGCCGGATCCGACAACTGCACGTGAGCAGTTGATGGAGCGTCGCTGGCCTGCTGCTGATGTGGCACCGTTGATCCGTTTGATCGATGATCCACGTCACAAAATTAATGAAGACACTACTTACAATCTGTCTGAAGAACAGGCTCGTGCAATTCTTGAATTGCGCTTGCAGCGTCTGACCGCTTTGGGTCGTGATGAAATTGCCGATGAATTGAACAAAATCGGTGAAGAAATCCGTGAATTCCTTGCTATTTTGGCCTCGCGTGAGCGCGTGATGGGCATTGTGAAGGACGAACTCAAAGCTGTTCATGATGAATTTGCCACACCACGCCGTACTGAACTTGGTATGGGTGGCGCTGAAATGGATGATGAAGATCTGATTGCGCGTGAAGATATGGTGGTGACTGTCAGTCACGCCGGTTATATCAAGCGCGTGCCATTGGCGACTTATCGTGCGCAGCGTCGTGGCGGTAAAGGGCGTTCAGGTATGACAACGCGCGATGAAGATTCGGTCACACGTCTCTTTGTTGCCAATACGCATACGCCCGTTCTGTTCTTCTCTTCACGCGGGATCGTTTATAAAGAAAAGGTCTGGCGTCTGCCGATCGGTACGCCGCAATCACGCGGCAAGGCACTGATCAATATGCTGCCATTGCAGCAGGGCGAACGTATCACCACCATTATGCCATTGCCTGAGGATGAAGATTCATGGGCAAATCTGGATGTGATGTTTGCAACAACGCGCGGTACTGTGCGTCGTAACAAGCTGAGCGACTTTGTTCAGGTTAATCGCAACGGTAAAATTGCGATGAAACTGGAAGATGACGGTGATGAAATTCTCTCGGTTGATACCTGTACCGAATTTGATGATGTATTGCTGACAGCCGCTGGCGGCCAGTGTATCCGCTTCTCTGTGACGGATGTCCGCGTCTTTGCCGGACGTAATTCTATCGGTGTGCGTGGTATTAATCTTGCCGAAGGTGATCGTATCATTTCAATGGCAATTCTCGGCCATGTGGATGCAACACCGGCTGAGCGTTCTGCCTATCTGAAGCGTGTCATTGCGGAGCGCAGAAATGCATCCGGAGACGAGGCTGAAGATGTGGTGGATACACTTGAAGAAGCCGTAGAAGATGCGGAACTCAGTGATGAGCGCTTTGAAGAGCTGAAAGCCCGCGAGCAAACTGTTTTGACCGTGAGCGAGTTTGGTTACGGCAAACGTTCTTCGTCTTATGAGTTCCGGATTTCGGGTCGTGGCGGTAAGGGTATTCGCGCAACCGATACATCGAAAACAGATGAAATCGGCAAGCTGATTGCTCTGTTCCCGGTTGAGCCAAGTGATCAGATTTTGCTGGTTTCTGATGGTGGTCAGCTGATCCGCGTTCCGGTTGAAGGTATTCGCATTGCCGGTCGTTCCACCAAGGGCGTAACGATCTTCAACACCGCTGATGGTGAAAAGGTTGTGTCCGTCGAGCGCATTTCAGAAACTGAAAGCGACGATGAAGACGAGGGTGATGCGGTAGTTCAAGGTGACGAGGGGGAGCAGGCCAGTGCTCCTGAAGTGTCTGAGCCAACACCGGATGCAGAATAAAAATTAAATAAAAAAAGAAGGGCGGCGCTTTAAAAGCGTCGCCCTTTTTAAATGCCAAGACTGGAGGGAATTGGCGTTTCATCGGGAGGTCAGCTTTCTTCTCTTTCGAGGAGAAATATGTAAAATTGTTTTAAATCAGTAATTTATGAATTTTACTTCATAAATACGTTTGATTTTAACGGTGACAGCATGCCCGGACATTTAGAAGTTCCGGTTATTATGCATTGCATGCCAAGAGATAGCGCCTCTTGATTTGTTCTGACGCTTGGATGCACGTTCTTCCAGGAGCAAAATAATTGCCGAGGCTGTCATTGCGATCATCATGGATAAAGCGAGTAGAAAAATCATCATCTCCGTTTCCTTTCATTTGGAAAACGCGAGATGTGCGATTTGGTTTCATCTTCGTTAAAATTTATTGTAAAAAAATTCTTAAAATTAAAATGATTTGTCAAATTGAAGCATCCTTTAATTAATAATATTCAGGCCATTTCCGCACAGTTTGTGAATTTTGATTGAAACCTTGCCGCATTTGCATGATAGATTTGTTTTTCCTTATTCGGCATGTTGAAAATGGTGCGTAAAAAGGCTAGCTGGAAGATATGACAACAGCGATTTATGCGGGCTCTTTTGACCCGGTCACCAATGGCCATATGGATGTTTTGAAAGGTGCACTGCGTCTTTCCGAGCGTGTGATCGTCGCAATCGGTGTTCATCCTGGAAAAAAGCCGCTTTTTACGTTTGATGAGCGTCTGTCGCTCATTGAACAGGCCGTTTTTGATGTTTTGGGTCAAGATGCCAAATCGCGTATTTCTGTCATTTCATTTGATGGTTTGGTGATCGATGCAGCCCGCATGTACAATGCACAATTGATGATGCGTGGCCTTCGTGACGGCACCGACCTTGACTATGAAATGCAGATGGCCGGTATGAACGGCATTATGGCACCGGATTTACAGACAGTATTTTTACCGGCCGATCCGGCTGTTCGAACGATTACTGCCACATTGGTTCGTCAAATTGCAGCGATGAAGGGTGATATTTCACCCTTTGTACCCGCTTGTGTGGCAAGTGCTTTAAAAGCCAAATTTCAATCCTGACATCAGGGAGATCATATAATATGTCATTTCTGCATTCGGCTCTGGCCGCAACAACTCTCATGGCGATGGCTTTTACCTCGTCAATCAGCGCTTATGCGGCAGATCCAGAAAATACCGTTGTTTTGACCCTGAAAGACGGCGATGTAGAGATTGCACTCAAGCCTGATGTTGCACCAAAGCATGTTGAGCAGATTAAAAAGCTCGTGCGTGAAGGTGCTTATGACGGTGTTGCATTCCACCGCGTGATTCCAGGTTTTATGGCGCAGACCGGTGATGTGAAATTCGGCAATCTTGACAAGAATTATAACGCCACCCGTGTTGGCACTGGTGGCTCGCAATATGCCGATATTCCGGCTGAATTTTCCGACAAGCCATTTGTGCGCGGTACAGTTGGCATGGCTCGCAGCCAGAATCCGAACTCAGCCAATTCGCAGTTTTTTATCATGTTCGATGAAGGGTCTTTCCTCAATGGCCAATATACGGTCATTGGTGAAGTTACCAGCGGCATGGAAGCTGTCGATAAGATAAAGAAGGGTAATGAAGCTGATAATGGTTCAGTCGAAAATCCGGACAAGATCGTCAAAGCAATTGTTTTGAGTGATCGTAAATAAGATTTATGCGGCCAGCTTGTTTGGCCGTATGAACGATTAAATTTTCGCCGCTGATGCAGATGCTGAATGAAAGCGGTAAAGATAAAACAAACAGGAGAGGCCAGATGGCTTACAAAGATCCAGAAAATATGCTCATTCTCGAAACCACCAAAGGTACAGTAGCAATTGAGCTTTTCCCAGATTTGGCACCTGGCCATGTTGCACGTATCAAAGAGCTGGCACGTGAAGGTGCTTATGACGGCGTTGTTTTCCACCGCGTTATCAATGATTTCATGGCGCAGACCGGCGACGTGAAATTCGGCAAGCAGGGTGGCGCAAGCTTCAACCCTTCACGTGCTGGTATGGGCGGTTCCGACAAGCCGGATTTGAAGGCCGAGTTTTCGAATGTAAACCACAAGCGTGGTACCGCTTCGATGGCACGCAGCCAGAACCCGAACTCCGCCAACTCCCAGTTCTTTATCTGTCTGGCGGATTCCCCGTGGCTCGACCGTCAGTACTCCGTATGGGGTCAGGTTGTTGAAGGTATGGATGTGGTTGACCAGATCAAAAAAGGTGAGCCTGTTGTTGATCCGGACAGCATTGTATCGGCTAAAATTGCTGCTGACGTTAAATAAAGCTCACATTAGATAAGTGTGGCATTCAATTAGAATTGCATAAAAAATACTGGATGGCTCCGACAGTTGCTTTATAAGCACTGTCGGAGCCGTTTCTTTTTGATGTTTCTTTTTGGATGAAAAATAATGCGTGTTGATTTGTTTGATTTTGAACTTCCGGAGCAAAATATTGCACTGCGCCCGATGGAACCGCGTGATCACGCGCGGTTGCTTTATGTGCAGCCGGATCAGGATCAGGCGAATATTTTACAAGATTTGCGCGTTGATGGTCTGGCTGATTTATTACAGCCGGGCGATGCTTTGGTTTTCAATGATACTAAAGTTATTCCGGCGCAGCTGGAAGGTATACGTGAGCGGGACGGCAATGTGGCACAAGTAAGTGCCACTCTGCATATGCGCGTGGGGCCTGATCGCTGGAAAGCATTTTTACGCCCCGCGAAACGGGTGAAACAAGGTGAACGTATTCGCTTCGGCCATAAGGGCGAAGCATGCAGCTACGGAACCTTGGAAGCAACAGTTGCAGAAAAGAGCGAAAGCGGCGAAGCGCTGCTGGTTTTTGATTATTCCGGTGTGTTTCTTGATGAAGCAATTGCGCTTGTCGGCCATATTCCGCTGCCGCCTTATATTGCTTCAAAGCGCCGTGAAGATGAGCGTGATCTGACCGATTATCAAACCGTATATGCACGCGAAAAAGGTGCAGTTGCGGCTCCTACGGCCGGATTGCACTTTACGCCGGAATTGTTGAACGCTTTGAAAGAACGCGGCATTGAGCAGCATTTTGTCACGCTGCATGTGGGCGCCGGCACATTTTTACCGGTTAAAACCGATGATACGGCTGACCATAAAATGCATTTGGAAATCGGTTATGTGTCAGAAGAAACAGCTTCTGCGCTTAATGCGGTTCATGCACGTGGAGGACGGGTGATTTGTGTTGGCACCACATCTTTGCGCCTGATTGAAAGTGCGGCAACAAAAGACGGGCAAATCAAGCCTTGGTCGGGTGCGACTGATATTTTCATCACACCCGGTTATAAGTTTAAGGCGGTAGATTTATTGATGACCAATTTCCATCTGCCGCGCTCGACCTTGTTTATGTTGGTTTCAGCTTTTGCTGGAATGGATATCATGCATCAAGCTTATAAACACGCGATTGAAAACAGCTATCGCTTCTATTCCTATGGCGATGCGAGCCTGTTGAAGCGCGCCTGAGCAGGGCTGAGGCTTTGGCACTTTCAAACCATTTGTAAATGCGGTATGGCGTGATTTATGACAAGCGAAAATTTTACTTTTAAAGTTCTGGCTCGTGACGGAAATGCCCGTCAGGGCGAGGTTTCCATGCCGCGCGGCACCGTACGTACCCCTGCATTTATGCCGGTGGGGACGGCAGGTACTGTGAAAGCCATGTATATGAATCAGGTGAAGGATTTGGGCGCGGATATTATCCTCGGCAATACCTATCATCTGATGCTGCGTCCCGGTGCAGAGCGCGTTGCCCGCCTTGGTGGTTTGCATGAATTTGGCGGTTGGAAAGGCCCGATTCTTACTGATTCCGGTGGTTTTCAGGTGATGTCGCTGGCCAAATTGCGAAAATTGAACGAGCAGGGCGTAACTTTCCGCTCGCATATTGACGGGCGCGCATATGAAATGTCGCCGGAGCGTTCTATTGAAATTCAGGGGCTGCTGGATAGTGATATTCAAATGCAGCTTGATGAATGTGTTGCGCTGCCTGCAAAGACCATTGAGATCGAACGTGCGATGGAGTTGTCATTGCGTTGGGCCGAGCGTTGCAAGGTTGCATTCGGCGATCAGCCGGGCAGGGCGATGTTTGGTATCGTGCAGGGTGGGGATGATTGCCGATTGCGCGAACGTTCAGCGCAGGCGCTGAAAGACATGGATCTTAAAGGCTATTCCGTTGGTGGTTTGGCTGTAGGCGAACCGCAGGAAGTGATGCTTGACATGCTGGAGATCGTCTGTCCGATTTTGCCGGGCGACAAGCCGCGTTATCTGATGGGGGTTGGTACTCCGGATGATATTTTGAAGTCGGTTGCCCGCGGTATTGATATGTTTGATTGTGTCATGCCGACCCGTGCCGGACGGCATGGCTTGGCCTTTACCCGTTTTGGTAAGATCAACTTACGCAATGCACGTCACGCCGATGATCACCGTCCGCTTGACCCTGAATCAGATTGTCCGGCAGCGCGTGATTATAGCCGTGCTTATCTGCATCATCTGGTCAAATCCGGCGAAACACTTGCCTCTATGTTGCTGACATGGAACAATCTTTCCTATTATCAGGATTTGATGAAAGGTATTCGTGCCTCTATTTCAGCAGGCAATTTTGCCGAATTCTCAGCTTTGACAGCAGAAAGCTGGACGCGCGGCGACATTCCAGCACTTTAAAAAGTATTAATTCGTAATAAGGGAGCTTCATTTTTAAATAATGGTGCTTCCTTATTTGGTTTTTAATATATTTTTTAATTTAATTGTCACAGTTCTGTGAATTTAAGAATTATTCTAATATTAATACTTTTATTTTTTTGATCTATATTCACTTCAACTATTTCTCTATTGTTGTTAAATAATATCTCTGACAAATCATGATTGATATCAGATAGCATCTTTTATTTTACACTTTTTTAATCTATTCTCCGCGCAACGCTTAGGCTGATAAAATTAGCCGGATCGCATAAATCATGCGCACATGTTTTAAATAAAAACCAACGTACTTGCTTAATACCCGCATATGACCTTTGAATGGTGCAGGAAAGTGAGTGCGCTAGAGCACACCGGGAGTGCTAAAAGTCAATGATTAAACGCCTTTTATTGGCAATTGTATTTCTGGCAATCGTTGTTGGCGGTCTTGTTGGATTTAACCTTTTCCGTTCGAAAATGATCGCGGATTTCTTCGCAAATATGCCGCAAAAGACGATGACAGTTGCAACCATTACCGTGGAACCGACAGTCTGGACACCCGGATTGGAGGCAATCGGTTCTGTCAATGCATCCGAAGGTGTTGATCTGACATTTGAAGTTGCGGGCATTGTGAACACGATCAAGTTCAAAGCCAATGAAAAGGTTAAGCAAGGGCAGGCCCTTGTGCAGCTCGATGACAGTATTCAGGTGGCTGATCTGGTTGCAGCTAAAGCCTCTGCCGTCTTAAGCGATCAGAATTTGAAGCGCGCGCAAACATTGCGCACCCAAGGTGTTGGTGCAGTTTCCAATGTGGACACAGCAGCAGCATCGGCTGAATCTGCTCGCGCACAGGTAGCCAAACTGGAAGCCGTTTTAAAGCAGAAGACACTTGTTGCGCCATTTTCAGGCACCATGGGGATCGCCAAGATTGATATCGGTCAGTATGTGACACCGGGTCTTGTTATTGCAACCTTGCAGAATATGGACACGATGCGTGTTGATTTTACGGTCACTGAACAATCATTCGATAAGTTGAAATTGGGCCAGACCATCAAAGTCAATCCGAACAATAATCAGGAATTTGAAGGTAAAATTATCGGTATTGATCCGAAAATTGATCCTTCTACACGGTTGGTTTCGGTGCGTGGTCATATTGAGCATGTCGATGGTCAGCTCAATCCTGGACAGTTTGTTCAGGTGACAGTCGAATTGCCGCAAGAAAACAACATTATTACAATACCGCAAACTGCTGTCACTTCCAGCCTTTACGGTGATTATGTCTATATTGTCCGTCCTGTGAAAACGGAAGATGCATCTGCTGATGCGAAAGAAACCTTGGCGGTTGACCAAGTTTTCGTTCAGCTTGGCCGCAGGCTAAAAGGTATTGTAGAGGTCACAAGCGGTGTTAAAGATGGCGATATTGTCGTCTCTGCCGGTCAAAACAGGCTCGCTCCGAAGATGCATGTGGTTATCGACAATAGTGTCAATCCTGCCAATCCGGCAACAGCGCAATAGGCGGGTCAGATGAGTTTTTCTGATATCTTTATTAGGCGACCGGTATTGGCGACGGTAACGTCGTTGCTGATCCTGTTGCTTGGCGCACAGGGAATTTTTCAGCTTTCCGTGCGAGAATATCCGAAAGTTGATGAAACGGTTATCACTGTCACCACAGCTTATGCGGGTGCAAGTGCGGATCTTATTCAAGGTTTTATCACTGCGCCGATTGCACAAGCTGTCGCGACGACTGAAAATATTGACTATGTAACATCTTCCAGTAATCCGTCGATGAGCACGGTAACGGTTCAGATGAAGCTTGGTGCAAATCCCGATGCCGCGTTGACTGAGGTGATCGCTAAAGTTAATCAGGTACGCGGTAATTTGCCGTCAGAATCTGATGATCCGGTGATTGTGAAGGGTACGGGGCAGAATTTTGCTACCATGTATCTCGCAGCTCAAAATCCGAATATGTCGGGCGAACAGATTACCGAATATCTGGAACGTGTGATCCAGCCGCGGATGTCTACCATTTCCGGTGTGGCGGAAGCTCAGATTTTGGGTGGTAAAGTTTACTCGATGCGTGTCTGGCTCGATCCGATCCAGATGGCGGCGCGCGGTATTACTGCTTCTGAAGTTCTGGCGGCGATTAAAGCATCCAACTTCTTGTCGGCGCCGGGTAAAACCAAAAATGAATATGTGGCAAGCTCCATTACGATGCAGTCCACATTGCAGACGCCGGAAACATTCGGTGCGATGCCGGTTAAAAGCAATGGTGATGATATTGTGCGTTTGCGCGATATTGCTAAAGTTGAACTGGCGGCAAAAAGTAATGACACAATCGTTTCGTTCAACGGCAGTGAGGGGACATTTCTGGGTGTTTTCCCGACGCCTGCCGCCAATCCGATTGACATGGCGGCTGCCGTGAACAAAGAGCTGCCTTCCATTCAGGCATCACTTCCTGAAGGAATGAGTATTGTTCTGGTTTATGATGCGACCGAGCAAATCAGTTCATCTATCCGTGAAGTGTTCACCACTATTGCGGAAGCGATGGCGATTGTTATTGTCGTGATCATCATCTTCCTTGGCTCGTTCCGCTCGGTTCTGATTCCGATCGTTACCATTCCGATCTCGATGATCGGTGTGTGTTTTTTCCTTTATATATTGGGTTTTTCCATCAATCTTTTGTCACTGCTGGCGATGGTGCTTTCCATCGGTCTGGTGGTGGATGATGCGATTGTGGTTCTGGAAAATATCCACCGTCACATTGAGGAAGGCCTCAAGCCGATGGATGCTGCCTTCAAGGGCATGAAGGAAATTACCAGCTCGATTATCGCAATGACCATTACATTGGCGGCTGTGTTTGCGCCGCTTGGTTTTACCGGTGGATTGACCGGATCGCTGTTCCGTGAATTTGCTTTCACGCTGGCAGGTGCGGTGATTATTTCCGGTTTTGCTGCGCTGACTATCTCGCCGATGATGTGCGCGCGCATGTTGAAACATGGCGAACAAACCCGTTTCCAAAAGTTTATTGACCATTATTTTGGTCGATTGGAAGCCGGTTACGAGCGTCTTGTTTCAGGTTCTTTAAATTATCGTCCGGTAACCTTGCTGATCGTTGTTTCGCTGGTTGGTCTGACGGGCTTCTTGTTCGTCAACACATCCAGCGAACTGGCTCCTGAAGAAGATTCCGGCGCGTTATTCTCACTCTTCAATGCACCGCAATATGCAACTTCTGCTTATACGGATCTTTATGCCAAGCAGATTGATGAACTGACTGCTGATCTTCCGGAATTGCAGACACGCTTCAATATTGTCGGCATGGGGGGCGGAACCACGCAAGGTATTGCGCTTTGGGTGCTTGATGACTGGAAGGACAGAACACGCAGCCAGAAGGAAATTCAAACAGATCTTACGAACCGCATTGAAAAGGTTACAGGTGTCGAGGCGTTTATTTTTGCTCCCCCTTCATTGCCAGGTACCGGGGGTGGTCTGCCGATTTCGATCGCTTTGCAGTCAACCGGTCCATCTGATCAGGTTTTTGAAGTCGCAGAAGAAATCAAAAATGCCGCACAAGCCAAAGGCGAGTTTATCATTGTTCAAAACTCGATGTCCTTTAATGCGCCGCAAACCACTGTCGCGATTGATCGTGACCGTGCCGCAGCACTGGGTGTGCATGTCAGTGAAATTGGGGCGACACTTGGTGTTTTGACCGCGGGCGCTTCGTTTGTGAAGTTTGACCGTGATTCCCATAGTTATGATGTCATTACGCAGGTTCCGGATGATTTCCGTGCTAACCCTGAAAATCTCGGCAACTACTATGTGCGCAGTGCGTCGGGTGAAATGGTGCCATTGTCGGCAGTCATTAAAGTGACGGAGAATGCCTCTCCTGCGGCCATTGAACAGTTTAACCAGCTGAACTCCGCAACAATTTCCGCATTGCCGATGCCGGGCGTGACAACAGGGCAAGGATTGGCAACCTTGCTAGACGTTGCACGTGAGACGATGCCGGATGGTTTCTTTATCGATTATTCCGGTCAGTCACGATTGGAAGTGGAGCAGGGCAATACCATTGCGATTGCTTTTGGTTTGGCGGTTGTCGTAATTTATCTGGTTCTGGCTGCACAGTTTGAGAGCTTCCGCGATCCGCTGATCATTATGATGTCTGTACCACTGTCGATTTTTGGTGCGATGGTTCCGCTGAATTTGGGCCTTGGTACGCTCAATATCTATACGCAGGTTGGTCTCATCACCTTGATCGGGTTGATTACCAAACATGGTATTTTGATGGTGGAGTTTGCCAATCAGCAGCGTGAGCTTGGGCTTTCTCGCCGTGAAGCAATCATCAAATCGGCTGAAACACGTTTACGTCCGATTCTGATGACAACGGCTGCTATGGCGCTTGGTGTTGTGCCACTGATTTTGGCATCAGGTGCGGGCGCTGCGGCACGTTATTCGATGGGGCTGGTGATTTTCACCGGTGTGACTGTCGGAACCGTCTTCACGCTTTTTGTGGTGCCTATGTTCTATACATATATTGCCAAAAAAGACGTAGCACCGGTCCAGGAAAACACAGCAACCGGACATCAAAATACTGATGCTTCGCCGTCACAGGCATAAGTGATCGGAACCTAAAATTTAAAAGGCGGGCTGGTAAAATAGCCCGCCTTTTTTATTGCACAAATAAGTCATATTTTGGTGAAGCGCACTTGTATTGTTTTGCATGCAATCCATATGAAGCACATGACACCTTTATCCGTTCTAGACCTTTCTCCAGTGCCTGCCGGCAGCACGCCGGCTCAATCTTTGCGCAATACCGCAGAGCTTGCACAACTTGCAGAAAAACTCGGCTACCACCGCTATTGGCTGGCCGAGCATCATAATATGCCGGGCATTGCCAGTGCCGCGACATCTGTCGTAATTGGTCATGTGGCATCTCACACCAAAACAATCCGCGTTGGCGCGGGCGGCATTATGCTGCCAAACCATGCGCCATTAGTGGTGGCGGAGCAGTTTGGTACACTCGCCTCGCTCTATCCGGGACGTATAGATTTAGGGCTTGGTCGTGCACTGGGCACAGATCAATTTACCGCCCATGCATTGCGCAGAAATCTCAATAGTGATGCCAATGCTTTTCCACAGGATGTAGTGGAACTGATGGGTTATTTCCGCCCGGTTGAAGAAGGCCAGCGTGTGCAGGCAGTGCCGGGCGGTGGGCTTGATGTGCCGGTCTGGATTTTGGGCTCCAGCTTGTTTGGTGCGCAATTGGCCGCGATGCTAGGCTTGCCTTATGCTTTTGCCTCACATTTTGCACCCGCTGATATGGAGCGCGCGATTGATATTTACCGCGAGCGTTTTGAGCCATCCGAGCATTTGGATAAGCCTTATGTGATGGTGGGCTTGAATGTGATTGCAGCCGATACTGATGAAGAAGCGCAATTTCTGTTTTCATCGCAATTACAGGCTTTTGTGAACTTGCGCACCGGTCAGCCTGGTTTGTTACCAGCACCGGTTGAAGGTTATATGCAAAATCTGGATGCTTCGGCACAATCGGTTATCCAGCATGCGCTTTCTTGCCGTGTTGTTGGTGATCCGGAGAGTGTTGGCAATGGTATCCACGATTTTATCAAGCGCACCGGTGTTGATGAATTGATGCTGACAGGCATGATCTATGATCATCAAAAACGTATGCGTTCTTATGAAATTGCCGCACAATCCTATGCCAAGGTCGCTGCCTCCTGATTAACTTCTGCCCTGCTGATTTCGGAGAGTAGCCAGTTTTTAAACGCTTGAACAGTCGGCCGCGCCTGACGAGTTTTAGGTGTGACAAAATAATAATGGCTGAGGCTTTTAATCTTATGCGGCCAGACAGGAACCAACTGTCCGGCCGCCATTTCTGCATGGATCAAAAATTCCGGCATCAGCGCAATTCCAAGTCCGGCGATACATGCCTGACTGACATTGGAGAATTGTTCAAAGCGCATAGAGCTGTGCAATGGCTGTTCAATGCCAAGAGTTTTGAACCAGTGTTCCCAAGCATTTAGGCGTGATGCCAGATGAAAAAGTGGCATTTTGAGAAGGTCAGCCGGACCAGTCACCGGGTGCGCTTGCAAAAATGCAGGGCTGCATACCGGCATGACCGTTTCATCCATTAAAAATTCAAAATCGGCATCCGGCCAATCGGGTTGACCTATATGGATGGCGGCATCGAGATTTTCTTTTTCAAAGTCCACTTTGCCAATACGGGTGGAAAAATTCAAAATAATATCAGGATATTGCGCCACAAAGCGCGGTATTTTCGGGATCAACCAACGGGTGCCGAATGTGGGCAAAAGTGCTAAATTAAGCGTGTTGTTGCCCATATGGCTCATTATATTTAAGGATGCTGCACGTATGGCTGCAAGGGCAGGCCGGATGGCTTGCAAATAGCTGCGACCGGCATCAGTTAAAATAACTTGCCTGCTGTTTCTCTCAAATAAAGCAATATTAAGCTGCGCTTCCAAAGCTGCGATCTGACGGCTGACCGCACCTTGCGTCAGGCTGAGCTCATCGGCTGCTTCCGAGAAACTTTCATAGCGGCTGACTGCATCAAATGCTGCCAATGCTTTGGTGGATGGTAGGAGCCGTCGCGATACTGATGTCATTCATCTATGATTAAACGGAATAGATGAATGAGTAAACATAGATTGCTGAAAATACGGACTGGTTGCATAATCGGTTATTCTTATTGGAGAGGCAGGAATTTATATGTCACGCGCAAGTTTTGTTTGGGATGATCCGTTGTTGTTGGATGATCAGCTGACTGAGGATGAGCGGATGATCCGCGATTCAGCCAGAGGTTTTGCCAATGATGTGCTGATGCCGCGTATTGAAAAAGCCTATATGGAAGAATCAACCGATCCTGAACTGTTCCGCATGATGGGGCAGGCTGGTTTGCTTGGCGTAACACTGCCGGAAGAATATGGTGCAGCCGATGCCAGCTATGTAGCTTATGGTTTGGTGGCGCGTGAAGTGGAACGTATTGATTCTGGTTATCGCTCGATGATGAGTGTGCAATCATCTTTGGTGATCTATCCGATTTATGCTTATGGCTCTGAAGAGCAGCGCAAGAAATATCTGCCGGGCTTGGTTTCGGGTGAATTGATTGGTTGTTTTGGTTTGACCGAGCCTGATGCGGGTTCTGATCCGGCTGGCATGAAGACGCGCGCCGAGAAAATCGACGGTGGTTACCGTCTGACCGGCACGAAAATGTGGATTTCCAATTCACCGATTGCCGATGTTTTTGTCGTTTGGGCAAAGTCTGCCGCACATGACAACCAAATCCGTGGTTTTGTGCTTGAAAAAGGCATGAAGGGACTATCCGCTCCGAAAATCGGCGGCAAACTTTCCTTGCGCGCCTCCATCACCGGTGAAGTGGTTATGGATGGTGTTGTAGTCGGTGAAGACGCATTGCTGCCGAATGTATCTGGCCTTAAAGGGCCGTTTGGCTGTCTTAATCGTGCGCGCTACGGTATTTCATGGGGCGTGATGGGCGCAGCTGAAGATTGTTGGCATCGTGCCCGCCAATACGGACTTGATCGCAAGCAGTTTGGCAAACCACTGGCCGGAACGCAGCTTTATCAAAAGAAGCTTGCCGATATGATGACCGAAATCACCCTTGGTCTTCAGGCAAGTTTGCGTGTTGGTCGCCTGATGGATGAAGATCGCATGGCGCCGGACATGATTTCACTGATTAAACGCAACAATTGCGGCAAAGCGCTCGATATTGCGCGTCATGCCCGTGATATGCACGGCGGTAATGGTATTCAGATTGAATATCATGTGATGCGTCACGCGCAGAACCTTGAGACCGTGAATACTTATGAAGGCACGCATGATGTGCATGCGCTGATTTTAGGCCGTGCACAGACAGGCATTCAGGCTTTTTACTAATTTTTACTAAGTTCAACATGACCTGTTGGTGATTGTGCCCGCTCGCATCATTGCGGGCGGGTTTTTATTTTAAAAGGGCATGATGTAATGGAAAATACACCGGTGGCAGGGCTGAAAGTGGTCGAGCTTGCCCGTATTTTGGCAGGCCCTTGGGTGGGGCAAACCTTGTCTGATCTGGGCGCTGATGTGATTAAGGTCGAAAGTCCTGAGGGCGATGATACGCGTAGATGGGGGCCGCCTTATTTTGATGTCGAGGGCGAGCCGTCTGCCGCTTATTTTCATGGTTGCAATCGTGGCAAAAGGTCAGTGACGGCTGATTTTCGCGACAAAAAAGGTCAGGACCTTGTTCGTGAATTGGTTAAGCAAGCTGATGTTCTGATTGAGAATTTCAAGCTGGGCGGTTTGGAAAAATACGGCCTTGATTATAAGAGCCTTATAAAAATTAATCCGGGGCTGATTTATTGCTCCATCACCGGCTTTGGCCATGAGGGGCCCTATGCCGAGCGGGCAGGTTATGATTTTATGATCCAAGGCATGGCCGGTATTATGGATTTGACCGGCGAGCCGGATCGAGAACCACAAAAAATCGGCGTGGCTTTTGCCGATATTTTTACCGGCCTTTATAGTGTGATTGCCATTCAATCAGCCCTGATGATGCGCGAGCGCACCGGAAAGGGCCAGCATATTGATATGGCTTTGTTTGATTGCATGACGGCAGTGCTCGCCAATCAGGGCATGAATTATCTGGCTACCGGCAAGGCGCCAAAACGGATGGGTAATACGCATCCCAATATTGCGCCTTATCAGACACTGCCGGTATCCGATGGTTATTTCATCATTGCTTGCGGCAATGACGGGCAGTTTGCAAAATTAGTCAAATTGCTCGGACTGCATGGCGTGGCCGAAGATGAAAACTATGCCAGTAATGCAGCGCGGGTTAAAAACCGTGATAGCCTGACACAAATGCTGGAAGAACAAACACGTCTATGGACACGTGATGCGCTGTTGGTGGAACTTGAAAAACTTAAGATTCCGGCAGGGCCGATTAATTCAGTAGCGGATGTTTTTAGTGATCCGCAATTTATCGCTCGCAATATGCAGATTAATCCGCAAAATGTGCCGGGACTACGCACCCCGATCAAATTCTCGGATGCTGAACTCAAGCTGGGACAACGTTCGCCATTATTGGGTGAGCATGATGCGGAAATTGCTGAACTGCTTCAAAAGAATAGCTGAAATAAAAAGCGGCCTGAATTTCAGACCGCTTTTTTAAAACTTAGAGCGCATCCCGAAAAGTGTGAAACAGTTTTCGGCGTAAGATGCGCGTAGAAACATAAAGACTAGAGCGGTTTTGATTGAAACCTCTTTAGTGATAGCTTGGCGCGTCGTCATCTTCGTCTTCATCGGGATCGATGATGTCGGCAAGGCCGTATTCTTCTACATCAGCCAGAAATGCATCCCATGCTTCCTGATCGGTTTCAAACAGATCTTCATAAACAAAGGAAATGTCATCTTCATCAATGACTTCCAGTGTCCAGCCATCTTCCTCTTCACGGCGATAAATATCGACCTGAACAGTAATGTCGTCTTCCGTAAATTGTTGGGACAAGGCGGAGAGAATGAGATTTGAATCTTGTTCGGTCATATCATTTTCCAAAAGCGGTTGTGAACGGTTATGTCATTTGAAATGACTATAACATTTTGTTTATATTTTATAAATTGATATTCGCTTTTTTAGAAAACTATATCTTCGTCATCCTGTTGATGACGCAAAAGAACCGGAATGATAAATCGTTCCGGTTCTTTGAAATTATTGCATAAAATAACGGCGCACTATGTGCCGTCAAAAATCAGATTATTTTGCTATTTTTGCTCTGGCAACGCTTTGATGAAAGCGGAAACGACAGCTGCGGAGTTGGCCGAAGCCAAGCCCATGAATGTGCCCATTTCGTTTTCGCCGTCGCCGCCGCCGGCAAGATCGGAAAGCGAACGGAATGCAATGAATGGTACGCTATTGGTGTCTGCAACATGGGCAACAGCGGCGGATTCCATATCAAGAACGGTCGCTTTGAACGTGTCGAATGAGTATTCGCGGAAATCAGCATTGTCGACAAATGCAGTGCCGCTCACGCCATTGCCGCCGACATGAATGGCAGGAGCCTTGGAGAGGCATTTGTTTTCGGCAACGCAATCTTTCAGCTTTACTGCTGCGGCCACTTTGGTGGCTGTTTCTAACAGCTTGCCATCAACTTTAAACCAGAATTTTTTCTCCATCTGGCCGCCGTCGCGCGCAACGCTGACTTCACGCGGGAAAATCATACCGTAATTCGGCAGGGTTGTCGGCATGAAGGACGGGGTGGAGAACTTGCCATCGGTTTCACGCGCATAGACAGCTTCGAGATATTGTCCCCATTGTTCCGGCACAATCACATCGCCAATATTGAGGGATGGATCAACGCCACCGGCAATGCCTGAAAAGACAATGGCATTGATGTTAAATTTGTCGATGGCCATCTGCGTGGTCATGGCTGCATTGACCATACTGACACCGGAGAGGAACAGGACAACGTCCTTTCCCTCAATCTTGCCAGTCAGAAATTTGGTGCCGTTCAATTCGATTTCCTGAGGATCGCTGAGCTTTTCTTGCAGGACAACCCATTCCGGTTCAAAAGCAGACATCACGGCGATACGCGATGTGTCATCAGCGAAAGCTGAGGTGCTGACGGTCAGGGCGAGGAGAGCAGGAATAAATTTCATCTCAATGTCTCTTCATGCGTTGGTGCAGGTGATTATTATTGGCTGATTATGTTAGGTGAAATCAAGCTTTAAGGCTAAAGCCTCTTAGCTCTATTTCAGTTTTTATTGTATTTAAAACAAAAATACTCCCATTATATCAATATGATGGGAGTATTTTTTATAAAATTAATTTAAATCAGAAAAATGTAATGGAAACCCAATATCTTGTCTGATTTATTTGCCGATTAATTATCACCGAAAACGCGATTGAAAATCGTATCAACATGCTTGGTATGGTATGCAAGGTCGAATTTTTCGCGGATTTCTTCTTCGCTGAGGGCTGCACGCACTTCTTCATCAGCCAGCAATTCTTCCAGGAAATCTTTACCCTGTTCCCAAACCTTCATCGCATTGCGCTGAACCAGACGGTATGAATCTTCACGGCTGATACCAGCCTGAGTGAGCGCCAAAAGCACGCGCTGTGAATGCACGAGGCCGCGGAACTTATTCATATTGGCTGTCATATTGTCAGGATAGACCAACAATTTTTCAATCACACCGGTGAGACGCGCCAAAGCAAAATCAAGGGTGACGGTAGCGTCAGGGCCGATCATACGCTCAACGGAAGAGTGCGAAATATCACGCTCATGCCAGAGAGCCACATTTTCCATTGCAGGCAGTGCGAAAGAGCGAACCATGCGGGCAAGACCGGTGAGGTTTTCTGTCAGCACAGGGTTGCGCTTGTGCGGCATGGCTGAAGAGCCCTTCTGGCCGGGTGAGAAATACTCTTCCGCTTCCAGAACTTCAGTGCGCTGCAAATGGCGAATTTCAACGGCCAGACGTTCAACCGATGACGCGATGACGCCGAGTGTTGCAAAATACATAGCATGACGGTCACGCGGGATCACCTGTGTGGATACAGGCTCGGCTTTCATGCCGAGGGCTTTAGCCACATGTTCTTCAACGCGCGGATCGATATTGGCGAATGTGCCAACTGCCCCTGAGATGGCGCAAGTGGCTATTTCTTCACGCGCCGCTACAAGGCGGGCGCGGCAGCGTTCAAATTCGGCATAGGCCAATGCCATTTTAAGGCCGAATGTAATCGGCTCGGCATGGATGCCGTGGCTGCGGCCGATGGTGACGGTGTCTTTATGCTCATAGGCACGGGTTTTAAGCGCTGCCAGCAGCTTGTCGAGATCAGCAAGTAATAGATCAGAGGCGCGCATCAATTGCACGTTGAAGCAGGTGTCGAGAACGTCTGATGAAGTCATGCCCTGATGGATGAAACGTGAGTCAGGCCCCACAAATTCTGCCAGATGGGTCAGGAATGCAATGACGTCATGCTTGGTGACAGCTTCGATTTCATCGATACGATCGACATCAAACTTTGCTGCACCGCCTTTTTCCCAGATGGTTTTAGCGGATTCTTTCGGGATAACGCCGATTTCAGCCAATGCATCGCAAGCATGGGCTTCAATTTCAAACCAAATGCGGAACTTGGTTTCCGGCGACCAGATGGCAACCATTTCAGGGCGGGAATAGCGCGGGATCATGTGCGTTTCCTAATGTGTATTCGACGAGAAAACCAGTTAGGGTAATAACCGGCGGTTTTAAAAAGAAATCAGGCGGATGCCTTTTTACGCATTTTTACGGAAAACCGGTTCCCACTTTTCCTAAAATACTCGCCCGCCTGCAAGAATTCAATTAAGCGCGGGCTTCTTCCGCAGCCTTGCGGATGGCCACGATATTGGCACGGTAGCCCTCCAGATTGCCTGCCTTGTAAACAGAGGAGCCTGCCACAAGCGAATTGGCACCAGCTTTTGCCGCAGCACCTGCATTGTCCGGTGTCACGCCGCCGTCAATCTGTAAGTCAATCGGGCGATTGCCAATCAATGCATTGACTTGGGCAATCTTCGGCAGCATCGAACTGATGAATTTCTGACCGCCAAAGCCCGGATTGACGGTCATCACCAAAATGAGATCGACATCATCAATGACATTTTCGAGCGCTGAAACAGGGGTGCCAGGATTGAGCGCTACACCGGCTTTTTTACCTAGGCCGCGGATGGCTTGCAATGAGCGGTGCAGGTGAGGGCCTGCTTCCGAATGGATGGTGATGATATCAGAGCCAGCTTTAGCGAAAGCTTCCAGATACGCATCGCAAGGTGAAATCATCAAATGAGTGTCGAAAACGGCATCTGTCTGTGGGCGGATGGCTTTGACGACATCCGGGCCAAAAGTGATATTTGGCACAAAATGGCCGTCCATCACATCAATATGGATCCAGTCCGCACCGGCGGTCACAACATCTTTGATTTCCTGGCCAAGCTTGGAAAAGTCAGAAGCGAGAATAGAAGGTGCAATGATAATCGGGCGGGACATCAAATAATCCTTGTTTGAAAAGCCTTTCAAAGGCTCTGTACCACTATGTGCCGTTAGCATGTCCGGCACAGTCATTCAAGTTTGTGCGAGGACGCGTCAGATAAAACTTAAGTCAACCCCAGCGTTTATGGAACCACATCCATTGACCCGGATATTCGCGTACCCATTCTTCTACAGTGTCATTTAAAAGCTGGGCCGTCGCGGCAATATCAACTTGTCCTTCGGCATCGCGTGGCAATTCCATGCGCTCTTGCAGTTCCAAGCGGAAGCGGCCACCGGGCAGGCGGATGCAACGAGCCGGATAGACATCGCAATCATATTGACGGGCAAGTTTGGCCAAAAGCGGATTGGTTTTAACCGGACGGTCAAAGAATGTGCTCTCGACGCCACGGTGGAATTTTTGGTCAACCAAAACACCGACATTGCCGCCATCGCCCAAAATGCTGGCCAAAGACCATGCAGCACCCGCTTTGGAAGGAACCAGATGTCCCATATTGGTGCGGCGTGCTTTAAGTACGCGTTTGGCAATATAAGGATTGTTTGGCGGGCGGAAGAGAGCTGTGACATCCAACCCGTAAGTAGCCGCACAAATTGGCAGCAGTTCGAAATTGCCGGTATGTGCGGTGAAGAAAATATGTGGTTTCTTCTCATCGCGCAGACGTTCGAAAATCGGAATACCATCAACTTCGACCAGACCTTTTGTCGTTGCATTCGGGTCGAAATCGAAAATAGCATCAAGGAAAATATATTCAGCAAACAGCCTTGCCATGCTGTCCCACATTTCGCGGGCGATCGCTTGGATATCATCTTCGGATTTTTCCGGATAAGCATGGCACAAATTATCGACTGCCACTTTATGGCGTGGCGTCAATGGCCCGATTTTGCGCGCAAACCACGCACAAAAGCGGATGGCCGCATTGGCAGGCAACAGCCGCAAAACTGCAAAAATCACGAAGATTGTCTGTGCTAACAGCCAGTAATTAAACTGTTTTAATTTCTGGCTGTAGCGAAAGGCAAGGAGTTTAAGCTTGAACATATTACTCAATAGTCAGGATGATCTTGCCGAAAACGTCACGGCCTTCCATGCGCTTCAATGCGGTATCGATTTCATCAAAACCAACAACGGTATCAATCACCGGCGATACAATGCCTTGTGCCATTTTCTGCATGGCGTCGGCCATGTTTTCCATACGGCAACCAAATGAGCCGAGAAGCTTCAGCTGCTGCTGGAACAGCATCATCAGGTTCATGCTTGTTGATACACCGGAGGTGGAGCCACAAGTGACCAGACGTCCGCCGCGCTTGAGGCTGAGCATCGAGCCTGCCCACGTGTCCGCGCCCACATGTTCAAACACCACGTCGACGCCTTTTTTCTTGGTCAGCTTGCGCATGACGCCTTCAAAGCGGTCTTCGCGGTAGTTGATGACGTGATCTGCACCCAGTGCCTTGGCTTTTTCGATTTTATCGTCGGAACCAACGGTGGTATAGACCGTGCAACCCATTTTCTTGGCGAGCTGAATAGCGGCGGTGCCGATACCCGAACCACCGGCCTGAATGAGAATGGATTCACCCGGCTGCAACTTTGCATTATCAAACAGCATATGCTCGACAGTACCAAAAGTTACAGGCGCAACAGCTGCACCAATCTCATCAACACCCGGAGGTGCAGGGATGAGAAGGCGTGCAGGCAGGTTAACCGCTTCACAGGCAAAACCATCAAGATGGAAGCCATGAACGCCGGAGACGTGTTCACAAAGATTGTCGCGGCCTTCGCGGCAAGCTTTACAAAGACCACAGGTGCGTGCGCCATAAATGGAAACGAGCTGTCCCGGCAGCAGACCTGCAACCCCTGGGCCGATAGCCGACACAACGCCGGAAGCTTCCGCGCCGATAACGAGCGGCATTTTGCGCTTGGCAAATACCATGCCGCGCCAGCCCCAAACGTCGATGTGATTAAGGGCGACGGCTTTGATGTTGACGGTTACTTCACCCGCAGCTGGCGGGGGTGGAGGTGCCATATCGGTGATCTCTAATCGACGATCATCAAGAAGCTGCAAAGCGCGCATGAAATTATCCTCTAAGTTTGGGCTTATCCCAAAATAGCTCTTGCCCATAATTTGTATTGTTATGGGCAAGATATTTGAAAGCTTAATCCCGGAAAGCATCTGCTTACCGGGATTTTATATAAATTACGGTCAATGACAGCCAGAATTTATTTCGGTTCGGCTGTCAAAATCAGGCTGGTATTCTGGCCGCCAAAACCAAAGGAGTTGGAAAGCACAGAGGTCACCGCGCAATCACGTTTGACATTCGGCACCACATCGAGCGGAATGGACGGGTCAGGATTATCATAGTTGATGGTTGGCGGCAAAGTGCCGGTCTGGATCGTCAATAATGAGAAGACGGCTTCAATCGCACCGGCAGCGGTCAGTGCATGACCGATCATCGACTTGTTGGATGAAACAGGAATGTTTTCCATTTGGTTTTCAAACACGGTTGAAAGTGCCAGATATTCCATCTTGTCATTTTCAGGTGTCGAAGTGCCGTGGGCATTGATGTAGGAAATCTGATCAATGGTCAGACCTGCATCAGCCAATGCGCCGCGCACAGTGCCGATGGCAGGGGACGCGTCAGGCTTGGAGCGGGTGCGGTGGAAATCATCCGCTTTTTCACCGCAACCAGCCAGAAGACCCAGCACTTTTGCACCGCGCGCAAGTGCTGATTCCAGCGATTCCATTACCAAAGCGCCGGAGCCTTCAGCCATGGCAAAGCCGTCACGATCTTTGGAGAACGGACGGGATGCCTTTTCAGGGGCTTCATTATGGGTGGAAAGGGCTGAGAGCAGCGAGAAGCGGATCAGTGCTTCGGCCGACACTGAACCATCGGTACCGATGGCCAAGACACGTTCGCTTTCGCCGCGGCGAATGGCTTCCGCACCAAGCTGAATGGCAGTGGCACCGGATGCACAAGCTGTCGATAAGGTGACAGGCAGACCGCGTGTGCCAAAATGATTGGCCAGCTGCTCGGCAATATAGCCAAATTGCGTGGTGTTGAAGAACTCTTGCTGACGCTGATTGCGGCAGGCTTCCAACAGCAATTGATAGCTGGCGGGGCCTTGGTCTTTAACGCTTTCATCCAGTGCAAAACGGCTTTTCCAGTCCAGTTCAACCGGAGGGGCCGCCAAGAACATGGCGCCGCCAAAATCGGACACGGAAAGACCGGATTGGGCGATCGCTTCTTCACCGGCAAGGCGCGCAAGCGCTTGTGAAAGGGCTGAAGCTCCGATTTCACTTTCGGTTAAGAAATCAACCGTACCGGCAAAGCGGGTTTTGAGATTTTCAGTCGGAAAACGGTTAATCGCATGAATACCGGATTTGCCGCTGGTCAGCGCATTCCAGTTATCTTGTTTGCCCTGACCAAGGGATGAAACAACACCGGCTCCGGTAATTGCGATCAGAGGACGACCGAGGTGATCGAGATATTTTGTCATCATCCTCTTCCTTATGCTTTAACCAGTTTGGCAATGCCTTCAGCGCGTGAGGCGCCGATTGTGGTGGCAAGGGCAGAGGCAATTTCTGCCTGATTGCGCAAATCTTTACCCTTCCAGACGCTCAATGCAGCTAACGCAACAGTCAATGGGAACTGTGCTTCGCGCAAATGTCCGGTGAGGCTGGTTACATCCTGATAATGAGCTTTTGCAGCTTCAAGCGCTGCTTTTTCGGCGGCTGTTGCCTGATGCGCACCCGAAACACCGGAGATGGTGATGTCGGCAGTGCCGGCACTCGCCAGCATGTCACGGACAGCTGCTTGCAGGTCGCTGTTTCCACGCTGAATTTGCGATGTCAGCACGTGTTCGATTTCTGCATAAGCGCGTGCATCACGCGATTTGGCATGGGTTTCGCTTTCAAGCACCAGAAACACACCGCCTGAGCCGGAAATCATACCGCCGCCAGTTGTGCCTTGACGCTCCCAGACAGGTGCCCAACCGTCATGCTTCAAAAGACCGCCCAGTTCATGGCCGAGAATCATGTCGAAATGCTCGGCATTATAAGAACCACCGACCAGCGCATGGGTGCTTTGACCCGAACGAATGCGCGCCGCAGCAGTTTCAATCGCCGAAATACCGGAACCTTCTTCACCCATAAAGGTGCGTGAAGAGCCGGTGACTTTATGAACGATAGAAATATTTCCGGCGAGCAGATTGGAAAGCTGCGCCAGAAATAATGTTGGCCGTAATTCCGTCGACAATTTGTCATTGAGCATCAGGCCGCGGTTTTCGTTAACGCGGCCTTCTTCCAAAATCTGGGTGTCAACGGAAATATCACGTTCGCCGCCGCCTGCACCGACAACCATATCCATGGTCGCGCAAAGGTTCTCGTCATCCTTGATACCGGCATTTTCCAGCGCAAGACCGGCAGCATAAGTGCCGAGCCTCTGCCATGTTTCCATCTGACGCTGATCACTGCGCTTCGGAATTTGGCAATTCCAGTCAACTTCACCAAGCTTGTGCACCACATATGGGGCAAATTCAGTTGTTTCCAACTGAGGCTTTGTGTCGGTTGAACTGAATGCATTCCAATGCGCTTCAAGACCTTCACCTAGAGAGGAAATGATGCCAATTCCGGTTATGAGAACTTTATTGCTTTGCATGGTGGCTTCGTATGATCTCCACGGCTGATAGGGGCGTTTACGCCCAAGTAAACATTTGGCGATTAAGCCTGTTTGGCAGCAACCAGTTCGTCGATTTTTGCGCAGAGGTTTTTCAGCACAAAATATTCTTCGGTCGGTGCTTTGCCTTCGTTTACTTCCTGAGTCCACTGTTCAAGCGGAATCTTGATGCCGAAAGCTTTGTCGATTGCGAAAACAATATCAAGGAAATCGAGGCTGTCGATGCCCAAATCGTCGATTGTGTGGCTTTCTGGAGTGATTGAATCGCGATCGATTTCACTGGTTTCGGCAATAATATCTGCGACTTTGTCAAAAGTTGAGGACAAGATCTGTTTCCTTTTTTAGGCTTTTGCCTTTCGGCTTTACGAATTTTCGTTCGCAATATGCAAACATTTAACGCGTATGTAGCGCTTTTCTCAAAATAGGGAAAGCCTCAATAAGCGCCAGATTATACATGTAGGTATAATCTGGTTTAACGACATCAATTATAATTGCAATCCTGCCCCTTATAATTGCTGTTTGTTGAATTTGAAGCAATTTATAATCAATTATGTCCTTTTTAACGTGAAAACCATCTTTCAAGCTTATGAAATTGAACAAAATCACTTAATCATGACTGTTTGAACTGCTTATTTGATAAATAAATCGTGAGCTGATTGCATTGGCATTAATGCACCGCGACACTCCACGACGCGGGCAGCTACTTTATGTGCCTGTATGGCTGCTTCCACAGGTGCCATGCCATTCAAACGGGCTGCAAGATAACCACCGTTAAAACTGTCGCCAGCGCCGGTTGTATCAATTGCATTGGCTTTGGCCGATGGTACAAGCGTTTGATCATCTTCAAACTGGACAATTGCCGGCTCAGTTCCATCTTTGACAATAATTTCTCTGACCCCAAGTGCTTTGAGGCGCTTTGCACAAGCCTGACCATCCGCATCGCCGAAAAGTGCCTGCTCATCCGGCAATGTCGGCAGAGCGATATCACTGCTACGCATGGCTTTGGTAATCAGTTCGCGGGCAAGGCCGTGATCGGGCCAAAGAGAGGCGCGGAAATTGGGATCAAACGCGATGAGAGAGCCATTGGCACGGCATGTATTAATAATGTCCAAGAATGCGTGGCGATGTTCCGGCAAAATGATGGCGAGCGTGATGCCGGAAAAATAGATCATTTTACGGTTTTTGAGGCTTTCGAGCAGCTTATCCGGATTTTCGGCCAGACGACGGGCAGCAGAATCATTGCGCCAGTAAGTGAAAGAACGCTCGGCTCCTGTCAGAGTGATGGCATAAAGGCCGGGGCGGGCACCTTTGATGATCGGGCTTTTGTCGGTTCCGATACCATTGTCTTGCATAAAGGCAATTTGTTGTTTGGAAAACGCATCATCACCAAAGGCGGTGATATAATCCACGCAGAAATCTTCGTCCATCAATGCGCGCACATACCATGCGGTATTGAGCGTATCGCCGGCAAATCCCATATGCCATTGCGTGTCGTTCTGGCCTGAAAGTTCGATCATACATTCACCGACAGAGGCAAAGCCGTGCATTATGTTACCTTTTTATATATATGGTTTTCCCGATTATAGTTTTGGATAAGGCTATAAGCGATTATCCGTCATCTGTCACCTTCGTCACTCTGTCTTATTTTACCGGTATTGGCATGCGTCAGAAAAAGGAATCATTATGCGTTACGCTATTTATTTTACCCCTTCCTCAACTGATGCTTTGCTGAAAATTGCCAATAATTGGTTGGGGCGAAATCCATTTACCGGAGAGGCGGTGCGGCGTCCTGTAATCAAAGGCTTGTCGGTTGAAGAACTGGATAATATGACGATCTCGGCACGCCGCTATGGTTTTCATGCGACCATTAAAGCACCGTTTTATCTGGCCCCTGGGTATAATGAAGATGATTTGTTGCGTGCATTGATGCTTTTTGCATCTTCCATTGCTCCGGTCACATTGCCGCGGCTAAAAATTGCGGCCCTTGGCTCTTGCTTTGCATTAATGCTGAAAGAACCGGTTCCGGCTCTGCAACAGCTGGCCAATGATACGGTTACAGCGCTGGATAAGTTTCGTGCGCCTTTAAGCGGGCAGGATTTTGACCGCAGAAAACCAGAAACATTGGAGCCTGCTCAGTTGCGCAATCTGCAACAATGGGGCTATCCTTACGTATTCGACGAATTTCATTTTCATATGACTTTGACGGACAAAATCGAAGAGAAGCACAGACCAAAAATTGCCGCTATTCTGGATGATTTCTTTGCACCGGTTTTAACCGACAGTGTCGAGATCAGTAATCTGGCTCTGTTCGTCGAACCAGAGCCGGGGGCACCATTTGAAGTGCATTCTTTGCACCCTTTGGCGAGTGTCAAGTTTTTGGCATCTTTGGCTGGTCAGCGATAGGCTGAAGATAAAGTGTCGAGTTGTTAGCAGGATAGGACAGGATGACGGAAACTGTATTAAAAAATGCCCGGCTTATATTGGCTGATGAAATTGTGTCGGGAGCTGTACAGTTTCGAAATGGGGTAATTACTGATATTTCCAGCAATGGCACTGCCGTTGGTGAAGATATGGCAGGGGATTATATCACCCCCGGACTGGTAGAGCTGCATACCGACCATTTGGAAGGCCATTACGCGCCGCGCCCGAAAGTGCGCTGGAACCCGATTGCTGCCGTGCAGGCTCATGATGCACAGATTGCATCTTCCGGCATTACTACGGTTTTTGACGCATTGCGTGTCGGGCTTGATGCGGAAACAGAAATTGGCATCGCAGATATGCGTAAATTAGCGCAAGCGATCAAACAAGGCGTGCAGGATGAACGCCTGCGTGCCGATCACTTTTTGCATTTGCGCTGCGAAGTGTCGGCTGATGATTGTCTGGATGCATTTCATTATTTCGATAATGAGCCGCTGGTGCGCCTTGCCTCGCTGATGGATCACGCACCCGGTCAGCGTCAGTTTATGGATATGGAGACTTATAAGGTCTATTATATGCGTAAACTGAAAACCAGCGATGAAGAGTTTCGCCGTTATTGCAATAAGCGGATGGATGATTCCAAACGTAACTCGGATAAAAACCGCAAAGAGCTTTCTGCACTTTGTCATGAACGCAATATCATTCTGGCAAGTCATGATGATGCAACGCTTAGCCATGTTGAAGAGGCGGTTGAGCAAGGTATTCGCATCGCAGAATTCCCGACCACACAAGTGGCGGCTGAAGCTTCGAAGAAAGCCGGTCTTTCCGTTTTGATGGGTGCGCCGAATATTGTGCGCGGTGGTTCACATTCCGGCAATGTGGCAGCACGTGATCTGGCAAGCACAGGTAATCTGGATATTATTTCATCAGATTATATCCCTTCAAGCTTGATGCAATCGGCTTTTCATCTGGAACAAGATGTGACGAGCGTATCCTTGCCGGAAGCAATCCGCATGATCAGCTATAATCCGGCACAGAAGGTCGGGTTTACAGATCGTGGCGAGATTGCGCTTGGTAAACGTGCCGATCTGGTACGGGTGAAACTCGTTGATAATATTCCGATTATTCGCACTGTCTGGCGCGAAGGTTCGCGGGTGATTTAAACGGTTTTTTGGTTTTATTTCTTTTTCTGCCCGTTCATAACGTGTATGAGCGGGCAGTTGTTTTTGTGTTGTACGTTGCTTGTCGATAAGCCTGCCGGAGAAGACTGTGTCACTCGTGTCTAAATTATATCAGGACCAATCAATATCGGTGCCACAGAACTGGCCCCGAAATTGGCCACGCTTGTCGATTGCGCCGATGCTCGATTGGACTGACAGGCATTGTCGCTATTTTCACCGTATTCTGACTAAAAACACGCTGCTTTATACTGAGATGGTGGTGGCCGATGCTGCCATACACGGGCGACGTGATTTTCTGCTCGGTTTTGATGATACACAGCATCCGGTTGCCTTGCAGCTTGGTGGTTCGGATCCGAAAAAGCTGGCGGAAGCGGCCAAAATTGGTGCGGATTTTGGCTATGACGAGATCAATCTCAATGTCGGTTGTCCGTCTGATCGGGTGCAATCCGGCACATTTGGTGCGTGTTTGATGCAGACACCCGATGTCGTGGCGGCTTGTGTCGCGGCGATGAAACAGGTGGTTTCTATTCCAGTGACGGTGAAATGCCGCATTGGTGTGGATGAGCAGGACACCGAAACAGCACTTGGCGAATTGGCACGATTAACGATCGGTGAGGGCGTTGATGCTTTGTGGGTACATGCGCGCAAGGCTTGGTTGCAAGGGCTGTCACCCAAAGAGAACCGTGATATTCCGCCACTGGATTATGATCGTGTTTATCGTTTAAAGCAGCAATATGGTGCGCAATTTATCGGCATCAATGGCGGCATCAATAATTTGCAGGAAGGTTTGGATCATCTGCAATCGGTCGATGGCGTTATGATCGGACGTGCGGCCTATCACAATCCGCTGTTGCTGAGAGAGGCAGATGCACTGCTTTACGGTGATGCACATGAGCCGGTAAGCGATGCAGAATTGATTGAGGCGATGTGCGATTATTGTGATCGCCATATTGCAACAGGCGGCAAGCTCAATCAGGTGACGCGCCATATGGTCGGGCTATTTGCCGGACAGCCGAGTGCGCGTCGTTTCCGCCAGATATTATCCGTCGATGCGCCGAAAGCTGGTGCAACCAGTGACGTGTTGCGCGCAGCCTATCATGTGATCGTCGAGGCGCGTGAAGAAGCGGAGGCACAAGCACTCAATCTTGGCGCTCTTAATCCAGCAGAATAAGCCTGTCTCCTCGCACATTGAAACCGTGCAAGGTTTCCAGAAAACTCATGCCCAGCAAACTGCCGCGCATCATGTCTGGCTGCGTGACGAGGGCATGGACATTCTCGCGTCTGATATCGCCGATCTGTAATGTATCTAGGCGCGCATGCGCAGCCTTTGAGCTGCCATTGGCGGTCATGATCGGCGCGGTAAAGTTTAGATTGTCGGTGTCAGTGCCGACTTTTTGTGCGTCCTCATATGATAAAACAATTGAAGAAGCGCCGGTATCTATCAGAAAATGCACATATTTTCCATTTACCTTACCATTGACTTCAAAATGTCCACCGGAAGATTTTGTTAAAGTAACGGTTAAGGTGCCATCCTCGGAAAGGCTGGAAATTGCACTTGCCGGAATAAGACCGGCTGTGACGCGGCTGCCAATATCCTGCAATTCATAGCGATATTGGTAGCCTGCAACCAAAGCCATAATAATGATTGCCCAGATCATCAATTGGCGAACGGAATCGACAAGACTGATACCAGAGCCAAGAAGACCGGCCGCAAGTACGATGCCCCAAATACCTAAATAACCAGCGCGGGCAAATATATCATTATCATAACCAGCAGTCGTGCCACTCTCATGATTGGAAACAAGCAGCAAGGCCAGAACTGCTATGAGCGCGAGAATAATCCAAACTAAACGACCCATCAGATATCTTTTGCCTGTAATTGTCTGTGGCGCGAAGGTAAGAGCGCCAGAACTTGTTTTTTATGTGCTGCACTCATGGTAGACCAACGTGCTATCTCGTCCAGTGTGCGGGCGCAACCTAAGCACAGGCCGGTGTTAATATCCATATTGCAAACCAAAACGCATGGTGATGGGGGCGATGGTATGCCTTGCTCCTGATTTTTAATCGGTGTTTCCATAATGAAAAGATGCGCATTTCAGAGGCTGATAACAAGTGCCAATAAAAGAGATAATCCTGTTATTTGTTGACCTGCGCCCAGCACATCGCCGGTTTGACCGTTAATTTTATTGAGGCTTAGCTTTGCAAAACCCCAAAGGATGAGCGATGCAACCAGCAAAGCTAAGATGAATGTCGCAATACTGGCAATGAGGGTGAAGCAAAGACCTAAAATGCCGACACCAATAATAAGGGCTGTTTGGGTGGCTTCCAGCGATGGCGCGCCGATCTTGTCGGACAAGCCACCGGAGCGGGCTGAGGGGAGTTTATACCAGAGGCTCATCATGGCGGCGCGGCTGACAGCTTCAATGGCAATAATCGCCAAGCCGGCCGATTGCGCTCCTAATTTTTCAATGACGGTTGCCAGAAATATGGTTTTCAGCCCGATGGTGCCGATCAGTGTGAGGGCGGCAAAGGTGCCGATATGGGAATCTTTCATGATTTCCAAACGACGCGCCTGTGTAGAGCCACCAAAAAAGCCGTCAGCGGTGTCGCCTAAACCGTCTTCATGCAAGGCGCCGGTAATGAAAGCCAAGGTCAAAAAGGTGATAAGTGCAACAGCTAATGGCGGCAGTCCTAAACTTGATGCGATGAGTAAAGCCAATGCGCCAATCGCGCCAAGGACTGCACCGGCAAGCGGAAATGCATAGGCATGGTCCTGCAATGATTCGCTTTCCTCACCATACCAATGCGCGGGTAAGGGCAGGCGGCTCAAAAAGCCCAGAGTATGGACGATAGAACGGCTGATCGTCTTTTTTGTCACGCAGCTTCTCCGGTCATTTTCAGGACGAATAGTCACTTTCTCTTTATAGGCCGTTTGAAAATTAGCTTCAAAGGCTTATAGGAGGTCAACACTTTAATAACATCCATCCTGTTTATTTCCCAAGAGCGACTGGACTGAAAGATTATGAGTACAAGCGGCCTGCCTTTTGATGATTTTCGTGAGCTGATCCGTAATTTGCCGGGGCCTTCTGAAGACGCGGTTGCGCAGGTCAAAGCGCGCGAAGCACAACTTACAAAGCCTGCTGGTTCGCTGGGTCGTATGGAGGAACTGGTTGAATGGTTGGCTGCATGGAGCGGCTTGGGCAAACCACAGGTCACCCGTCCGCTGGTTGCCGTTTTTGCCGGTAATCACGGCGTCACCGCACAAAACATCACCCCTTATCCGGCAAGCGTTACCGCGCAGATGGTGGAAAACTTTGCCGCTGGTGGTGCTGCAATCAACCAGATTTGCATTGCTTATGATCTGGGGCTGAAGGTTTTCGATCTGGCGCTGGAATATCCGACCGCTGATATTACTGTCGATGCAGCGATGGATGAACGCAGTTGCGCTGCAACCATGGCTTTCGGAATGGAATCGATTGCTGGCGGCGCCGATCTTTTGTGCATTGGTGAAATGGGTATCGGTAATACCACTATTGCTGCGGCTATTGCCTGTGCGCTTTATGGCGGCAGTGCTGAAGATTGGGCAGGCCCCGGCACAGGTTCTACCGGTGAATTGATGGATCGCAAGCTTGCTGCCATCAACAAGGCAATTTCATTGCATCAGGATCATTTGAAAGATCCGTTTGAAGTCTTGCGACGTTTGGGCGGGCGTGAAATTGCGGCAATGGCGGGTGCTATTCTGGCAGCACGCATGGAAAAAATTCCGGTCATCATTGATGGTTTTGTGGCAAGTTCTGCGGCTGCGATTTTACATGCTGTTGATCCGTCCGCTATTGAACATTGCATTTTTGGTCATGTTTCAGCTGAACCGGGGCATCGTCGTATGCTGGAAAAAATGGGCAAGAAACCATTGCTTGAAATGGAAATGCGCCTTGGTGAAGGTACGGGTGCTGCTTTGGCTGCCGGTATCGTGAAGGCTGCAGCTTTAACCCATGCTGGTATGGCAACATTTGAACAAGCTGGTGTAACCAGTTCAAATTAATAGTAATTTTCGAATTAAAATGAAAAAACCGGCTGAGATTTTCAGCCGGTTTTTTTTGTGGAATATTCAGGAGTTCTCTTTATCGAGAACCATATAATCAAGCGGCAACTCGGTTGTATATTTTATCTGCTCCATCGCGAAGGATGAGGAAACATCGCGAATTTCAATCCGGTTGATGAGGCGTTTGTAAAAAGCATCATAAGCGGCAATATCGGGCACAGCGACACGAAGCAAATAGTCAATATCACCGCTCATGCGATAAAATTCGATCACTTCCGGAAATTCCTGCACCACTTCAGAAAAGCGTTTCAGCCATTCATTGCTGTGCGAATTGGTGCGGATGGAAACGAAAACCGTCACGCGGGCATTGATTTTAGCCGGATCAAGGATGGCAACGCGCCGTTTGATGATGCCGTCTTCTTCCAGTTTCTGGATACGGCGCCAGCAAGGGGTGGTGGACAGTCCGACTTTTTTGGCAACATCAGCAACTGCAAGGGTTGCATCTTCTTGCAGCAAACGAAGAATTTTTCTGTCAAGCCTGTCCATGCGCTCAATTTCCCTTAAACGAAACCCGTATTATCAATTGTGCAGTTTCTTTGAAACTTGATACTCTTATGGCGAGCATATAATAAAAAAGACAGCAAATAAATTCTATGATTTTGTTTATTTGTAGAACTTTAATCTGGATTGAGCAAAAGTGAAGCGGTCAGCTTTTGCAATTCAGGCAATAAGTCATGTTCAAACCACGGATTCCGTTTCAGCCAACCGGTATTGCGCCATGAGGGATGGGGCAAGGGAAGGATACGGCGGTCATTTTCGTCTGGTGCCTCAAAGAAGTCCCGCCAATGTAAAACGGTTTCCGTTAAAGTTTTTTGGCGTCGTTTTCCCAAATGATAGCTTTGTGCATATTGGCCGATGACAATGACCAGTTTTATCTGCGGCATCAGCGGAAAAATCTGGTCATGCCAGATTTCTTTGCATTCACGTCGAGGAGGCAGGTCGCCGCCATTTTTATCATAACCGGGAAAGCAAAAGCCCATCGGAATGATGGCAAAGTGATCCGGATTATAAAAACTCTCCCGTGAGACATTGAGCCATTGGCGCAAGCGATCACCGGACGGGTCATTAAAAGCAATACCGGTATTATAAACACGCATACCCGGCGCTTGTCCGCAAATGGCAATGGGAGCTGAGGCGGAAATCGTGCAAACAGGACGTGGCGGCATTGCCATAGCTGGTGGATAGCGCGGGTTGTCGTGACACAACCGACATGCAGTAATCTCTTGAGATATTTGCTTGATCAAATGTTCTTGGTCGAGTTTATTCATCAGTTTCACCACTTCCGAATAATCTATCATAAATATCTTTGATTATTTGAACAAATTTTTGATAATCCAAATATGTGTCTTTAGAGGAATTTTCCATTTCTTGTTTGGCAGTGCGTTTGCGCCAATCTTGCGGACGTTCAAATTTACCAGCCCAGATGCCGCGTTTGTTTAGTCGCGCTTCATGCTCTTGTGCAGGATAATCATAATATGAAATGGCATAACCTTGCTCGACCATCCATTGGTTGAGGTCAGTTTGATCAAGATAACAGATTGCCAAAAAGCGCTTATATTTGTCACGTGCAGTGCTGGTGCAATGAATGGCCTGGCGCGCTATTTTTCGTTGCAGCGCCTGTTTGGCAGTAACGCCGCAAGCTTGTGCCTGGTTGTCAATTTGGCAAGTTTGTTTTATTTCAGGCGCATCGATGCCTTTTAAGCGCAGCCGTTGATTATTAAGAATTATTGTATCGCCATCAATAACAATCGCAATGCCCGACCATCCTTGGTTCTCATGACTTGCTTGTGGGAGCAGGCTGATCAGATAAGCAATTGCTGCCAAAATGATAAGAGCAAACAAAGTGTCGAGGATAAGTGGTCGGCGGCGTTTAAGCTGTCGATATTGTTTTGAGGTGCGAAAAGCGGATTTTCGACCATAGCGTGGTCTGAACATTGCGCCTCACTTTTAAAACATGGTGCTGAAATTCATAAATCAGATATGGAACATATAGGGAACTTTCGCAATGCTTGATGCTAGATATGCATTTGCTTGCTACGTGCCGTTATAACTAAGTCGTAATTTAATTATTAGATTTCGATCCAGTTTTCATCATCATTTTCTTGCCAGCCAAGTTGGTGCAATAAAGGTTGGTCACTATCGAACGCGGGCCAGCCAATGCAAAGATAAAAACTAAACTGCCAGCTTTCAGGAACCTTGAATAGTTGTTCAATGGCGTGTGGGTTCAAAATGGACACCATTCCAACGCCCAGCCCAAGTGAACGGGCCACCAGATTTAGATTTTGGATGGCCATTGCCGTGCTTTGTATCAAAGTGTCTTTTATTGTTTGACGGCCCAGCCCGTGGCCTTGATCCGGGTTTGTTTCAGTAAAAACTGCCAGTTGAATTGGGGCGGTTTGGATGGCTTCAAGCTTCAATTGAGCGTATTGAATTGAGCGGCGCTCATCATAGATGGTTGCGGCTTCTGCGTTGGCTTGTTGGAAGTTATCGTAAATTTGAGCGCGTATTTGTTGAGATTTTACTGCGAAAATGCGCCACGGACGTGAGTTTCCCACGGAAGGTGAAAGCTGAATGGCGTGCTGCAGCTCTTTAAGGAGATGATCGGGTACAGCTTCAGTTTTAAAATGCCTCACATCCCGTCGCCAACGCATGATATTTAGTAAAGTTTGTTGGTCACTGGCCGCGAAATTCATATTTAAAAGCTTATTCTGTCTGCAAGGGGATTTAAGAATCCTTCTTATCTCAATGTAACAGATTTCGCTAATTATAGTGTTGGTCAAAAAGAGGTTTGTCTCTTTTTTAAAAAAAGTGGCGCGAAGCTAAAGTTCGCGCCACCGCTGGATTTTTTAAACTATTAAGCAAAAGCTTAGAATTTAAACTGGGTTGCCACCATGAAGGTACGTCCTTGACCTGAACCAGATGTGTTGAGGGCAGGCGTATAGGTTTTATTGAAGACGTTGTTGACCCTCAGGGTCAGGTCAACATTATCTGTGAATTTATAATTGGCAAACACATCAACCAGCGCATAGGAGGCTGTTTTGCTGCCATCTGTATTCTCGCCTTTTGATACGTAGTTATAACGCGCACCGGCCGTCAGTTTTTCTTCCATGAAACGCGCACCGGCCGTCAGTGTCAGGATATGATCAGGCAGATAATTATTGGCGCCCAAGCCCGGCATTTGTTCCGGCATATTTGTATTGGTGTAACCATAAGCGATGCCGGCAAAAGCAAATCTTGCATCATAGTTGGCTTCAAGTTCGAAACCACGCACATGGGTGCTGCCGTCAATATTTACATATTGCATTAAGTTACCGTCAACTTCACGAGCGGCAATATAATCCTTGACGGTCATATAGTAATAATTTGCTTTCATGCTGATAATGTCATCAGCTAGGAAAACATCGCTTTTGGCCAGATTGAAACCAACTTCCCAGCCACGCAGTTTTTCAGCTGAAAGGTTTGGGTTCGGTAAATAAAACTGACTTGAAACGGAACCAGGATGTACACCACCCAACATCGTTTCCTGCAAAGTCGGTGCACGCATGGAATGCGAATAAGTGACATATGGCTGTAACCAATCGGTTGCATTCACAGCCAGCGTAATTTTGGGGTCGAGTTCATTTATCGAGCGGTCGACAAGCTGGGTTCCGTCGTTGGCATCACCATCAAGTTTGAAGAAATTATATCGCAAACCGGTGGTCAGATCGACAATGCCATAGGAAAATTTGACTTCAGTGAAAACAGCCCCGGCTGTACTGCGACCATCTGACGGGTTAACGCCTGCATTGTCGCCGGTGATTTTGTCGCGGAAATATTCGACACCATTTTGCCAACGAATGGCAACATCACCCGCAACAAAATTTGATGTGTTCGAGACGTCAAACCCTACACCTTTGTCGGTAATTTCGCGGCCTACAGCGCTAACGAATGGCGGGTTAACCGATGCATTATAGGTCATGTTAAGGTGATTATAAAAACCATTAACGCGCAGATCGATCAGATCATTATCGCCGGGATTGTAGCGATAATTTGCAGTTAAAGTGTTGTTTTTCAGTGTTTGATCATAAGAGTTTGCACCAAAATCATTTTTATAGAAAACGCCGCCCAATGACAGGCGTTGATCTTCACTAAAGCCAAATTCGGTTTTAAACAGGCCGGATGTCAGTTCCTGTCCGGTGTTGGGCTGGCGGTCGCCGTCACCGTTTTTGTAAGAATTGGAATCGCGGCGGCTGATAGCTGCGGCAATCCCCATCGCATCAATGCGTGCACCACCGGAGAGCATTTCGGAGAAGCCAACACCATTACTACCCCATGAAGCGCGACCAAGAACACCCCACTGTTTGCCTTCAGGCACAATGTCATTGACGCCGAGGGTGCGGAAGTTAACGCTGCCGGAAAGACCACTGCCGCCTGCACCCGTTACGGCGCCGCGGGTTACGTCAATATCAGCCAGCAAATTTTGATCGACATAAGTGAAGCCGGACGCCTCATGGCCGGTAAAGCGGAAGTTCTGGCGAACGCCGTCAATCATCATATTGACGCGTCCGGAACCCTCAAAGCCGCGGATATTGACTGCAACGCCGGGTTGAGAGCCATTAATGCGGGTAAATGTACCAGGTACATTGCGTAATGTGTCGTCAATCTTGATGCCGCCAAAACGATTCAGGGTTTCGCGTGTAACGATGCTGATCGGATCTGTGGTGGATGTTATTGCGTCCGGATTACCTTTACCCACAACAATTGTCTTCAGATTGACTTCCGCTTCATCAGGTTTGGCAGTTTGTTCCTGTGCGAAGGCTGATGAAGTTGCGATAAGAACCAATGAGAGGGCTGTTCCGGCCATAAAATGCGTGCGGTGCCCGCCAGTCTTCAGCGACATTTCTACTTCTCCTGAGAAAATTGAAAACTTGTTCCGCTGGCTGGTGATGTGAAAAGTCACTGGCTTGAGGAAGTTTTTAAAACTTGACTAACAAAGTCTTGTATTGCTCTTTCTATGAAACATGATAGATTGTGTCAAGAATGTGAGAGTACAAATTTTCACAGGATGAATGAAAGCGAATGAAGCAATGAACCGGCGCATCGATATAGATCTGGAGGTGCAGTGGCCTCCTGCAAGATCATCTGAAAAATGGCCAATGCAACAACAGCTGGCAAGCGAGGATGAAGTGCAGGCGTTGCAACCCGATGAATGTATTGCCGCAGCAGGAGATTCTCTGGAACCGGAAGTTAAAACCTATGGCAGTAGTGAGCTTTTTGAAGGTGCAAAAGAGGTTGGCATCAAACATGCCGGTTCTGTGTATCGTTTGAAAATCACCCGCCAAGGCAAATTAATTCTCAATAAATAGGCATAGTAGCACCATGACACTATCGACAAAACCATCGCCGCAGGAAATCCGTTCGGCACGCAGCGAAAATCCGAAAATGCGCGAACGTGATTTTGCACAAAAACTTGATATCTCTGAAGCCGATTATCTGGCAGCTTATATTGGCGCTGATGATGAAGCTTTAAAAGTAGCGCGGGTACGCGCTAATGTTGAGGCGTTTTTAAGTGGTATCAGTGCTGTCGGAGAAGTGATGGCGCTGACCCGCAATGAAAGCGCAGTGCACGAAAAAATTGGTCCCTATGAAAAGACAGTGCCTGGCAAACATGCGGCCATGGTGCTTGGCAAGCAGATTGACTTGCGTATTTTCCCTTCACAATGGGTTGAAGCTTTTGCCGTTGAAAAGCATGACGGAGAAACTGTGCGGCGCAGTTTACAGTTTTTCAATGCTTCTGGTGAGGCCGTTCATAAGGTGCATTTGCGTGAGGCGTCTGATCTGGATGCCTATGCCAAATTGCTTGAAACATTGGCCAGCGATAATCAATCCCCGGAATTTCATGCCGTTGCACCAAAAGCCAAGCCTGAGACAGCAGTTACAGCTGAAGTTGACAGCGATGCTTTCCGAAGCCGTTGGTCGGAATTGACGGACGTGCATCAATTTATGGGCTTGCTGCGTGATTTTAATATTGATCGCAAGCAGGCGGTTGAGCTTGCAGGTGATAATTTTGCATGGCCGCTTGATGCCGGATCAATTCGCGCGATGATGGAGCAGGTTGCCGAAAATGCATTGCCGATCATGTGTTTTATCGGCAATCGCGGCTGTATCCAGATCCATACCGGTGCAATTACGGGCATTAAAATGATGGGGCCTTGGCTCAATGTCATGGATCCGACTTTTCATATGCATTTGCGTACGGATCACATTCGTGAAGTATGGGCTGTTCGCAAGCCGACTAAAGATGGTCATGTAACCTCTTTGGAAGTCTTCGATGACAAGGGTGAATTGTTTATCCAGTTCTTCGGTGAACGCCATGAAGGCACTGAAGAACGTGCGGATTGGCGTGAATTGGTGGAAGCTTTACCGCGTCTGCCGCGTTCCATTGCTGCTTGAACATATGGCCGGTCACATGAATTTTTTACCCCTGTTTTCATCAAAAACCCTGCTGCACAAAACGCGGCAGGGTTTATTGGCTGGTGTTGTTGCTTCAATGCTATTTACGCCGGTCTCGCTCCAGTCATCTCTTGCAGCAGGCAATGAGCCTGTAACATCAGCAACAGTGGAAACATTGCAAGATACGTCACGCTTGTTAGCCATTGGCGGATCTTTGACCGAAATCATCTATGCCCTTGGTGAAGAGGGCAGATTGATCGGCCGTGATACAACCGGCACTTATCCGCCGCAAGCAAAAAATCTTGCTGATGTCGGCTATATGCGTCAATTGTCACCGGAAGGCGTTTTATCCATTAATCCGAGTGCGATTTTAATGCTGGAAGGCAGTGGCCCGCCAGAAACGATCGAGGTTTTGGAAAAAGCCTCTGTTCCGGTGGTGGTGGTGCCGGATGGCATGAGCCATGAAGGCGTATTGGAGAAAATCCGCATTGTCGGTAAGACATTGGGTGTCAGTGATAAAGCCGAGGCGCTTGTCGCTCAGGTTGATGCGGATATGCAGGCCACTGAAAAACTGGTTCAAAAAGTAACAAAGCCAAAACGTGTTCTGTTTGTTTTATCCATGCAGGGTGATCGTATTCAGGCTTCCGGCACCGGTACCGCTGCCGATAACATTATCAAAATGGCAGGGGCGATAAATGTCATCGACAGTTTTGCCGGTTACAAACAAATGACCGATGAAGCCGTGGACAAGCTTGCCCCAGATTTCATCTTGATGATGTCGGGCGGCGGTGACCATATGGCAAGAACTGCAGAAGTTTTAAAGCACCCTGCCATTATCTCGACACCTGCTGCGAAGACAAAAAGCGTCGTATCCATGGACGGATTATATCTGCTGGGATTTGGTCCGCGCACCGGTGAGGCTGTGCGTGAACTGACGGAAGCACTCTATCCGGAACAAAAAGACTAAAATAACAACGACATGCATATGTTGCGGTCTGACTTTATCGGGCCGCAACATATTAATATGTAAAGGTAGCTTTGGCTGCCGTCATTCACGGGCTGCATCCGATGGCCTGTTCAATATTCAGGGATGTAATTATGACATCGCAAGACGCCGCTTACAGCAGTACGCTGCCGTTAATGCGGAACAGGCAGGATGGAGATCGCAGCCATATTGCCAGATTGGCTATTTTTATACTGGCTATTGCCTTGATTTTCACGGCTTTGTTCAGCTTGACGGCGGGGGCATCTGATGCCTCGTTATGGAATTTGATCCGATCTTTATGGGCAGGCAGTGATGCTTCGGGCGATGTTCTTTCGCAACGTGACCGTTTGATTATTGTTGATATTCGTCTGCCACGCATTGTTTTAGGCATGTTGATTGGCGCAGCACTGGCTGTTTCGGGTGCAGTGATGCAGGGTTTGTTCCGCAATCCGCTGGCTGATCCGGGCCTTGTTGGTGTATCGTCCGGAGCAGGGCTTGGTGCAATTTCGGTGATCGTGCTGGGCGGTTCAATTCTGGCGCCGCTGACCGCAATTCTTGGTCTTTTGACCTTGCCGCTGGCCGCATTCGGAGGTGGTCTTTTTACGACATTGGTGCTTTATCGTGTGGCGACCAGACAGGGACGGACGTCTGTTGCCACCATGCTTTTGGCCGGTATCGCATTGGGCGCGCTGGCTGGCGCATTGACGGGTCTTTTGACCTATATTGCTGATGACCGTCAATTGCGCGATATGACCTTTTGGGGACTTGGTTCGCTGGCTGGTGCGACGTGGAACAAAATCATCTCCGCAGGGCCGATTATTTTGATCGTCCTGGTTGTGGTGCCGTTTTTAGCGCGTGGTTTGAATGCTTTGGCATTGGGGGAGGCATCTGCCAACCATCTGGGCGTTCATGTGCAGCGGGTGAAAAATATTGCTATTGTCAGTGTTGCTGCGGCCGTTGGTGCATCCGTGGCCGTCAGTGGTGGTATTGGTTTTGTCGGTATTGTAGTGCCGCATATTCTGCGCTTAACGATCGGGCCGGATCATCGTTATCTGCTGCCTTGTTCAGCCCTGCTTGGCGCTACATTATTATTGCTTGCCGATGCTTTCAGCCGCACAATCGTAGCCCCAGCTGAATTGCCGATTGGTATTGTAACTGCAACATTCGGTGCGCCTTTCTTCCTTTGGATTTTGTTGCGCCGCCGAAATGTGCTGGATTTGTAAGAGGTTATTATGATCGAAATTCGGGATCTGTCTGTTACAATTTCCGGTAAGACCATTATCGAAGATGTCAGTTTTAAAGCTTATCCGCGTCAGGTGACGGTCATTGTCGGGCCAAATGGTTCCGGTAAAACAACGCTGATGCGTGCTTTATGCGGCGATGTGGAGTATAAAGGCGAGGCTGCACTGGACGGGATTAATTTCCGTTCTTTCAAGCCTTGGCAAATGGCCGGAAGACGTGCTGTCCTGCCGCAATCCACCAGTTTGTCCTTTCCTTTCAGCGTACGTGAGATCGTACGCTTAGGATTAACGGGGGGGTTGAGCGGCGTATCTCAATCCGAGCAGGAGAAATTGCCGGATCTGGCACTTAAAATGGTGGATCTGGAAGGGTTCAGCGGGCGTCTTTATCAGGAATTATCAGGCGGAGAACAGCAGCGCGTACAATTGGCACGTGTCTTGTGTCAGGTTTGGAAACCTGTTGTCGATGGTCATCCGCGTTATTTATTTCTGGATGAGCCAATTTCCAGCCTAGATATTCGTCACCAGATCATGGTTATGAATATTGCCCGCAAATTTGCTGCTGATGGCGGAGGCGTCGTTGCTATTTTGCATGACCTGAATTTGACAGCAATGTTTGCTGATCAGATCATCATTATGCAAAATGGAAAGCTGGACGGGGCAGGTGCACCACGTGCGATGCTGACCAATAAAAGATTGTCACGAATTTATGGTTGTAATTTATGTGTCGGCATGGTGCCGCCACCGGATGTACCTTTTATCCTGCCTCATGGTTCAATAGAAGAAATGAGCGGTTCTTAGCGGCGCTCATTTAATACTTAAGAATATCGAATGGAATGATTGCCGGCTCAGCCGGCAGTCGCACGGGCCGAAGCTGCTGCGGCACGCTTTTCCATTACTTCATCAAGTCCCAGCAACATCCGCACATTCGGGCGAGCCTTAACCAGATCAGCAATTGTATATTGCGAAAGAACAGTGAAGAAAGCGCCCAAAGCTTCACGCAGGGCCGAGTTGAGAGCGCAGCTGTCAACAAGCGGGCATTCCGTAGCATCATTTTCGAAGCATTCTGCCATCGCAAAATTTTCTTCTGTTACATGCACCACATCAAAAACGGTGATTTCACTTGCAGCTTTACCGAGCCTGACGCCACCATTACGGCCGCGTACAGTTTCAATCATATTGTTTTGGACAAGCGGCTGCAGAATTTTGAACAGAAAAAGTTCGGAAACCGAATAAGCTCTGGCAATTTCCGGAATGCGGCTTAACTGCCCTTCATTTGCAGCGCAATACATAAGCATCCGAATTGCATAATTGGTCTGACGGGTCAGTCGCATATAATATCCTTTCCACACGGGAAGGTTTTAAACGATACACTCCTTACGCGTAAAACAGGTAAGGAGCCTGAATGTTAACTTGCCCTATGATGCAATGAAACAAACATAATTCAAGTTAGTTTAGAATTGTTCTTAACACATATAAAAGGCATTATTAAGAATTGCAATTTGATTTCGTAAAAATATGACAAAATTAAGCATGTTTAATATAGCCGGTTAAAACCGGTGAAGCAATATCAATATGTTCACCGGTATTTTTAAGGTTGTTGTTTATTGGCAAACATCAATCCATTCGGCCTGGCTCAGTTCTGCCAAACGCAGAGTGTTGATGCGAAGAGCACTATTGATGGAACCGGCGGCCGGTACGACCTCATCAAAGTTCTTTAAGGAGATGTCGCAATAAATGGCCATATTGCTTGCCAAACCGAAAGGGCAGACACCGCCGACTGGGTGACCGGTTAGTGCAATCACGCTTTCAGCATCCAGCATCCGCGGTTTTGTGGCAAACTGGTCTTTGAATTTGCGGTTATCAATACGTGCGTCACCGCGGGTGACAATGAGAACGGCATCATCTTTGATTTTGAACGAAAGGGTTTTGGCAATTTGCCCCGGCTCAACACCATGTGCCTCGGCTGCCAGTGCAACCGTTGCGGTGCTGGTTTCCAGCTCAATAATCTCTATATCGGGAGCTTTTTCGGCAAAAAATGCTTTAACAGATTCCAGACTCATCATTTGTTCCTTGATTTTATAGACCAAGTTTTAAGCAGGAAGATGAGGAAGGCAAGCATTCAAAGAACTGATATTGAAAACAGTTTTATGAAAATTTTATATTACTAATTGAGATTTTAAAATGGTGCGGGCGGAGGGACTTGAACCCCCACGCCTCTCGGCGCTAGAACCTAAATCTAGTGCGTCTGCCAATTCCGCCACGCCCGCAACAAGCGCTCTCATAGGGTAAAAAATAATCCGGTGCAAGCCCCGTTTAATTTATTGAAACACCTAACAAACAAGTTTTTAAAGTTTTATCTTAAAATAAACAGTTTTGTGTTGTTTTCCGGCTAAGCACTCGGCCAAACAACTCTGACAGGCACAGGGCTTAACAAATACTCGAATCAAACTTCTATTGACCGGTAGTGAGAGGCTCGCGAATAATTACAGTTCTCCTTATTTCCGGGCAGATGCATTTTATAATGGCAGGTTATAATGGCAGGTTATAATGGCAGGCTTTGGGTTGAAATTAGCTCTGTGCTATTTTTCAGCTTCGCAATTTAAATGCTGGCATGGACAAAATTCATGGTTTTATCTGCTGAGGGTGGATTGTCAGCTGGCAAATGGATAAATATATAGGCATAAGCGCTGTGTGACATGCATCATTATTGACGGTTATTCATTGACCTTTGGGTTCTGTCCACGTAATGGAAGTGAAATTTGGCGCGAGGTGCAATGAAGTGACTGCGTCTTTGAAGCGGAAACTTGATCGGAATAAAGGCCTGACGGGGCTCCGGTGAGGTTTCATGTTTTTTAAGATGCGCATTGATTGTCTGACGCGTTTGATTGCGCACACAAGCCATATGGCACAACAGTTTCTTGCCGGCGTTGACGCCAGAAGTTCGTGACCCGGCATCATGATAAGAAGTGAAGGTTTTGACATGCAGGTTACCGAAACGCTCAATGAAGGGCTGAAGCGCGAAGTTAAGGTCGTGATTCCAGCTGCGGATCTCGTCGCAAAGCTCGCAGAACGCCTCGAAACTGCACGCGGTAATGCACGTATTAACGGTTTCCGTCCGGGTAAAGTGCCTGTTGCGCATCTGCGTAAGACATATGGCAAGTCTTTCATGGCTGAAATCGTCAATGAAATTCTCAGCGATACCCCACGCTCGATCCTTGCTGATCGTGGCGAAAAATCTGCAACCCAGCCGGAAGTTGTTTTGTCGGAAGACGAAAAAGAAGCCGAACAGGTTCTGGACGGCAAAATCGATTTCGTATTCTCGCTGGCTTATGAAGTTCTGCCGAAGATCGAAATCAAAGATTTCTCCGGCATCAGCGTAACCCGTGAAGTTGTCGATATTTCTGATGAAGAAGTTGACGAACAGGTTAAGCGCGTTGCGTCTTCTACTGTTTCTTACGAAGCGAAAAAAGGCAAAGCTGAAAACGGCGATCGCGTTACCATGGATTACCTTGGTAAAGTTGACGACGTTCCGTTCGATGGCGGTGCAGATAATGATGCACAGCTCGTTCTGGGCTCCGGTCAGTTCATCCCGGGCTTTGAAGATCAGCTCGTGGGCGTAAAAGCTGGCGATGAGAAAGTTATCAACGTAACTTTCCCTGCTGATTACGGTGCAGCACATTTGGCTGGCAAAGATGCAACCTTCGACATCACCGTGAAGGAAGTTGCTAAAGCTGGCGAAATTGAACTGAACGACGAAACCGCTAAGAAGCTCGGCATTGAAACTCTTGAGCGTCTGCGTGAAGTTGTACGTGAACAGATCGAAAGCCAGTATGGCTCCATCACCCGCCAGAAAGTCAAGCGTCAGATTCTTGATGCTTTGGATGGTGACTATCAGTTTGAAAGCCCTGAAAAGCTGGTCAATGCTGAATTTAACAACATCTGGCAGCAGATCAACTTTGACCTTCAGCAGGCTGGCCGCACTTTTGAAGACGAAGAAACCACAGAAGAAGCAGCTCGTGAAGAATATCGCAAGCTGGCTGAACGCCGCGTACGTCTCGGTCTGGTTCTCTCCGAAATCGGTGAAAAAGCTGGTGTAGAAGTTACCGAAGAAGAATTGCAGCGTGCAGTTTACGATCAGGTGCGTCGTTACCCAGGTCAGGAACAGCAGATTTACGACTTCCTGCGTAAAACTCCGGATGCAGTTGCTAACTTGCGCGCTCCAATCTTTGAAGAAAAGGTTGTTGACCATCTGTTGGCTGCAATCACCGTTACCGACAAGAAAGTAACCAAAGAAGAGCTGACCGCAGAAGACGAAGATCAAGTGGCTGAAAAGCCAGCCAAGAAAGCTGCACCAAAGAAAAAAGCTGCTCCTAAGAAAAAAGAAGCAGATAAGGCAGATGAAGCTTAATCATTAGCCATCTGAAAATTTAGACAAAAAAGGCCGTGCTTTGCACGGCCTTTTTTGTGTTTCTAACACCGTTAAATGATTGGGAAACGTCATGGTTGGCTGCTGTTCACATTAAGTTTATCTACCGTTTTTACATCATACGACTGATTGACAACTTGCCCCAACTTAATTACCAACCGGATGGTTATTAACTGGAATGAACTGATGGCCAGACCCAGAGCGATTGATCGTGCAACGATTTTGGATGCGGCTGAGCATGTAGTGTTGCGTGACGGGGCAGCAAAACTGACACTTGATGCTGTGGCACTTGTAGCTGGTATCAGCAAAGCGAGTGTAATCTATGATTATAAAACCAAGCAGGCTCTGATTCAGGCGGTTGTGGAACGCTGGATTGCCGGTTGGCGCGATAAGCTTGATGAAGCCACAATCTGTCATGAGGACAGCGATAATCCGCGTTTACGCGCGCGTATTGATGTGGCGCGCGATTATAATGCGGAAGAAGACGGCGCTGTTGTTTTCCAGCTTTGTTCAGCGATGACACAAGATGAACAATTACGACAAACAATGAATGAAGGCTTTCGGGAAGAGCTCGGCAAATTGCTCAGTTCAGCGAAAGATCCGGACAAGGCATTGCTGGGATTTCTGGCCATTGAAGGCATGAGCATTTTGCAAATGTTTGGGGTGGTGGAATGGCAGCCAGAACAACGCGAGAAGATTCTCTCCGGCATTGAACAACTTATTACTCAAGAATAACCCGCAGCTCTAACATGGATGACCATAATGTGATCAGAAGGCTAGTTTGGTTTTGCCTCCGAAAACTATAAGAAAGCCTGAATGTTTCGCTTGGAATCTCTGTTTCATATCTCAGGATATAGAATGAAAAAAAATACTTACTTGTACAAAGTGGCTGCCGTTCTGTTGGCTGCCAGCTTTTTAACCGCATGTGATGACAAAAAGGATGCGGCTGGAGCTGCACAGGCGATGCCCGCGATGTCGGTCAGCGTTGTTGAGTTAAAGCCGGAAGCTTTGCCGATCCTGAATGATTTGCCGGGCCGTATCGCCCCGACACGTCTGGCAGAAGTGCGTCCGCGCGTTTCAGGCATCGTGGTTGAGCGTGTGTTCGAACAGGGAACCAGGGTTAATCAGGGTGATGTGCTTTACCGTATCGATCCGGCACCTTTTCAGGTGAAAGTTGATATGGCAGAAGCCACATTGGCACGAGCGAAAGCTACACAGCTTCAGGCGCGCCAAGCCAATGACCGTCAGGAACAGCTGCGTAAATCCAATGTTTCTAGCACACAAAATCTGGAAACAGCTGTTGCTCAACTGGCGCAAGCTAATGCTGATGTGGCAGCTGCTGAAGCAAGCCTCGCAGAAGCCAAGCTTAATCTGCAATATGCTGAAGTAACGGCTCCGATCAGCGGCCAGATTGGCCGTGCACTGATTACGGAAGGGGCTTTGGTTAGTGCAAACAGTGTTGAAAATCTGGCCACCATTCAGCAGCTTGATCCGATCTATGCTGACTTTACCCAGCCTGCAGCCGATCTGATCCGTCTGCGTAAAGCCTTGCAGGATGGCAAATTGATGACTGGTCCGAATGAAGCAGAAGTGAATCTTCTTCTTGATGACGGCACACTTTATCCAACCACTGGTCGTCTTCTGTTCTCAGAAGCAGCGGTTGATACTACAACCGGGCAGGTGACCTTGCGTGGTGAGTTCCCAAATCCTGATGGTGATTTGCTGCCGGGCATGTATGTCCGAGTTCAAATCGAACAAGGTATTGAGAAAAACGCCTTGGCAGTGCCGCAGCAGGCCGTACAGCGTAATGCTGATGGGCTTGCATCTATCTTGGTTGTGAATGCAGAAAACGTGGTTGAACTGCGCTCTGTCAATGTGAACCGCATTTTGGGAGACCGTTTCGTCGTAACCGGTAACATCAAAGAAGGTGATCGTGTGATCACTGAAGGTTTCCAGAAGACTGCTCCGGGTGCGACTGTGGCACCTGTACCATTTGAAGCGGAAAAGCCGGTAGCTGAAGTTGCTAAAGATAAGGGCGAATAGGATAAAAATATGGCGCAATTTTTCATTGGACGCCCCATCTTCGCCTGGGTCGTCGCTATCTTCATTATTATTGCGGGACTTCTGGCCATTCCGCAACTGCCGGTATCGCAATACCCAAATGTTGCACCACCGCAAATTTCTGTTTTTGCTTCTTATCCGGGCGCAGCACCTGAAGATATTTATCAAAGTGTGACTTCGCCAATCGAACAGGAGCTCAATAGTGTAAGTGGAACGATTTATTTCGAGTCCACTTCTGATGCGTCTGGTACAATTCAGATTACGGTTACTTTTGAAGCCGGTACCGATATTGGTCAGGCATCGATTGATGTGCAAAACGCGATCCGCCGTGTGGAATCGCGCTTGCCGCGTATCGTGGTGCAGCAGGGCGTGCAGGTGCAGGAAGCCGGTTCAGGCTTTTTGATGATGGTTGCGCTGATGTCGAAAGACGGAAGTACCAACGTGGTTGGTCTTGGCGATTATTTAAGCCGTAACGTGCTTGGTGAAATCCAGCGTCTTGACGGCGTCGGCCGTGCGCAGGTTTTCGCCAGTCAGCGCGCAATGCGTATCTGGATTGATCCGGACAAAATGGTTGGGCTCAACCTGTCTTCTACCGATATCAGTAATGCAATTTCTTCGCAAAACGCGCAGGTTGCTGCTGGCCGCATTGGTGCACGTCCGATCCCGATCAATCAGCAAATTGCTGCAACCGTTCTGGTTAAAGGTCAGTTGACCTCACCGGAAGAGTTCGGTTCTATTGTTCTGCGCGCTAATCCGGATGGCTCATCTGTGCGACTGCGTGATGTGGCACGCATCGAAGTGGGGGCGGAAAGTTATAACTTTGCCACGCAAATTAACGGTCGACCGGCAGCGGCGCTGGCTGTTCAGCTGTCACCGACCGGTAATGCGATGGAAACAGCTGCAGCTGTTCGCGCCAAGATGGAAGAGCTTTCAAGCTTCTTCCCTGATAATATCGAATATGCAATCCCTTACGATACATCGCCTTTCGTGGCCGTATCGATCAAGAAAGTTGTCACCACACTCGTCGAAGCGGTTATTCTCGTTTTCCTTGTAATGTTCCTGTTCTTGCAGAACTTCCGCTACACCATCATTCCCACTTTGGTTGTTCCGGTGGCTCTGCTTGGAACGCTGGGTGTGATGTATGCCGCCGGCTTCTCGATCAACGTGCTGACAATGTTTGCGATGGTTCTTGCCATTGGTATTCTTGTTGATGACGCGATTGTGGTGGTTGAAAACGTTGAACGTATCATGGCGGAAGAGGGGCTACCGCCTCGCGAAGCAACGCGTAAAGCTATGAAGCAGATTTACAGTGCGATTATCGGGATCACACTGGTTCTGACAGCTGTGTTCATTCCGATGGCTTTCTTCCCCGGTGCTGTTGGCGTTATTTATCAGCAGTTCAGTCTGACCATGGTGGTTTCCATCATGTTCTCTGGCTTTCTGGCGCTATCTTTGACACCTGCATTGTGCGCAACCTTCCTGAAGCCTATCAAAAACGGTCATGAGCCAAAGCGTGGTTTCTTTGGTTGGTTTAACCGTAAATTTGATGCTCTGATCGGTGGCTACACAGGTAGTATCGGTTGGATCGTCAAGCGTGCTGGCCGTTTTATGCTGATCTACGTCGTGCTGGTTGGTGGTTTGGCCTATCTGTTTATTCAGTTGCCTTCCTCCTTCCTGCCGAATGAAGATCAGGGGTTCCTGATTGTTGATTTGCAGGCACCGGCTGAAGCCAGTGCAAACCGTGCTTTGAGTGTATCCGATGAAGTGGATGCGATTTTCCAGCAGGAAGATGCAGTTGCAGAACGCGTGCTGATCAGCGGCTTCTCCTTCTCAGGATTTGGTGACAATGCTGGTCTGGCATTCATTACCTTGAAGGATTGGAGCAAACGTGATGCGTCCAACTCGGCAAATGCTATTGCCGGACGTGCCAACCAGAAGCTGTTTGCTATCAAGGATGCAATTTCTTTTGCTCTTTCCCCGCCGCCAATTCAGGGCTTGGGTACATCCGGTGGCTTCAGCTTCCGTTTGCAGGATCGCTCCGGTGCAGGGCAGGCGGCACTTTCGGCTGCAACTTCGCAGTTGATGGCGGAAGCTGCAAAAAGCCCGATCCTTGTCGGTATGCGTATTGAAGGCATGCCGGATGCAGCGCAGCTGATCATTGATATCGACCGTGAAAAAGCCAACACTTTTGGTGTGACCTTTGCCGCGATCAACTCAACCATTTCTGCCAATTTGGGATCGTCTTATATTAACGACTTCCCGAATGCCGGCCGTATGCAGCGCGTAACCATTCAGGCGGATCAGGAAAAGCGCATGAGCGCGGATAATATTCTGGATCTGAATGTGCCAAATGCTTCGGGTGGTATGGTGCCGCTGCGTTCTTTTGCCAATGTTAATTGGACGAAGGGCGCCGCACAGGTAGTCGGTTATAACGGTTATCCTGCGGTGCGTATTTCCGGTAACGCGGCTCCTGGTTATTCATCCGGTGCGGCGATTGCGGAAATGGAACGTCTGGTGGCTGATTTGCCTGCCGGTTTTGGGCATGAATGGTCAGGCCAGTCCTTGCAGGAAATTCAATCGGGTTCGCAGGCGCCATTCCTGATGGGCTTGACAGTCGTCTTCATCTTCCTGCTTTTGGCTGCTTTGTATGAAAGCTGGTCAATTCCTATTTCCGTGATGTTGGTGGTGCCGCTTGGTATTATCGGCTCGGTTGTGGCCGTGATGCTGCGCGATATGCCGAATGACGTTTATTTCAAGGTTGGTCTGATTACCATTATCGGACTATCGGCGAAAAACGCTATTCTGATCGTGGAGTTTGCCAAGGACTTGCGTGCGGAAGGCATGGGACTGCTGGAAGCAACCATTGAAGCTTCGAAATTGCGTTTCAGACCAATTTTGATGACCTCACTTGCTTTCACTTTGGGCGTTGTACCTTTGGCGATTGCTAATGGTGCGAGTGCTGCCAGTCAGAACGCTATTGGAACCAGTGTGCTGGGCGGAATGATTTCGGCAACAATTTTGGCTGTTTTCTTTGTGCCGGTTTTCTTCGTGTTCATCATGAGCTGGTTTGGAGGCAAACAAAAACCGATTGAGAAAGTATCTCCTCCGGTTGAAGCTGAATAATAACAGCCTGTGAGATAAAACAAAAAATGCCGCGCTAGTCTCAAGCGCGGCATTTTTATTGGAAGTAATTTATTACAAAAACGTGCCGCTTACTCAGCCGGTACAACGCAGGCAAGATCGCCTTCTTCGCATTTCAGATAATCAGCCAATTGTTGATTTCGTGCTTTCGTCAGAGATGCCTTGCACATTGCCAGCATCATCGGGTGCACGCTGCCACCTTGCGTGCCGGACGTTGAGAAGTTGCACTCACTATCGCGAAACGCAATCCATGCCCGTTGTGCGCTTATTAATAAAGCTTTACTCTCGGTGGCATCAGCAAGGCGCTTCTCGATCGTTTGATAAAGTTGATTGAGCTTGTGATCAGCTTGATACAATTCATCTTGTGCGCATTTTGTCATCGAGGTTTGATCGGTAACAGTGCTGCAATCCGTTGCAGCATAAGCCTGACTAATCAAAAATATGCTGCATGCTGTGAAGAGTGAAAGTTTCAACATGAATAAATCCTCTCACTATTAATGGTGACGTCTCTGTCATCACTTAAAATCATGGACAATCATTGTCACGAATATAGCGTGCATAGACCCAACCTTTCGCAGACCGATCTTCGCCATAATAGGTTATAGGGCACCAACGATTGGCCCATGGTCGGTTTAAAGGCTCGCATTTACCTTTCAAAACAATCACACCATGATTCTCCGCAGGTATTTTGCCCACAACCGGTGATGCAGCGGTTGGTTGGCTGCGAATATTGAGTACGTCATCTTGCTGGACATTGACGACACGCAGGCATCCAGGACCTGTTGTTGCAAAAGCTGGTTGGATGATTGTCAGGCTGAAAGTCGCCAGTAAGAAAGCAGAAACGGAAAATTTCATCTGTATTTCCTTTTAAAACGCGCGATCACGTTTGTGCATGCCATCTTTTGAAGGCTGCAACATATTATATATTAAAATGATCGGAGGTGAATACAGGCTGAATGAAGCAGAGAAAGAGAATATTGGGGGAAATTCTGCTCTATTCTTCAAATAAACTAAAGGATTACAGCATTGAGGCTGATTGATCCAGAATAACAACATAAGGCGAAAGATGGGGATAAGGGGAAAGATGGAGGCCTCGCCCGTAGTGAAACATACTAATTAATTCAGTAGGTTAATGCCCCGCACCACTGAAGACAGCCCTTTGATTTTATTTACTTATTTTTAGGCTTCCCCGCACCCACCACAGAATGATTTGTAGCACTGCTTTCAATTTGTTCAGCTACGCGACGAGACGATTTAATGCCAAGCTTAACTCGGTCAGCGCCTTTTGTATAAATTTCAGCTTGCTTCATACTTGACCAGCCATACTGCGCCATTAATTCATGCGTGGCGGCACCAGCTTCCGCTGCTAATGTTGCACTAAGTTTTCTCACTCCATGTGCGCTTTTTTTAATTCCAGCCTCATTGCATCGGTCACGGAACCAATTACCAAAACTTGCCGTTGCAAACGGAGCGCCCGATTCGCTCACTAAGAAGCAGAGGTCGCCTGTCTCAGTATTTTCAATTACCCTCATCAATTGCGATGGAAATTCTACGGTAATTTGCGCGCCTGTTTTCTGAGTTTTCATTGTAAAAATATTGCCACGCATATGATGGCGGCCAGCGCGAACAATATCAGACCTACGAAGGCCGGTATGGATCATCAGCTCCACTGCCAAGCGTGGCTTGGTGCCAATAGGCCACCGTGCATAGAACAAGGCCAAATCCTCCATACTCCATGGGGCAAACCCATCTGTCTTATATTTTAATGGGCTAATGCCTGCCGTCGGGTCTACGGTAACGTGGTCGTTCTTAAGCGCCCAAGAAAACAATCCTCGCATGGTTTTAAGAAAGTGATTGGCCTGAGCCGGAGTGTCTGACCGTGCCTCTACCGCCGCTATCATAGATTTTTTATTGATTGCACTATATGGCGCGTTCCCAGAGCGATTAATTGCGATAATAAATAAATTTTCACGTTGACGTTGAGTGGCTGGGGAAAAGGCTTTCCATGCAGCGCTTTCGCGGTAGCGATCAATAAGCCATCGCAAGCTTTGTACTGATACTTCATCTTTATTTTTAACTTCAGGCCGCTTTCCTGATGCGGCCTGTATGTAGGCCTCTTTAAATTCATCAGAGGCGATATCATCGGGTAGCCTAATACGCTCACCTTTGCCGACGCGGTAAAAGAACTTAATCTTTCCGTGGCGGCTTTTCTCCCTGACAACATAAAGTGGTAATTTTCTTGCCATGTGCTCATTTACAGTAGGACAATATCATTGTGATTGTTGCGCGTTGCGTCATTTGGAGCGGCAGGAACTGGCAAAACGGATAGTGATCCATCTGGCTTCACCGTGACGCTTACGCCTTCCTCTTTAGCGATTATCGCCATATTGCGCATCTGAGCGCGCGTAAAACGAAGTTTCTCGGTCAATCCCTTCCTCCTTCCGGTGCGAGAGGCGAGGCGTAGAGGGGTTGTTGCTCGTACTTCTCAGGGTCAAATCCACTGTCGGGGTGCAGGCTGTAGTTCCAGTAGTGGTCGTTATTATTGCGATGTTTACCGCGCCACGCCACTGGCTCCTGCGCTTCATGCTGCGCGAGTTTGGCTTTCAGCTCATTGATTATTAAAACAGCTGCTAAACAACCGTTCTCGGCATCCTCTTTCTTCGCACGTTCTGCCGCGATTAATGCAGCGGCTTGCGAGTGAAGGACGTATTCGCCTTCCATATTGTCGACTTCCATATCGGCGCTATCGTAATCAGACCAATGCAACCTATACCGCACCAACTCCGGCACGTCTGGCGCGGCGCGGGGATCGTGGTAATTTCCGGCATCATGCGTAGTGATATAATTAGCTGGAATATTAGAAAACGTAGTCTGATTGATCTTTTCTCCGCAGCGTTCGCAATAGTGCTGTCGCCCATCGGTATACACACTACTTCTATGCGTCACTCTATTATGCATTCTGTTATAGCAAGGATGGGCATCTGACTGCGGCATATATTCAAAGTTCATGCTGCTGTCCTTTCGTGTTTTTACCCGCCCAAAAGCCAATGGCGAACCAGAAAAACCAAGATGATGTAAGGATTAAACCTAAGATGCTTTCAGCACTCACTCCCCACCTCCTTGCGCCAAGGCGGCGCGGCCTGACCTAAGTATGCGGAGACGGCGAATAGCTTCAGTTATTCCTATATCGCTCGAAATGAGATAGTCGTAGCTCTCTATGATGGATGCTGCCATGTATCGCACTTCTTCGGCACTCCCATATCGCAAGCGCCACATTACCCCGCCATCATAAAATGATTGAGGGTTTACGATGGTGGCAATTGCACCATCTCCAAGCTCGATCTGTGCTGTCAGCTTCATCGTCCTGCCTCCATGGTCGGGGTGGCGGGTAAAGATGCAATCGCTTCTTTACGTTTTGTTGCCGCCGCAATTGCTTCCTCTTCGGTTTCGAAGGTCAATACCTCGTCGTCGTCATCGCTTGGATCAAGTGTAGGGGCGCGAAACACATATCTGCTATCGCCCCTGTAACTTGAGTGAACTAGGTGTATCGAATATTCAGGATGGTTTACGATTGCTTCGTAAGCTGTATCGCCATTATCATCCGGATCATTATCTCGGTAAAACCAGTCGGCGTTAGCGAAGCCTGCCTGTACTGGGTCGGCAGATGGGGCGCGGATGGCATCACGGGCATATGATTTTACAAGCTTCTCGTGAGTTTGCGCACTCATAGCGGGGTAGTATTCATAAAGCTCGTCTGGCAGCTCAGGTAGCCGCCCTTTAGATCCACGCACCGCCGCCACGTCAACGGGCTGCAAGTGAGGCAGGGCGGCGGTGATCATATTCCTCGCCACTTCTTCGATATCAGGCATATCAAGCCCTTGTCCGCACCCATCGCTGTAATGGTCAATTGCAGCCTGCACGGCTGCATCTGGTATCTGCATTGGGGTGGTCATTGTGAGTGCTCCTGTGGTTGAGCGGACACGTAAAGAGAACGGCGCGGCAATGGCTTCTTGGTCATTTCTGGCTTTGGAGATTTGCGACCGGCTAATTTTGATTTTGGTCTGATCGTTCCAATGTGTTTGCCGCGTACTGCTGCAACTTTGGCTTTCTCACGCACATCAGCTTGTGTTTTCTTGATGTGGCAGTGGCTATGAGCAGGGGCTAGATTGCTCTCACGGTTTTCACCACCATTGATCAAAGCAATCTTGTGATCTGCTTCCCATGTTTCAAAAGGCACTTTGATTTGAAGGTTGCAGCAATGGCAGATGCCTTTTGCACGATCGAAGATGCGTTGTGATACGCGGGGAGGGATTTTGCTATCGGGAGTTTTGCCAACCCATTCTGGTGTTGATCTTGCCATTACTGCCCCCACTCAAATTTGCCGTTGCGATATGGAATGCCGCGTTCAATCGTCATGATGATGGCTCTGACCTTGCAAAGCTCGCTCTGTAGGTGGCTGTATTTCTTTTTGTCGCGCTTAGCTTTTTCGATGGCGGCCGTTAGCTCGTTAGCCTTTTTATTAAGTGCCGGAAGAGGATTGTCTTGAATGCCAAACAGCTTGCGCAGTCTTGAGATAAGGAAATGCATTATCATGCGGCTGCCCTCGCTGTTTCACCACGGTTGACGCCAAGTAGCTTGTCTATTTCTTCTAAAACTGCCGTTTTGCTTTGTTGGAATTCTTGCTTTCCCATAGCCTTCATGCTCTGGCTTTGTGCTGTGTAAACCCGCACCACTGCCTCACGAACGGTAACAACCGCATGTTCATCCATTGGCTTAATGAAGGCTGCAACGCGGAGAGCGTCTGCCTTGCTGGCGCACACTATGGAGCGTTCATCTGCGTACCCGCATTTGACAAGCATCTTTTTTCTAAGATGTTCTGCACTCGGATATTCTGAAATCAATTCGTCCGGCAGTGTTCGCCATGCGTTTGTAATACTGGCGAAATAATGATTGTGCGTTGCTTCTGTGCGGTCATGGTGCTCAACCATTTTATAGGTTTCGCCAATGACGAATTGCTTATCCGCACGGGCTTCCCAATAAGGGGAGGAGGGAACCATCGCTTCACCGTCCCACTGCATCATGATAGGAGTGATGCTCATTCTGCTGCCTCCATCCTTGGTTCTTGTCCGTAAGAACGGATGCGCTCGATCAGCGCCGCTTTCTCATCGTTGAAGCGGTCAATTTCGTCGGACATGGTTTTGATATATTCCTCATCGCGATAGACGCGGACGATCAGCATCGGCAAGCGCGGCCAATAAGAAACGAAATCCCACCATTCACGCTCTGCAATCCATAAGTTGCCTTGCACTTGCGCTTTATGTTCTGGCGGAAGGCGGTTGCGCTCTAAGCGGTCAATCTGAATGCGTGGCAGTGCGGTTTTGATCTCTAAGCCGCCATCCGTACCGATAAGACTATCTGGGCTTGCGCCTTTTTCACCTTTGCGGATGAAGCCGACCTGATAAGGCTCAACTGAGTTGATAAAGGCGTAAGTCTCACGCGCTTCATCTTCCATCAGCTTGCCGCGTTCCATATGTGCGGATGAGAAGCTTTCCTCTATCTCACCGGTGATAATTTCACCGGCAAGTGTCCTCATATATTCAGAGCGTGTTTTACCTTCACCTTTTGCCATGACAGTTGAAAAGCGTGAGGCTGTCGGGATGCCAGCACGGGCGGCAAACCATTCAGGAGAGCCTTGCTCGATATCTTTGAATACCTGCATCATTGCCCCATCCGCTTCTTTTTTTCTTCAAGCAGATAAACAGCGGTTTCATAGTCAGCGGCCAAAATATCCGGCAGGGCTTCCACCTTGCCACGGTTGCAGAACTGCTCAATATCTGTGTCTGTTTCTTCGATCAGGCGGCGTATGTTTGCCAGCTGGTCATTGTTAATGCGCTCTTGGCTTCTGGCTGTTGGCTTGTTGCCGTCCAGATCATCGCCGGTGCTGATGTTAAACAGCATGCAAAGCAGGTAACGACGGCCATAGGTGGCTGTGCTTCCAAAGGCTTGAGTGCCGGTCTTGTTGACCTTGCCTTGTGAGCCAGCGCCATCAACTGGAATTTCGCCTACGCCATTGCGTGAGTGACCTTCTGCATGGGAAATTTCCCAAAGAATACGCAATTCACCGTTGCCGTTATAGCCGTCTGGTTGAAAAGACACTGCAAAGCCATGCTTATGAATGGTTGGCATTGCCTGTTCTTCAATTGCAGCCAGATCGGCATAGCGTGACTTAGTGTGGTCGTTGCCACGGTTCTTAATCACGACCGGCAATTCAGACTGGCATTTTGACATGGCGGCAAAATAAGCCTTCTTTGCCTGACGTTCTTCGTCTTCACGGGCGCGATCTTCCATGCGCTCTTTCATGTCGAGCATCTTTTCAAGGCGATCAAGCGGGATAGTCGGATCCATCGCAATGCGCTCGATCATAGAAATCATTGGCGTGTCGGAGTTACGGACTTGAGGTGATGTTTCAGTGTGGATTTCAAGTGCTGCGCTCATGCTGCAAGCTCCTTATTGTCGACTAAATCAAACGGGCTGATGCTGTACCAAAATCCTGCGGCTTCTAAGTGCCTCAGCGCTGCTTCAATGCCGTAGTTGATGCCTTGGCTAAACAGATCATCAGGGGCGGCGGCTCCGCCCTCTGCTTCAATGGTTCGGTATAATTCACGCAGTTTTTGATTTTCTGATGCATTCATGACAAATGCTCCGCCAAATTAAAAATGAAGTGATGAAGAGAGAGACAGCAATAAATGCTGCGAAATCTTGGAGGAGGCCTTTCATTATGCGACCTCCCGCATTTTCATCAGGCAATCTGAGCCGATGAATTGTGCTTCTTCTGGAGTGATGGTTATAGGTGCAGCAGCGAAGATGCGAATTTCCAGATATGCATCGCGCAAGCACTTGTTGAATTGGTAGCGACGGAATGGGAGCTTTTCGCCATATTCCTTGAGCCAGTCAGCTGACCATTTGCGGTAGCTTTCCCATGCCATTTTCATGGCTTTAGATTGGGTTGAATAATCGCGGGGACGCTTTGCAGGTCGCACTGCATTCGCGGCAGTAACCTTCTGTGCGCCTGTTAAATCTGTGTGTGCAATCTGCAAAGCTGAGGACATTTTCTAACTCCATCGTTTAGCGGATCGGCGGGTGCTTCTTCGCGCTGTTGATGTGGCTACATTACTAGTAATCTAGTGAGTGTGTCAACTAGTAAACTAGTTAAATTGTAGTGTTGTGCAAATGAAAAAAGAATCGGTGAGTTTTGAAAATGGAACTCGACAACATCACGAATCTTGGTATCTATGGACAAAAGGAGAACATTATGGGGGAATGTTTAAAGCCCGAATACAAAACGTTTACGCTGTATGTTCGCTGCGAGAACTGTATGCGTGAAAACATTATGGGCGTGGCAGTGCCTAAAGAAGATGGTTCGCCGACTGATGTTGATGAGCTTTTGGAAAGCGCAGTATTGAATAACCTGCCATTCAAATGCAGCAAATGCCCGAGCTTAATCGGGAAGGTAGTTGGGGCGGAAGAGGGGTCACGGAAGCGATGAGTAAACCAGTCACAACATTTATGATTATGCCGCCGCAAGAGCTGTCAGACGCTATTAAGGCATCAAAAGAACGGCTTGAAGCGCATCTTGCTGTGGAGTTCACCGGTTATGAATTTAAAGTTATTGAGCCTAATGAGGCTTTCGACGGGTTAGAATTTATAGTGCTACCGTTGATGAATTACATAGATGACAATGGGGATAGCAGATTGTGCGATAAGCCTGACAGCTATCTCCTTGAAGAGATTTATACGGTGTGCAGGGGCTTTAACCACTCCATCAAACAAGCAGTAGTGCATTAAAAACCCGCACTAGGCGGGTTCTGTAGGGGGTAATATAAAAGATCGGGGGCTGTTCGTGTTATTTTGTCACGACAGCATCAATGCCTGCTTGAGCGCATTCAGCATCTATCGCCCCAGTAGGCGCGCCACCAACGCCAATACCAGCCACTAAGGCATCCCCAACCTTGATAGGTAATCCGCCGCCTTGAATGACAAAGCGCTCATCCATGTCTCGCAATCCGTTATTAGCTGGATTTTCAGTAATGAACTGCGCTAAACCAGCGCTGTCACGCCCCATTGCGGCGGACGTAAATGCTTTTCCTTCTGCGCTGCTTCCAGTGTGAGGGCCGGATAAATCAGCTTTCAGCAATACTTTGGTTGAGCCATCACGCGCGACTACCGCGACACTTACATTATGCCCAAGAGTAGAGCATGCATCCAAGGCTGCCTGAGCCGCTTTAGTGGCTAGGTCAAGTGGTAGATACGCAGTTGTTGGAAGGTCTTGCGCATAGACATGGCTTGATGCGAGCAACACTGCAGATAACACTAGTAAACGCTTCATGAGAATCTCCGTTTATATAGAGGTGCTCATATAGTAAATCATAGTGAGTAGGTATAACCAAGCGCTTTCGGCTTAGTGCCGTGCAGGAGTTATTCGATCAACTGCGTTATGGCGAGCTCTCGAATTGTTCGATCAAGCTTCTGCTGATCCAGATCGCGACGGCGCTCGTACTCTTCGCGCTCCTTCTCATACTCCTCGCGTTCCTGCTCATACGTCTTTGGGTCTGGATTTGGGTGCCGCTTAATGAGTTCCAAATGTTGTGTGTGACGCTCAACGTCTTCTTTCAAAGCTTTAATACGGCTTTCAAGGTATTCGCGAATATGTGACATAAAACTATCTCCCCCAAAGTTATGCTTTTAAAACTCGATATCGTTTACCACGCGCCGCACGATAGCGATTACTTCAACGCTCATCCCGTTATCTGTATCGTGGTCGCGTTCAATAACAATTGGCTTATAGTTTGAATTGGTTGAGCGTGGCGCGAATATGGTTCGATCTTCGTATAGCTCAATCTGCTTGATCGACCACTCACGGGTATGACCGCCATCACGGCTGCGCTCGACAACTACGACCATACCATCACGTAACGGCACTTCATGCGCTACATCGCTATAAGCAACGCATACAGCTCTGTCGCCGGACAGGATAGGTCGAGGCCTCAGGTCATTCATGGAGTCGCCGGAGACGTTGAAGGCCATCTGGCGCGCATGTGGGAAGCGGCTATCGATAGGGAGTGATAACTCTTCAAAGTCAGACTGGTCGAATTCGTCAACCTCTCTGAAAGTTCCAGCTTCAACCGTACCGACGACCCGAACTGCAGATAACTTAACTCTCGTCAGTATATCATTTGCGCTTTCAACTGATCCGAAAGATGGATCTATTTCTGACACTGATACTCCTAAAGCTTCTGCAAGCTTAGGCAGGTTTTTTGTACTTTGATTTATGCCTCTCTCAAGCTGCGAGATCAGCTGCTGACTAACACCAGAAGCGGACGCAAGTGACCCTTGTGAGAATTTTTTCGCCTCTCTAAGGCGCTTGAGATTTTCAGCTATCGACATGGGGGTAGAATACCAGTTACCAACAAGGATTAAACACAAGTTTTCTAGTTGACTGATTTGAAAATAACTACTAGTTTACTAGTATGGTTACATTTCGGGATCACGTTTACGCAGCTGTAAAGCTGAAAGGTTCACAGCAAAAGCTTGCTGCAGCAATTGGTTGCTCGCAACAGCAGATATCATATCTGCTGAATACAGCTTCAAATATTTCAGTAGAGATGGCAGCTGCAATTGATCGGGCTACTAATGGGGCTGTCGCTAAGAGCGCATTAAGGCCTGACTTTTTCAAAAAACAAGGCCGCGCAGCATGAGCCACGCGACCCTGATATTCAATTTCATTTCACCGGCTTCCCCCGCCGGTGTTAAGGCCGAGACGATCACCCCCTCCTTTTTCATCGTCTCGGCCACTTATTCCCGTCTTTTGGCGGTGTATTCGTGCGTGTCTGGCTTTGTTCAGAACGCGCACAGCAATCTTACCCACTGGCTCCATTCATTGCCTCTCACTGTTTCGTTTGTCCGTCGCAAGGTCAAACGTAACGGAGAGGCTTTGCAATGTCCGACAAAGGTTTTGAAAGATCTGACAAAATGAATGTGGATTACATCAGTCATGCCCGAGGGATGTCTGAGTACATCCTGAACAGATCATATCGCGGTGCAGGGGATACGGTTGAAGCCGCCATGCACCGCGCTGAAAGAAAGTTTGGTGCGCCAGCAACATGGCTTCACCGCCTTAGATACCGAAACATCAAAGATATGCCTGTGTCTGCTTATGGGGCGATTGTTCGCGCCTATGAGCTTGCATGTCAGGCATCAGAGAAAGCCTACGCAGCCGAGAGGGAACGAGTTCATGCGCCTGATACGAAACTCATTGGGCTGGCTGATTTTGTGGTCGGCAAGGAAGGCGCGCGAGTTAGCCCAGAAACTTCGGGATTTCTGGTTGCGCCTGACGAAACGAAAGAAAACCCAAAATAACCGACAGGTAGAGGTCCACAAAAGGAGACAGGAATGACGCAGGAATTGAAAATGCCCCGTTATACTAAACCGGTTCTCTCCCGTCTCGAAGGGGGGGCAACCCTCGTTCGCGAAAACTCACAAGATGTGCGGGCTGTCGAAAAGGGCGGCGGGTATGTCTATTTCACCTTGCCGGATTGCCGCACGGTTCCCGTAATAGTCGGACGCTTTCTTGTCGAGAACGGTCTTGTCTCTCCATTGGGAGACGATCTGTTCGGTGGCTCGCAAACCTATCAGGTGGCGCATGACTGAACCCGTGAACCTTAGGACAATGAAAGTCATAGCAGAGGGAGAGGTTAATTCTCTTTCGGATTTCATGAGGCATCACCGCGCCAAAAGAACACGCGGTGAAGCATGGTTCATTCAGCAAGAGCAAATTTTGCAGCATCGTCGGCAGGTCGTGAAGATGATAAATGATGAAATCTCGCGCCGCCAAGAAAGTGAGGCAGCATGAAAACGGTTTTGATGCCTGTATATTCAGAAGAGCTTACTCTTTGGACTGCGTTTGAGGAAGCGAAGAAGCGTTCTGAGCGAACCGGATCATTTGCTGATGCAATTGAGGCTAAGCGCTGTTTGAAGGCATTTTACAGTTATCAGTGTCCGATCATTCAGAAAAACTTGGGTGCGATATGACGGCTGCACCTAATCAGTCAGATTTTGTTATTGAGCTTTAGCAAGAAGTGCTTGGGTCACTGATGCTTGGTGGTTTTGTTCGTGTTTCTTCTATGTTAGAGGCGCGGCATTTTGTTGAGCCTGTGCACCAGCATATCTATCAGGCTATCGCGTCCGCGTATGAGCGCTTCAATTCGGCTCGGCCTGATATTTTAATAAAGCTGATCCCCGAAGCTGTTGCCGAAACTTATAAACAAGCGACCGGTATTGGGATGGCGCGTTATATAGGGAGCCTTGCCACATCTGGGGTTCTCGGTTCTCCAAGTATTGAAAAGAGCGCCAAGCAGGTTATCGAGCAGTCTGCGCGTTTATCGCTAGCAGATCAGGCGCAAAGTTTAAGTGCTGCAGCGCGTGACCCTAATTCAAATCCGGCTGAACTTGTAACCAAAGCTGGTATTATTTTTGATGATATCGTTTCTGATCTTCGTCGTGGTTCAAAGCGTAAATCACAAGTCTCAGTGGCGAGCGCGGCCTCACAAGCGATTGCCGCGGCTGAATTGGCGATGGCATCCGGCACTGGCATTACGGGCATGTCTTGGGGGCTGGCGGATATCGATCATGTGACTGGTGGCATTCACAAGCGTGACCTGACGCTAATTGGCGCGCGTCCTTCAATGGGCAAGACTTCGGTTGCTATGTCTGTAGGTTGTAAGCTTGCTAAGCAGGGCTATGGCGTAGGCTTCATATCCCTTGAGATGGATGCTGAAAAGCTCGCTGCCCGTGCGGTCTCTGATTTGGCCTTTGATAGCAGCCTGAGAATTCCTTATCAGGACTTGGTCACAGGTCGTCTAACAATGGCTGACCTCAATGCTCTCAAACGCGTACAGGACGAAATGGACGGTCTGCCGCTACTGATTGAGGAGCAGTCCGGTCTTTCTATATCAGACGTGCGCGTTAAGCTTGAGGTTATGCTGGAAGCATCTGAGAAGGCAGGCCAAAGCTTTGACTGCCTGATGATTGATCATCTCGGCCTGATCCGCGCCAGTAATCGCTATTCGGGTAATCGCAATAATGAGATTGCGGAAATGACCAGTGCGCTGAAATCAATGGCGCGTGAATATGACATTTCAGTACTACTCTTATCGCAGCTTAACCGAGCAGTTGAACAGCAAGCCGATAAGCGGCCTCAATTGTCAGCCTTGCGCGACAGTGGCGCTATCGAGCAAGACGCGGACACAATCGTCTTTCTCTACCGCGAGGCTTACTACCTTGAGCGTGAAAAGCATGATGATGTTGATAAAGAAATAGCCCGTCAGGACAAGCTGGCTGAGGTTCAAAACAAACTTGAATTTCACATCGCAAAGCAGCGCAACGGGCCGGTCACGCAAATCGACCTGTTCATTGATGTCGCTTGCTCTGCTGTCAGAAACGCAGCGAGGTACGAAATATGAATGGCCTCCCATATTACAAGGCATATCCGCGTGATTTTATCGAAGGCACCATTGGAATGTCTTTTGAACTCAAGGCGGCCTATCGCCTTGTGCTTGACCTGATTTACATGCAAGGCGGCAACCTCCCAGATGATGCAAGATACATCTCCGGTCTGCTCGGTTGCACGGTACGCAAGTGGAATATCTTACGCGGCGAGCTTGTTTCTTTGGGCAAGATTGCTGTGAATGGCGAGTTTTTAACAAATGAACGCGCAATTATCGAGCTTGAAACTTTGAGAAAACTTCAAGTTAAACAATCGCAAAATCGTACCAATCCTAATAAAATCAATAACTTAAAATCACCACGGTTAAACCAATCAGAACCAGAACCAAAAGAAGCTAAAGCTTCTAACGCGCATGTGCATGAGGCTGATGCTGATCATTCTTCAAGGCAAAATATCGATCTGAAAGATTTAACGAGAAGATTGCTCGATGCGGCAGGGGATAAAATTCAACCACACGGTGCGCTTGTCGTTGGTGAAATGCTCGAGTTGATCAACAGCGGTGTTGATTTGGAAACGGACATTCTTCCGACAATCCGCACAGTTTCGGCCAGAATGCAGCGCCCAGCATCGAAGTGGACATATTTCATCGGAGCGATCCGCGAGGCTTACAACAAGCGCATCAGTGCCGGTGAGGGGCTGGCAAAGCCTGCGGGCGTGACTAGGCTTGATGTTTACGCTCTGCCTCAGGCTGAGCAGGAGCAGAAGTTGGCATTTTTCCTTGAGCAAGCAAGGCTGCATCGCCGCTGGAACCCAAGGCTTGGCGCGATGCCGTGGCAGGAAGGTTGCCGCATTCCTGAGCATCTTCTCAAGCCAGAGGACGGCAAAGGCTGGCAGATCATCGGGGCAGCAGCATGAGTGCACTCGATCTATTCCGGATGGGCTTCAACACCATCGAAATTGCAGCCGCTCTTGGAAGGGCCGAGTTTAAAGTTGAGCGCTTGATCCACACTGAAAGAACCCAACAAATTAACGATTACAAACGCCTGAGACAGGCGAGGAAATAAGGAAAGCCATGACCGACGATATCACAACAGAAACAGCCCAGACAGTAGCAGTAGGCCAGCTGCGCGCCTTCATCGAGCGCATTGAGCGTTTGGAGGCAGAGAAAAGCACTATCGGCGATGACATCAAGGAAGTTTACGCTGAACTGAAAGGCTCAGGCTTCGACAGTAAGGCTGTGCGCACAATCATCCGCCTTCGTAAGAAGGAAGAGCACGAACGTCAGGAAGAAGATGCAATGATCCAGCTCTACATGGATGCGCTTGGAATGGCATGACAGACAGATCCTTCCGTGACCGCATCAGGCAGAAAGCCAAAGCCAAGCAGATAAAGCATGAGCTGATGATTGCCAGTAAGGCGAGGATGGTCATCACGGAATATCTGCAAGGCAAAGACCCAAAAGAATGCATGGACGAACTAAAGCAATTGGCGAAGGGGTAAAACAGTGGCGGCATACAGCAAGGCACAGAAACTAAAAGCAAAGCGCGGTCGGCCAACCCTGCCTGCCGCAGAGCGTGAAGCCAATGGGCGCAAGTCCCGCCGTAAGTCTGCCGTAGTGCTCAGACTTGTTGAAACTGAAAAAGAGGTGAAGTCTGTGGCTGTAGCGAACCGTGTAAAAATGGGTATGACCAGCAAGGAAGCTGATAGCCAAGAGGCTGGCTCTGTTCTTGGCCGATTATATCTCAATAAGGGCAACGGCATCACAAAAGCACAGTATGATGCCGGTATGCTTATGGCGCAGGACTTTGCCAGATATTATGCACTGACTGGCATTCCATTCCCCAGCATTAAAGCCCATGACATTGGCCGCGTACGTGGGCGAAGCGAGGCGGACAACCAAGCCGCGATCAGAGCGGCCACTAACCGTGTCATGCTGATTGAGAAGGTTTTAGGGGAGGTTGATCACTCAGGTAAGCCAATCACATCAACCGCGAAAAAGGTTTGCGTATTGGACGAGGCAGACGGCATGCATCTGCCCCATATGGTTATCTATCTCAAACGTGGACTGACAGCATTAGTGAAGTTATATGGACTTTAGTATCTGAAAATCTTGCCCCGTTATTGCGGGGCGCTTTTCATCTAGATCGTTTTCGGTTTACATACGTAAAGAATAACGGCAATGGTGGAAATGTTGAGGGGGATTTGCTTACGCTTTGAGCCGCCGTTATCCCATAGTAATATTATGAGCTGTTTTTTATAAGGGCTAACGATAACCGAAAATGAGATTGCCAGATAATCCACTCGTCATGTTAGGCCCAACTATATTGATCGTGTTCGCGGGCTGTTTTTATCTATTCTGGATATCGGATAAGAGCCAGCGGCATCTTCTTTATTTTTCAATTTCGAGCTTATTATTTTGCATCGGATCACTGATGCAAATGCTTTGGATACCTCCATCCAGTGGGCCAAATGCCTTAATAACAGCATTTATCTACGCACTTAGCGTTCTAATGTTATGTGATGGTCTACTTAAACGAAATGGAGAGTTCTTAACAAAAAGGTTTTATGTTATTGTTTTAACGCTTATAGTGAGCGGGATTGCGTATTTCTTTTATGCTGATCGCAATCTTCTTATTCGAATTTATATTTTAAATTTTGGGTTCGGTATTGTGTTTTTATACACTTTATGGCGCTTGAATAAGTTTCAATTAAAAACTGTACCCGATCGATTTTTATTTTGGCTATTATTTGCATTCGCACTTCAGTTCTTTATACGGACAGGCCTTACAATAACCGGAATATCTTTGATTGATCCAAACATTGGAAGCAGTATCTTCTGGTTAGCTCTACAATATTCATTAGCTGTATTTGGCGTCTCATTGGCATTAGCATTATTGGCAGTAGTTGTGCACGATAAATTGGTGTTTTTAAAAAATGAGAGCGTTCTTGATCCTTTGACGGGCTTGCAGAACCGACGAGGATTTGACGATCAAGCAGGCGCTATTATTGAAAACCGTCATGATCGTGAAGTGGCGGTCTTACTGATCGATATCGATCACTTTAAGAGTATTAATGATACGTTTGGACACGCTTGCGGGGATGATGTTCTGCGAGAGGTCGGGTCAATATTGAAAGGCTTTGCGCATCCAGGCGACATCTACGCGCGCATCGGGGGAGAGGAGTTTATTATTCTGATATGTGATCGTAACTTGATTGAGGCTAAAGAGTGGGCAGAGCAAATCTGTACTTTGATTGAGGCACATAACTTCAAAATGATGCCAAATAGAAGAAAAGTTACGGTTAGCATTGGGGTGGCTTCAGCCCATGAAAATGAAAACTTATATGGTTTAATAAGCCGAGCTGATCGATGCCTTTATGCTGCTAAGAATGCAGGTCGCAACCGTGTAGTTATAGATCACAATGACGCTGATATAGACCGTGATTTGATTGCCGAGGCGAAAGTTATTTTAAATCGCCAACATTAAAACAAGAAGCGTTCTACGGGACGCTCTAATAAAGCTTTACGGCATATAAACAAGAACGTATCATGACTCATTAAAGAACTTGACGAGAACATGAATTAATGTCAGTCTACATATTATCGGGGTAATCCGATTTGAGGGCAGCTTTAAGGGCTGCCTTTTTGCATTATGCATTAATGTGGAAGAATTGAATTAATACGATTTACCAAGTCATCTAACTCAAATCTAATGGCTTCGATTTCTTTTTCGTGTTCTGA
>NZ_JBHEEH010000003.1:0-203738 GCF_041929845.1 Paenochrobactrum pullorum
TATCGACATCAACAGTTTCGATTTAAATGGTAAGGAGCTCAAAATAGCGCAGTTACCTCCGCAACTGACGCCGCCAGGATTGTTTTTGACAACAACTGAAACGTTTCAGGCGCGGTGTTATTGATAGCCATTTCAAATAAAAAACCGGAGTTTTTATACTCCGTTTTTTTATTACTTATAAATATATTAAGACGGTTTTGTTGCAAAAAGAATTCGGATTTGTCACAAAGTTTTTAAATTAGTGATTACCTAATCATCATATTGAATGCTGGTCTCGTGATACAGGAAGAGGAGATCTACATGCTGTTAAATGCTATTGTTGAGAAGCTCAAGATCACTCCAAGAATGATTTCAAGAGCCGCACTTTGAAGTTTGAACCGTACTGGGTTTGCCGGAGGCTCTAACTTGTAAGGGCTGTGTCGCAAAGTTTTGATTGGTTCAGAAGCGGCCATATTTCTGGACTCAATTATGCTGCGAGTTCAGCAAAGACCTGAAATGGCGAGCGGTTATCGTTTGCAAACTGGTTTTTACGGATCATGTGGGCTACTTTGATGCTCGTGACGGTGGCTGCGGCAGAATGAAAAGCTTTGAAGCCGATCATTGGCTTGGTGATCAGTTTGATAAAGCGGTGATCCTGATCAAGGATATTATTGAAATATTTGATCTGCCTGATTTCAATGGGATCGACTGTCCAGTGAATTTAAGGATGGTGTTAACAGCTTGAAGGCCAGCCAAATTGGCTCCGCTTTTGTCAATGACAACCCTCTCGGGAAAGCCATTAGTTACGATGATCTTCTTGAAACACCGCCACGCCGCGGCCAGATCCCGACGTTCAGACAGCATGAAATCAAGCGTTTGGCCATCGCCGTCAACAGCTCGCTAAAGATACGTCCATTTTCTTTTCACCTTGATATAGGTCTCGTCAACTCGCCACGAACTGGTTGTGCGGCGTTTTCGTAGCTGAGCTTGCACAGCGATCTGCGAAGAGTAGCGAACAACCCATCGGTTTAGGGTTGCATGGTCAACTGAGATGCCTCGTTCATCAAGAATCTCTTGCAATTCACGGTATGTAACTGGGTAGCGACGTAAAGGAAAACCGCATGCAGGATGGCGCTTTTGGGAAAGTGTGCGCCTTTGAAATCGACCATCACGCGCTTCCGCCTTATTAAATTCCTACATAATTTCATATGATAACTCAGCCCAATTGAAAACTTTGCGACATGTATGGACGCCCCGTTGGTTGCAAGAAAAATCTTTTGGAAATTATTACGCGTGTAAGTCGGGTGCTGACATGTATCCGGCCTCTGATGCAGCGTTCTACATGCGGCGGGCCTTTATGGGAGTTTGTAGATCAAGTCCAATTCAAAACCGCGTGCGCTGAGCACTGTGTCGCAATCTGGTTTTCCTGATCTCGTCTCATCGACTGTTACGCCATATCTTTTCTTCTGACCTTCTTACACCTCCGACAACCTCCTGATCGTCACAGTTTTTACCCTGCTGCGATCAGAGCCTGATAAATTCCGCCTTTTGCCATCAACACCCAAACAATACGTGCCATCTTGTTAGCCAGCGCGACCCTTATCAGCATTGGTGGCTTTCGTTTGAGCATATGTGCCGGCCATGAGCCGGGTGTACTTCCCTTTCGTGTCGCCCATCGTACAACAGCACTTGCCCCGATAATGAGTAGACGACGCAACGTTCGCTCTCCCATCTTCGATATTTTGCCCAGCCGCTGTTTCCCGCCTGTCGAGTGTTGTAGTGGTGTAAGACCAAGCCACGTGGCGAAATCGCGCCCGCGTTTGAACGTCGCCGCTGCAGGTACCTATGCGATTAGTGCGGTTGCGATGACCGGACCAATTCCGGCAATAGTCATCAGACGATGCGCGACTTCATCTTGTTTAGTGCGACGGGCTACCTCAGTATCTAAAAGTGTGATATGTTGATCCAAGGCACCAAGCATCTCTACGAACACTTCAAGGACTGGACGAGCCATGTCGGGTAGATCTCTCTCCGGGTCTTGCACAGCAATAATCAGCTTGCTGACATGGGAGGGACATTGCGCAACAATAACCTCAAACTCTGCCAAATGGCTGCGTAATGCATTGATGATTTACATGCGCTGTCGCACGAGAAGATCGCGCACTCGGAACGCAAGTGCTGAAGCCTGGCTCCCCTGACTTTTTGCAGCAACAAAGCGCATTGTTGGGCATAGAACTGCCTTGTAGATTGCCGCTGCATCAGCGGAATCATTCTTTTGGCGTTTTACAAACGGCTTGACATAAACAGGTGCGATCAACCCAAGAGTATGGCCAAGGTCGCCGATCTCCCGACCCCAATAGTGATTGATGGCGCATGCCTCCATTGCAACGGTACATGCTGGCAGCTTGCTAAAAAATTCGGATAATTGATCGCGCCGCAGTTTCTTGCGTAAAAGCACAGTTCCAGCTCCATCACAACCATGAACCTGAAATACATTTTTCGCTAAATCCAGACCAATAGTGGTAATCTTTTCCATGGACGCCACCTTTAAATGGTGTTCAACACCGCCATTATGCCACATTAAGGCTGTCGGGGCGCGTCAACCCCATCCGGGCCAGAATTCGCCTCCCTTGAACCTTCCGGCTTCAAGCCGAAAGTGCTTCAGTGAAATACAAATTTATAATATCAATATTATATTATAAATTTTTATTAAGAATAGCCTCAGAGAGAATTCTCCCATTCCTTGTTAATTCAACAGAATTAGAATTCATTACAATCAAATTTTTATTATTCAAATCAGTCAAATTATTCGATATATATTTATTATTAAAAAAAGAATTACCATTGAATTTTTCTCTATGTATTTCATCCAGGATAGGCTGGCATGTGGAAAGTGCCATTTTAAAAGATATGATTTCCTGTCTTGCGGGAGAAATACCCTTAACGGATAATATAGGTATTTTACCATTAACGACGGAATTTTCATAATCTGAGAACTCAGTGTAATTCACTGCCTCTGATCTGCGGCACTTCGAACTTCCTCCCAGACCAATTGCAACCTCCGGAAATTGCTTATCCTGATCTGTAATTATTCCTTTCCACTTCTCTGGCTTGGCGCCCTTTTTATAATAATACATATTAGGATGCTCATTATAATCGTTCAGCAATAATTCATCAATGATTTCACGCATTTGGTATTGCTCGCCAAGGCTTGGAAGATGTGTTTTTGGTTGCTCCTCCTTTTTCTGTAGCTTCTTTTGCCAGAATGACGGACGTTGCATGGAAACGCCGGTTCGGGTCTTCATAAAATCCTCAAGATGCAATTTTGTGCAGACAAGATGTTCTAAATTTAATTCACGCGCTTTTAATATATCCTGCCGTACCAGATCGACATTTTGATTGCGTAATCCGTAAATCAAATCAACGCTGATCCACTCAAAGCCCGCCATTCTGGCATTATGTACCGCTTCAAAGCAGTCCTGACTATTGTGCATCCTGCCTGATGACCGGATAACCTCATCCGAGAATGACTGAACGCCAAAAGAGATTTTTGTAATTCCCAGACGAGAAGCGGCTGTTAGAAAAGGCAAAGTTAAGCTGCCGGGCTCGCCTTCGATGCGTAAAGTTGCTTCGCTGAAGTTGAAATGTGTGCGATAGAATTGCAGCAGTCTTTCCAGCTCCTCAACGGGTAACAAAGAGGGGGTGCCGCCAAACAGATTAAATTCACCAATTGGAACATCAGCTAAATATGGAACTGCCTGCAACCACAATTTTGCTTCCAAAATATTCAGGTCGATCACTCTGGCATACATATCCCGTGATTTAGGATCCTTTGGGTTAACCAGAACGATCGGAAATTGGCAGAAATGGCAGCGATAGCGACAAGTCGGAATGTAAGCCCATAAATGGATTGGATTATTTTGCTTGAGCGTATGATTTAAATCTGAGAAAAACTTCGCTACAGGATAATTGTCGATATCTCCGGGAAAAACATGAGCGCCAAACGGATCTCTGTACACATACTGGAGCAGATCACTGTTTTCCGGTTTTTCCAATATATCCGTCACCAACGGCCGCGGATAATGTGGATCAAGAATATTCAAAGATGATAATGCTTCACTAATATTCTTCATAGCTTCACCAATCTGGAGATATGTTTTCAATTGTTTTTAGAAGACACCGCCATTCGCAAAGTAATTATGTGCATTGCCGGATTCCCGATCCTCGCAATAATAATAAACATACTTGTTAAACGCATCAGGATGAGATCGTAAAACATCATCAAGACAATCAGGTAACTTAGGAGGATACCCTATATCCTTTCCGATATATTGCCGCAAACGAGCAAATATCTCATCTCTGAATTCAAAATAAAGCCGATATGACGGGGTTTTATACAAGTGAATTGGTTTGAAATTTAATATTCCTGTCTCAGCCTTAATTTCTTCAATTCGATTAACAATATTACTTAACAGATCAATGTCAAAGAAATCGATGACATTTTCATTATTGTAAAGCTTCTGATTTAATAGTAATGGCAATATAATATTCTTTGGAATAAAGTCTTTTATAGAATAATCCCATGCTAAAGCTGCCTGCTCATCACTTAAATCATCTTGAAGATTGTTATCAGAAATTGTTCGTACATCTTTCATAACGATGGTTCCGCCAGAACCATAAGCAATTCCGTGTATAACTTCATTGAGGAGCAAATCCACACGTCTGCTATTGATCTGCACTTTGGCGTGATGCGCGTAAGTATTGTTGCCACCACTGGCAACGATCTTGATACCAAAATCCCAGTCATCTGATAAATGCTGTACGAAACAGCCATTCTTGATTTGATAAAAGATTTCTATTCCGCCAACGGTTTCATATTTTTCCCTCTCAACAGCGAAACCTTTACCATCCGGAAATCCGCCAAAGAGAGTGAATGCAAAGGCTCTGCAACGGAGTGTTTTTTCGATTTGCTGCCATAGATTAGGACGGCTGTGAAAATGATTTTTATCGTAATAATAATTGCATGTGCCAAGATCGGCATCATCCTCAATCATCTTACTGTATAATTTGTAGAGCCACTGCTTATCGACAACGCAATCGGCATCTGCGGACAATATATAAAATTTATCGCTTCCCAATGTGTGTTGATCCCGTTGGCGAGACCGCTGGATAACCCAGTCCATTCCTCTTTTGCGTGCGGAGGAAACGCCTTGAATGGTTTCTGAGATACAATAGAGATTAAAATCCGGGTGTCGGACATGAAAATCCTGAATTTCTGCAACGGAATTATCTGTTGAATTATTGTCAACAGTCACAAGCTCATAAAGGTCACGGTCAACCAAAGCTCTATCATCATATTGATGATAGAGCGCTTCAAGAGCATGGACTATCATCTCTTGTTCATTAAAAACCGGAACAACGATTGATAGTCGTATTTGATCCTTCATCTCATACATAATCGTGCCAATTATTGAAAAAACTCACAAAATTTATGTAATACTCGGTCTGATAAATGCTTTTTACCTGTCTGAAAGTTAAATCCTGCATAGGCTTTCATTCTTTCCGGCGCATTCAACAATGCGTAGACATCATCAATAAATGTCTCATCCGGTAAACCATCCTGCTCTTTGGTTATTTCCATGACCGGCGCCAAATATCCCTGACTGCCATAAACAGTATCGTAATATTCGTAACGCGTCGTGAGATAGCATCGGCCCAAAGAAATCGCTTCGCCGATTGGATTACCATAACTGTCATAATCATAAGACGTCAGAAAAGAGACGGCATTTGATACTAAAATGATTGTTTCAACGGAGAATTTTTCATTATTAGAATTATCTAATGTAAACGGTAATTCGCCTAAAAACAATATGTTTTTAGTAATTTTGAGACGATCCGCCAGCAAAATGAGATCCGAAGTACAGGCTATATTTTCCTTTGTGTCACCCAAAATCAGTAAATATACCTCTTTGTTTTGTGCAGAAAAACGCTGTCGCAGATGGCTAACCAGATGAATATCCCGGTCTATCCGTTTCTGAGGAATTAAACGGGTGGATCTGGTAAGAATAATATCCGTGTCTTTAATCTTGAGGAATGGCCGTACAAACCCGGCATCTTTGCAATCTTTAAATTTATAGGTATTCGGCAAAACGGTGAGATCAATATCCGAGCCAGCCCATTGCCTCATCTTCGATGCAGCTGCATCGTGGAGTGTCACATAGTGGATGAACGGAGAAACCGTAGGCTTTATAGCATTGTAATATGGCGCAGTACCATATTTCTGTATAGCAGTTTCACTGCTCCACATCAGGTCATGGTCTCGCCAGATAACGAATTTTTTTAATTTAAATTCTCTTCCATATGTATCAATCGCTTTATACAATGCTTTCGTAAAAATAACATTTTCAGGCAGCGTTCCATTCTCGACAATAATATAATCTATATTTTCACGTCGCCAGCAATCACAAATACTATGAGAGAGAACATCCGAGATATTTTCTATTTGTTTATGCAAATCCGGATTTTTTAATTTTAACGGTCCAGATGTGTTAACCGCACGAAATACACAGTTCAAAAAATCAACATTATAGTCATTCAGTAAATGGACATCCGCAGTGCGTGCGAGCTCAACCCAGCGTGGAAAATACCGTTGTAATCCTGCATAAGGTTTACCGAAGTTTCCCTTATCCGTTTTAATGTCGTAACCAATATCAAGAAGGATATGAAAACCCTTCTCTTTCAGAACGGCCCCAAGTTTGAGTGCTTCGGTGATAATTCCGGATAGTACTATCCCATCAAAAGAAATAATCCAGATATTTTTCATATCAAATATCCTCATAACTCACAGGGAATTCATCGCTATATCAAGCAGCCGCTGAATTTTTGCAGCCTGTTCAAAAGATGGTTCCTGTGTTCCTTCTTTCATCACCGCATCAGTAAAGCACTGATACGTTGTGCGTACCATCGGAGCCTCTACCTGTTGCCAGTTGCCATCATCAACGTCCGCACCTGTGCAAACCGCAAGACTGGTTCCCTGATGCCAGTGCCTTAACTCCAGACCGCCTTTGTCGCCATAAACAGAGAGCTTCAGTTCATTGATACGTCCCGTCGCCCAGCGGCTGGCATGGATAACCCCCAATGCTCCGTTGGAAAAACTGGTTGTCATGACAAAGCTGTCATTGGCGTCCAGTTCATAATCTTCACTCCGGTTTTCCAATGTTTTGTCGAATGTCTTGAGACGGCAGGAGATGGCTTCAATATCAAGATCAGCACCGAAAGTTACAAAATCCAGTATATGAATACCGACATCACCAAGCACACCGTTTGAGCCGTGTTTGGTTGATAATCTCCAAAGCCATGCAGGGTCATTACGCCAATCACCCCAATATTTTGATACCAGCCAGCTTTGCAAATAGGAGGCTTCAACATGATGCGGAGAACCGATCACACCGGTGCGGATCATATCCCGCGCTTTGGATAATTCAGCTATATTGCGATAGCTCAGATTAACCATCCCGACTTTACCAGTTTCTTGTGCGGCTGTGACCATCGACAATGCATCGGCATAATTTGTAGCGAGCGGTTTTTCGCAAAATACATGCTTACCTGCCGACAGTACCTGCAAAGTTGTAGCACAATGGCAGGCATCGGGTGTGGCATTCGCTACCGCATCAAACTCACCCCACGCTATTGCTTCATCCAGTGTGTTGAATAAATGCGGGATGGAATGGGCCCGCCCGAATGATTGCAGCCGGATAATATTGAGATCGACGGCCGCAACGATTATCACTCCTTTGATCGCACTAAAATGCACCGCATGATTATGTGCCATCGAACCGGTACCAAGGATCAGTAAGCGCATAATCTTCTCCTGAATCTCTTACGATGCAGAAGTGCTTTAATCATCGGCATCACTCCGCAGGACAGGTTTTTCTTCAGTAAGATGTTCTGGCGCCTTATCCGCCGGTACATTCGGGGCATCGGCAATCATCATGACTCTGTTTGGATTATGGGCCCAATGGACGGCATTACGCAGAACATGTCCGATATGCTTATTATAATATGTTGGATAGGTTTCGTGCCCTGGGCGAAAATAAAATATGTGGCCAGCTCCGCGCTTATAGGTCAGGCCGGAGCGAAAGACCTCGCCGCCTTTAAACCATGATATAAAGACGGTTTCTAAGGGCTCAGGAACTGCAAAGGCTTCCCCGTACATTTCCTCGTTTTCAAGTTCAAAATATTGCGGTAGTCCCTTTGCAATTGGGTGTGAAGGATTGACCACCCATAATCGTTCTTTTTCTCCGGCCTCCCGCCATTTCAGCGAGCATGGTGTTCCCATCAGTCGCTTGAAGAGTTTGGAAAAATGCCCTGAATGCAGCACAATCAGCCCCATGCCCTGCCAGATGCGATGGATAACGCGTTCAACAATTTCGTCACCGACTTGTTCATGCGCCTGGTGTCCCCACCAGATCAGAACATCTGTCACCGCCAGTTTCTCTTCACTGAGGCCATGCTGATCCTCCTGCAATGTCGCGGTTGATACGGCCAGATCTTTATCTTCAGTCAGTAGTCTGGCTATTTGGCTATGCATGCCATCCGGATATAGTTGACTGACTTGCCTGTTGATCTGCTCATGAACATTCTCTCCCCAAACAAGCGTTTGAATAGTCATCCAGATTGCCTCCTTCTTTCACGCCGCGCCCCAGAAAATGGCCGCTGGCGTCAAACCTGTAGAGATACTTGCTGTTTTTTACGGTAATATGTACCGTTTTTTCAGTTTGTTGCATTGCCGGTGTGTCTGCCGCATCTGCCCGCACGATCAAAGGTTCATCTGCACCTATATCAACATAAAGGTAGACCTCAGCACCGAGGTTCTCGCGCAAAATAACCCTGCCACTCCAATTAGCAGGCCTGGGGGAGAGGCTGAGATGTTCAGGTCGTATTCCGACTATACGTGTTCCGAAGGCCTCCGCAAAATGTCCGTTCAGAATATTCATTTTGGGGGAGCCGATAAATCCTGCAACAAACAACGAACATGGAGCATCGTAGAGTTCTGAGGGCGTACCGACCTGTTCGATTTTGCCGCACTGCAAGATGCATATGCGGTCGGCAAGCGTCATAGCTTCAACCTGATCATGCGTAACATAGATCATGGTTGTTTGCGGCATTTTCTGTTTTAACCTTGTTATTTCTATACGCGTCGCAACACGAAGAGCTGCATCAAGATTAGACAATGGCTCATCGAACAGAAACACCCGCGGGTTGCGCACGATGGCGCGGCCAATGGCAACACGCTGGCGCTGACCTCCGGAAAGCTGACGCGGCAGAGATTCAAGACAGGGTGTGATTTGCAGCATTTCGGCAGCTTCACGCACACGCCTGTCAATCTCTTGCCGGCCATATTTCGCCAGTTTAAGACCAAACGCCATATTCTTATAGGCTGTCATATGTGGATACAGAGCATAGGACTGAAACACCATCGCTATGCCACGTCGTGAAGGCACCAGCTTATTGACGACATCGCCATCGAATAAAAGTGTGCCATCCGTAATGTCTTCAAGACCGGAAATCATACGCAAAAGTGTCGACTTTCCGCTTCCTGAAGGGCCAACGAATACCATCAATTCACCGGACGCAATTTCCAGTTTAACACCTTTGATAACTTCCAGTACGCCGTAGGATTTACGAAGATTATCCAGCCGGATATGTGTCATGATATCTATCCTTTGACACCACCGGTTGTCAGACCGGAAATGATTTTACGTTGAAAAATCAGAACAAGAATAATCAGCGGCATCGTAACAAGCGTGGATGCCGCCATAATATTTCCCCACGGAAGCTCATGTCCGCTGACGCCGGTCAGCAGGGCAATTGTCACAGGAATTGTGCGCATTTCAGAGGATGAAGTGAAGGTCAGCGCAAAGAGAAACTCATTCCATGCCGCAATGAAGGCCAATAAACCTGTTGTCACCATAGCGGGCCACATCAGGGGTAAAAAAATACGTGTAACGATTACCAACGGGCCGGCCCCGTCAATGATTGCGGCCTCTTCAATCTCGACGGGCAATTCACGCATGAACGAAGTCAAAATCCAGACCGTAAAAGGCAGTGTAAAAATCATGTAAGAAAAAACGAGGCCGGCAATGCGGTTATACAGACCAAAAAAACGGATCGTTTCAAACAGACCGGCAAGGACAGCAATTTGCGGAAACATGGAGATAGAAAGGATAACCATCAGGATCAGACTGCGGCCACGAAACCTGATACGGGATAAGGCATAGGCAGCCAATACTGAGAGAAATAGCGATAATAAGACGGCTATTCCGGCAACGAACAGAGAGTTGAAAATGTTGCGTGGGAAATTGGCAATATTGATTACAGCGTAATAATTGGCCAATGACAGATTTTCTGGCCAGTAATGTATTTCAAACAGGGCTGTTCCCGTTTGCAGGCTGGTGGTTGCTGCATAATAAAAAGGAAACACGGCAACTATGATAATAAGCGCAACCAGAAAATAAAATGCGCAGACCCGTATGCAGGTTAGTATAAAGGCTAAGGCCATCATTACTCCTCCTTCCGGAGGATTGTGCTGCCAAAACTCAAAACAAAGATGGTCATCAATGCGAGGATAAGAAACAATAGCGTTGACTGCGCCGCACCATAGGAAAACTTGTCAAAATCAATGAGATTTTCGCGCGCCAGAACAGACATTGTTTTCGTCTGTGAACTGTTGGGCGTCAAAACATAGATCAGATCAAAAATACGCATAGCATCCAGCATGCGGAATATAATTGCTACAATCAGTGCCGGACGAAGCAATGGCAGGGTCAGACAGAAAAATTGTTTGACGGGATGCACCCCGTCCACCCGCGCTGCTTCATAAATTTCGCGCGGGATCATTTGTAAACCAGCCAGTAGTAACAAGGCCATGAAAGGCGTGGTTTTCCAGACATCCACAATAATTACTGCAATCATCGCTGTGTCTGCACTCGCTGTCCAGGCAACAGGATGCGAAATCATACCAATGCGCATGAAGAGGTCATTTAAAATGCCAAACTGATCATTGAGCATCCATCCCCATAGTCTTGCTGATACGATTGTAGGAATTGCCCAAGGGATGAGAATGGCGGCGCGTACAAGCCCGCGCCCTTTAAATGAGCAATCCAGTACAAGCGCGATAATCATGCCGAAGATTGTCTCGAAAAAGATAGAAACAAAACTGAAATAAACGGTGTTCCATACGGACTGCCACCACACCATATCCGTTATCAAGCCGGAATAGACAACCCGTCCGCTTTGCAACTCTACCCATGAAAAATAATTTTGCAGCCCGATCCAGCGCGCGGCACCAAGATCGGTCAGTCTCGCATCTGTCAAAGAAAACCAGATTGTCCGGCACAATGGCCATAGCGCCACAAGCGTTAAAACCAAGCCGACAGGCATGAGAAACAGTATAGCCATTCGCTGCCTGCTTCGTAACAGATCTGTGTGATGCAATGGTCCTTTAAGTCGTTCCGAAGGCGTTTTGACTAAAGTGCCCATTTGATACACATCTCCGATTACCAGACATTGCCTTTGAGAATAGTGAGCTTTTCCTCTAGTCGTGCAAGATTTTCGGCCGCAGTGCCGTTTCCGGATAGCGTGTCATGTACAGCGCTCCAAAACAACGCGGAAACTTCATTATATTTGGATTTTGTCGGCGCAGACGGACGCGCAACCGCTGTTTCGAATATTGGCTTCCACTGTGCCAACAATGGCTGCGCTTCGATTATCTGAGGATCATCGTAGAGTGCTCTGATTGTTGGCAGCAAAGAGAGCACAATTGCACGTTCTTTCTGCGCCTGCTTTGACGCAAGGAATTTCGCAAGTTCAATGGCCTCTTGTGGATGCTGAGAATATCTGGAAACCGCAACATTCCAGCCGCCGAGCGCTGCGGCCGATGCTTCGCCCGCCTTCGCGGATGGTAAAGCTGTGACACCAACTTTGCCACTTATCGGGCTATCCTTATTGTTGCTTAACGGATAAACATAGGGCCAGTTGCGCAGGAATACTGCATTGCCGGTTTGCCAGACACCGCGGCTTTCTTCTTCACCGTAGCCCAGTACACCCTTTGGCGTGATTGAACCAATCCAGCTTTGCACGATTTCAAGTGCTGCAATTGCGTGGTCATTATTGACAGATATCGCGCCGTTTTCTTCAATGATGTTTCCGCCGCCGAAAGCCTTTATCCATTCTAATGCTGTGCAGGTGAGACCTTCATAGGCATTGGCTTGGAACACATAGCCATTCATACCTCTCTTGCCGGCGGTACGTTCTTTATCTTGTATATATTGTGCTGTTTCAGTTAGTTCGCTGAAGGTTTTCGGTACAGGCTTTCGGTATTTCTCCAACAAATCTTTGCGATAAAACAGTACAGCGGCATCTGCAAAAAGCGGAAGAGCAATCAGCCTACCATCAACCGTTTGGCTTTGAATGGCTGATGAAAAATGGTCTGCCATAATATCTTTGGCCACACTGGTCAGATCCAGAAACTGGTTCGCCAGTTGCGGAGCCCAGACAATATCGGTACGATAAAGGTCAATATCCGTATTACCCGCTGCCAGCCAAAGCCGATATTGGGTAAACTGATCAGAAGAGTTAGATGGCATATCGACGATTGTGACTTTATTGCCGGTGGCTTTTTCAAAATCATTCAATTGCTTGCGCAACAATGCCTGACCGTTTCCGGTATCACCGGAAGCAATAGTCAATTCTGCGGCTATTACAGGTCCAGATAAAAAAATTAAGACTATTAAAGCCGTTATTTGATGAAAAATATTTTTTGAGCAGTTGATAAACATATTCATTTTCACATAAAATTACATCAAATTTAAGTATCTGCATAAATGATAGACGATAATTTACCCTTTAGTATCCCAATTTTTTATTGTTATTTCTTGGTGGGTATTGATTGGGTGGGGCGCGTCGGCCTTGATGTGGCAGAATAGAACCCATCACTACCCTGCAGTGCACTTGGCCTTAAAGGCGCAGCCAAAATGATTGAGGATCAGGCTCTCTGCGTCCTTTTGCAAGACCGTTATGCCGGATGGAACAAGCCGCCGTCACAAGCTATGCTCAAAGGTAAGCAAGCGCTGAAAGAGATTGCCCCTTATATTCACACTAAAGCATGTCTCCCAAAAGTGGGCACCGGTTTTGGGATAAAGACATGCGTAAAAACAAAACGCTAGAGCGAGCACGGTGGATACGATTAAGTGCGACACGCTCTAGTAAAATTGAGCCGCGACCGGTTTCCGGCAGACAGGAACTCTTGGAAAAGATCGTAAACCGCTATGTCTGACAGGTAAATTTTCAGCAACTTTTAAGCGCAAAAAATGGGAGTGGGATGATGAAAACGATTAAAGGACCAGCGATATTTCTGGCGCAGTTTGTAAGCGACAGCGCTCCTTTTAATTCTTTCGATGCAATCTGCAAATGGGCTGCATCACTTGGTTATAAAGGCGTACAAATACCAACTTGGGACAAGCGTCTGTTTGATCTGGAGAAAGCTTCAGATTCACAATCCTATTGTGATGAAATCAAAGGCATAGCGGCATCGCATGGTTTGGAAATTACCGAACTATCAACGCATCTTCAGGGGCAGTTGATTGCCGTTCATCCGGCTTATGATACTGCATTTGACGGTTTTGCAGCTGAAAGTGTTCGTGGCAATTCGCAGGCACGAATGGAATGGGCGAATGATCAGGTGCGGCAGGCATTACGTGCATCCAAGCGTTTAGACCTAAATGCAATGGCATCTTTTTCCGGCGCACTCGCCTGGCCCTACGTTTATCCCTGGCCCCAACGCCCCGCCGGTTTGGTGGAAACCGCTTTTGACGAACTGGCAAAGCGCTGGACACCGCTACTTGATTATGCGGATGAGAATGATGTGGATATTTGTTACGAAATTCATCCCGGTGAAGATCTGCATGACGGCATCTCCTATGAGATGTTCCTAGAGCGCGTGAATAATCATACGCGCGCCAATCTGCTCTATGATCCGTCGCATTTTGTACTTCAGCAGCTTGATTATCTGGAATTTATCGACATTTACCATCAGCGCATCAAAATGTTTCACGTTAAGGATGCTGAATTTAACCCGAGCGGCCGACAGGGCGTCTATGGCGGTTTTCAAAGCTGGGTCAATCGTGCGGGACGTTTCCGTTCGCTTGGTGATGGGCAGGTGGATTTCAGCAGCATCTTCTCCAAACTAACGGCTTATGATTTCGACAGCTGGGCTGTTCTGGAATGGGAGTGCGCGATCAAACATCCGGAAGAAGGTGCGCGTGAGGGCGCGGATTTCATCAAGCATCATATTATTCGGGTCACTGAACATGCTTTCGATGATTTTGCCAATGCGGGCACTGATGAAGCAGCCAACCGTAAGATGCTTGGTCTTTGATCGAAGCTTTCGCCGAAAGGAACATGCTATGGCAACTGAACACCAGCAGCACCGTATCAGGCTTGGAATGGTCGGCGGCGGACAAGGCGCATTTATTGGTGCGGTTCACCGGATTGCCGCACGCATTGACGATCAATATGAACTGGTCGCCGGAGCGCTGTCATCCAATCCGGAGCGAGCCAACACATCCGCGCGGGAGCTCGGCATTGCTGCAGATCGAAGCTATGCTTCTTATGAAGAAATGGCGCGTGCGGAAGCGGCGCGGATCGATGGCATTGAAGCTGTTTCAATTGTTACGCCGAACCATTTGCATGCGCCGATAGCACGCGCGTTTTTAAATGCCGGTATTCATGTCATCTGTGACAAGCCATTGACGACATCGGTGAAAGAAGCCGAAGAACTGGTCGCTCTGGTTGAAAAATCCGGAAAGCTTTTTGTTCTGACCCATAATTACAGTGGCTATCCGATGATGCGGCAAGCCCGTAGCATGGTTGCTAGTGGCGAGCTTGGTGATATTCGGGTCATTCAGGTGGAATATCCGCAAGACTGGCTGACCGAGCGCTCCGAGCTGAGTGGCGATAAGCAGGCAGAATGGCGTACTGATCCGGCACGTTCCGGTGCAGGCGGAGCGATTTGTGATATCGGCACTCATGCCTACCATCTGGCTGGTTTTGTTTCCGGTCTTGAAACAGAACAAGTGCTGGCACAGCTGACATCCTTTGTTGAGGGGCGAAGCCTTGATGATGATGTGCAGATCATGCTGCGCTACAAAGGCGGCGCACGCGGTTCTCTCTGGGCAAGTCAGGTGGCGGTCGGCAACGAAAATGGTCTGAAACTGCGTATTTATGGTAGTAAAGGCGGGCTGGAATGGACGCAAACCGACCCGAATTATCTGTGGTTCACGCGTTTTGGTAGGCCAAAGCAACTGATCACCCGTGGTGGTATCGGCGCCAATGCGGCTGCCAACCGCGTTACCCGTATCCCCGGCGGACATCCGGAAGGTTATCTGGAAGGCTTTGCTACGATTTACACAGAAGCAGCCCATGCAATCCGTGCTGCGCGAACAGGTGTAAAGCCTGATGCGCAAGTGCTTTATCCGACTATCTACGACGGTTTGGACGGTATGCGCTTTATCGAAGCCTCAGTCGCTTCCAGTCAGGCTGGCAATCAATGGACGCGCCTGAAATGACAGCATTATCCAGCGCAACCCACACAGATAGTGGCAGTGTAACCTTAACCTACGCGCGGATACAAATCGATCTATGAGGGTGTTGTTGCATGGATCGCCATTTAACTGAATGCAGGTAGCATTTTATGGTGGGAGTATCACAAAGTTTTGTTTGAACATAAGCGGCCTTATTTGTGGACGCAATTATGCGGGCTTGTCGCAAGGTTTTTCGCAGGCCGTGTTTCCGACAAAAAAGCTATAATGTTCATACTTTAATAACCTTTATGCTTCCAAAGCACTAAGTCGCCAACCCATTCTGCTTGATAACATTCCAGTCACAGGAAACCCCAAAGCCTTTGCGTAGCCATAGCATAACTTCAAAAGCCATGATTGATGGTTGAGTGTCGACTTCAAGACCACGTTCCAGAAATATTTCTTCGAGATCTCGGTAGCTTAAGAGACAGCGTAAATACCAACTGACTGCCTGCAGGACTAGACAGGTCACAAACTGACGACCTTTAAAGTCATTTTTGGAATGTTGTTTGAGCTTCTCAACAAGAACATTTAACAGCATGGAGATATCGTCCTCCTATGATGATTGTTCAGAGACAATTGATTTGGTTGCGATTTTAAAATTGGGAAAGTCGTCAAAAACCCATTTATTCTTAAGGGTGTCATAGATGATGGCGAGCAGCTTTTGCGCGGTGGCGATGGTGGCCTTGCCCGTACCGGGCCGCTCCTTGATGCGCCGGTAATAGCTGTTGAGGTAGCCGGAATCGCGGATCGCCATCAGTGTACATTGAACCAGTGTGGTGCGCGCCAGCTTGTCCCCGCGTTTGGTGATCCGATCACGATTGTCGGTATCGTTGGACTGGCTGACCTTCGGCACGATACCCAGATAGGTCGCCAATTTGTTGGAGCTGTCAAAATCTGCAACATTGCCGATCGACGTCAGAAGCACGGCTGCCGAGCGGAGACCAATGCCCTTGATGGAATCCAGTCCCTTATAGCCATCAAGCTGCGCGGCAGCGGTTTCAATTTCCTTATCTATTTTAGCACTGGCCACCGTCAGGCTGATGGCCTGATCACGGATGATCGTCAATTCAAACTATTCAAGCGCAGAGAAGAGCGTAATCTCCAGCTTTTCCAGCGCCCGCCTTGAGCCGAGACTTTTTTTGATCTTAATGCCGTGTCAGACAAATTGGGCGTAGATCTTGTTCAACAGCCGCGTGCGCTGTTTGACCTGCAGGTCGCGGGTATGGGTCAGCGAAGCCAATTCACTGTCGCGCGTGGATGTCACCTGAGTTTCCGGTAACATGTCCTTCGACAGAAAGAACGCCAAAGCCCGCGCATCGTTCTTGTCGGTCTTTTTCACCGATTTGCGGATCACCTGAAATTGTTTGGCATTGACCACAACAACGCGTTTGACAATGCCGATCACCTGATCACAGAACCATGAACTGTTGCCCGTCGCCTCTACCGCGATTTCGTCATCAACTGACAGGGTTGCGCAAAATTGGTCAAGATCGGCCTGGGCCAGCTGATACGTGGCGAGCGCTTCACCGCTGTCCTGATCCAGATGGCAGGCAGTAAAACTGTTGGTATGAAGATCGACATCGATATATGCCATTTACTATACTCCCATGATTGGCGTGTGGCGGGATCCAGTAAAGGGATGTGAACGCCAAGCCAAACTCCTATACGAGATCACCAGCCAAAACCGAGCCTCACGAGGGTCGTTCGGAAACAGGCGACGGGCAATCTCCTGCGACGATAGACCAGCATTCAATATTATGATTAAGCAATCGCTAATTCAAAAACTTAGCGAAAAGTCCCTCTAGTCTGCCCATTGAGACCGGGCAGTGATTTTGTTAACCAATGATACTCGTTGGGCAACAGGGCAAAATATTCAAACTATCATTTCACTCCCAACCGAGAGAGCGAGTAAATGATAAATATGTTTAAGAACAACAGATTTCATATTATAAAAATTAATTTTTGAATAAGCGCTTAAATCTTAAGCCTTTTATTCGCTGTGTTGTAAAGCATCCCGTAAACTTTTCACGCTCTCTTTGTCGCCGGAAAGCCTCAACTCCCTTTCGACATGATCAAGGTGATGCGCCATGGCTTTCTTCGCCGCTTTCAGATCACCCTTACGTAAGAACTCGATAATTTCTGCATGCTCATCAGGGCCGCAATTATGTTTATCAGAATTGCGAAATGCTGCCGTGATCAAGGAACTGCGACTGATAAGATCACGCATCAATCCGGTCAGAAATGAGGCTCCTGACATTTCAGCCAACATTAAATGAAACCCGCCAGACAATTTAATAATCTCACGTTTGTCATTTTTGTCATTTGCAATGCGTTCAAGTTCGACGTGTTGCAGCATTGCATCAACTTTAGCACCGTCCAGACGATCGACTAAACGTTCAAGCACACGTTGCTCGACGGCACGGCGGATGTAAAAAATATCCTTCGCATCCTCGACGCTCGGCTCGGCAACAAAAGCACCTTTATTTGTCTCAGTTTCAATCAAACCTTCATGCGCAAGTATGGTTAAGACCTGCCGCACACGTGCCCGGCTGATACCAAAAATTTCTGCGAGTTCCGTTTCTTTCAGCCGCGTCCCCGGACGTAACCGACGTTCTGCAATCGAAAGCCAGATTCGTTCCGCGATCTGTTCTATGGTTAGCGCTTCCATGGTCATCCTGAAATTGTTTGATTTGAAGCTAACTTATTTTTTTCTTTTAATCCAGAAGAAATGATGTCAATATTGTCGACAATCTAGTAGACAATTAATCTAAAAATGAGTCGAGTGGGGGTTCCGATGGATTTTGATTTCACAGCAATCGATGCGGCTGACCGTTATCGGTTGCTGACTAATTTTATTGGCCCCCGCCCTATTGCACTTGTAACGACACGTTGTATCGATGGCCAAGATAATGGCGCTCCGATGAGCTTTTTCAATGTTTTTTCACACGAGCCTCCTTTGGTGGTTTTAGGCATTCAACCAAAGCTGGACGGCCGTGAAAAAGACACTGTAGCCAATATCCGCCGCACGTCAGAATTCACCGTCAACATGGTTGATATGGCTCTTTCCCAAACCATGCTTGTTTGTGGTTTGGGGGTCGAGACAGGCGTTGATGAATTAAAACTGGCCGGTGAAACGGTCAAAGCCGGTAAGCAAATTGATTGCTCGTGGATACCCGCCAGCCCTTGCGCAATGGAGTGCAAGGTTGAACGTCTGATCGAATATCCGCGTCGTGTTTTAGTGATCGGCGAGGTCGTTCATATGCATGTTCGCCGCGATTGTCTGGATGAACAAGGACGTTATGTGAACCCTGAAATTTACCATCCGATAGCCCGCCTTCACAGTGACAACTACATTGTTTCGGATCGGCAATTTGTGCTGAAAGCGCCTAAATTAGACGAGTTGCACAAGCATATAGAAGAAAAAGAAAAAAGATGAAAATCTTCCTGATCAATCCTAATTCGACAGAAAACATGACAAAAGTCGCGCTGAAAAGCGCGCAACGTGTGGCTTCTGCGATTACAACCATTGAGACCGGCACAGGCATTGGTGCACCGCGCAGTATTGAAGGTTTTGCCGATGAGGCCATGTCTGTTCCCTCTATGCTGAACCAAATCCGTCGTGCAGAAATAAATGGTGCTGAGGCTACAGTTATTGCGTGTTTTGATGATCCCGGTCTTGATGCAGCCCGAGAAGTGGCCGCGGGGCCGGTCATTGGTATTTGTCAGGCAGGCATACAGGCGGCAATGATACTGGCAAAACGCTTTTCTATCATTACGACACTGCCGCGTTCAGTGCCTGTGATTGAAGATCTGGTGAAGCTTTATGGTGCTTCAGGTCATTGCCGCAAAGTGCGTGCCATTAACCTGCCGGTTTTATCTATCGAAGCAGAAGCCAATCAGGCTTTTAGGCTTCTGATTGATGAGATCTCGCGTGCTCGCGATGAAGATGGAGCTGAAGCAGTCGTCCTTGGTTGTGCAGGCATGTCGGAAATGGCTGCCAAACTTACAAATGCCACTGGTGTTGTTGTCATCGATGGCGTTGTGGTTGCCATTAAACTTGCCGAAGCCCTCATTGGTGCCGGTTTGCGGACTTCAAAATCTAATGCTTATGCCTTTCCACGGGTTAAAGGATGAGTACATCCAAAGAGTAGCGAGCAATATGTCGCATCAAAATTTGGTCTGTTAGCAGAAAGATTTGGAGGATCTTCTGCAAGATTGTCTACAAAACAGTTGACAGAATTTTTGATGTAGCTAACTTTTTCGATATCGACGTGTTTCTGAACACGGCACTGGGAGGAGAGAATTTGATGAGACTGAGAACGCTTATTGCGTTACTGGACGGTCGTGACGGATACCCGTCGCCGCAGCGGCGGAAAGATTGCTTTCCCTGTCTGGTTAATCTCGGATTATTGGCTGGCTACGGATGTAAGCCATGATTGTTTTTATCATTAAAAAACTCGCCAATGCGATTGTTGTGATGCTCTCTGTAGCATTTCTCGCCTTCTTGATTTTCCGCCTTGCGGGCGATCCGGTCGACATGATGTCATCCGAGCAAACTACTGAAGCTGATCGTGAGTTATTGCGTGAAAAACTGGGACTCAATGACAGTTTTCTTGTTCAATATATGCGTTTTGTCAGCAATGCCGCACATGGCGAATTTGGAATTTCTTACCGAAACGGACAAGACGTGCTCGGCCTGATTGCCGAACGTTTTCCGGCAACCATGGAATTGGTCATTGTTGCAACTATTTTGTCGCTTGTGATTGGCTTGCCGCTTGGGGTTCTGACCGCAATCAAACGCGGGAAATGGTACTCGGAGTTTTTGCAATTCGGCTCGATTGTTGGTGTTTCCCTGCCAAGTTTTGTCGTCGGTATTTTGTTGATCCTTGTTTTTTCCGTAAACCTTGGCATTCTACCGGCTTTCGGGCGCGGACAAGTGGTTGATTTTGGTTGGTGGACAACAGGCTTCTTGACCAAAACAGGACTATTGGCACTGGTTTTGCCTTCAGTCTCGCTGGCACTTTATCAAATTACACTCATCATGCGTCTTGTCAGAGCAGAAATGCTTGAGGTTATGCGCTCGGATTATGTGAAATTTGCCCGTGCCCGCGGCATCAACCGTCACAAAATTTACTTCCGTCATGCACTTCGTAATTGTCTGATGCCGGTTGTAACCCTGACCGCCATGAATATCGGCACACTGATTGCTTTTGCTCTGATTACAGAGACAGTTTTTCAATGGCCGGGGATGGGCATGTTATTCATTCAGGCCGTGACATTCATCGATATACCGGTCATGGCGGCCTATCTTTGCCTTGTCTCTTTTATCTTTGTTTTCCTCAATACGATGGTTGATATCACCTATGCTGTGATCGACCCTCGATTGCGCAACTCGAAATAGGGGGGGGATATGGCGACAACAAGCACGACACCTTCACGTATCCAGCGTATCCGCAACAGTGATCTCTGGTGGTCGTTTAAAAACTCATGGTCGGCACGTATTGGTGCCTTCCTGCTCATTGTTTTGCTCGGCTCTGCACTGCTGGCTCCCTATATCGCCCCGCAAAATCCTTATGACACAGCATCACTGGATATGTGGTTATCGGAGCTTCCGCCGATCTGGCAGGAAGGCGGCCAAATGCCGTTTATCCTTGGCACCGACACACAAGGCCGCGATATGTTGTCGGTCTTGCTATACGGCACCCGCATTTCCGTTATGATCGGTTTTGCTTCTGTGTTTTTCTCATTGATTATCGGTTTGAGCTTCGGCCTGTTTGCGGGTTATTTCGGCGGTCTTCTTGATGATCTTTTGATGCGGATCGGCGATATTGTCTTGTCTATTCCGACAATTTTGATCGCGATCCTTGTCTCGACTGTCGTGCGCCAAATTTTACCGCCCGATTTACGTGAAATCGGAGCTGCCGGTGTGCTGGTTCTTGCCATCACCTTGTCGGCATGGGTGCAATATGCACGAACCGTGCGGGCACAGGCTATTGTCGAGCGTGGCAAAGAATATGTCATGGCGGCAAAACTTTTAAATGTTCCCAACCGCCGCATCATGTTCAATCACATCCTGCCCAATACGCTGACGCCTGTTTTGGTCGCAGCTACTTTGAGCTTCGGCATGGCGATTTTAACAGAAGCCACCCTCTCCTTTTTAGGCATTGGCATGCCTCCGGGCCAGCCTTCGCTTGGCACATTGATCCGTATCGGCAACCAATATCTGTTTTCCGGTCTTTGGTGGATGGTGATCTTTCCGGTTGTTCAACTTTCCTTGCTGGTCGTCTCGGTCAACCTTCTTGGTGATTGGTTGCGCGATGCCCTTAATCCAAAGCTGAGGTAAATCATGTCTGATCTCATTATCCGCAACATCCGCCCTTTGGGTGAAGAAACGACAGATGTCTTGATCCGTGACGGTATTATTGTTGAATATGGCAAGATTGCTGATTTGCCTGACTTTCCAACCGAGGACGGTAATAATGCCATTCTTTGGCCAGGGCTCATCGATGCACATACCCATCTCGACAAAACGACATGGAACATGGATTGGCATGTCAATAACCGTCCTGCCAATTTGCGCGGACGGATTGATTTCGAACGGGAAAACCGGCTCGAATTAGGGCTTGATCCGCATGTCCAGTCCATGCGCCATGCCATCAGCCATGCAGCACATGGGGCTTCACATATCCGCAGCCATGTCGATATTGATCTGACACATGGTTTGCGTTTGGTTGAGGGTGTGCAAAAAACCCGCGAGAAATTGCAAGGCATTATCGACATTCAAATTGTCGCCTTCCCGCAGTCCGGCGTGATGGTCATGCCCGGTGTCATTGATCTCCTTGACGAGGCATTGGCCAATGGTTGCGAGGTTTTGGGCGGCATCGACCCATGCGGCATTGACCATGATCCGAAGGGGCAGCTGGATGCCATTTTTGCGCTGGCTGTAAAACATGGCAAGCCGATTGACATCCATCTTCATGAAGCAGGCGAACTGGGTGCCTTTACCATGGAGCAGATATTTGCCCGCGTGCGTGCAAATGGCATGCAAGGCAAGGTGGATATCAGTCACGCTTTTGCATTGGGGATGAATGATTACCTGCGTGTCGAGCAATTGATCGAACAAATCGCTGAACTCGATATCGGCATAGCCACGACAGGTGCGCCTTCGGCAACGGTGCCATCACTCAAACGGTTGCGTGAAGCGGGCATCCGTGTGGGTGCCGGCTGTGACGGCATCCGCGATACATGGGGGCCTTGGGGCCTGCCCGACATGATGGATCGTGCAAGGATTATCGGCATGAAAAATGGTGTGCGCTCCGATATTGATCTGCGCCACATGCTTGAACTTGTCAGTCAGGGCGGCGCTGATCTCATGCGCCTTGAGGGTTATGGCGTTAAAACTGGCTGTAAAGCTGATTTCACGCTTTTGCAGGGACAAACAATCGGCCATGCCGTTGTGCAGCCCGCAACACCACCACTAGTTGTGAAAAACGGCCAAGTTGTTGCCCGCAACGGAATCTGCATTGTGAGCATGCCATAATGAAACATAATCCTGCACAAGCCGCATTGGCGGATCTGACACTGGGTGCTCGCCCTGATGGCCGCACCTTGCTGACCGCTCAATGGGTTCTTGCCCATGAAAACGACCAGCACATCCTTCTTAAAAACGGTGAAGTGGTCATCGAAAACGGGTTGGTTATTTTTACCGGTCATGGTTTTGGCGGTGATGTTGCGCGCCGTATTGACTTCGGCGCATCACTGATTTCACCCGGCCTCATTGACCTTGATGCTTTGTCCGATCTCGACACCACCATTCTTGGGATCGACCATTTTCCGTCTTGGAAAAAAGGGCGCGTGTGGCCGCTTTCTTACGTCGAAAACGGGCCATATGAGATGTATTCCGCTGAGGAACTGGTGTTTCAAAAGCGCTTTGCTTTCGGACAACTGCTTTTAAATGGTATTACGACAGCAGCCCCCATCGCCTCGCTTTTTTATCGGGAATGGGGCGAAACAGTAGCCGAATTTGATGCGGCGGCCGATGCTGCCGGTGAATTGGGCTTACGTGTTTTCTTATCGCCCGCCTATCGCTCCGGCGGCATGGTTTTGCATCAACCGGGTGACATGCGGGCACATTTTGACGAGCCGCGTGGGTTTGCAGGTCTTGATGCTGCCAGTGATTATATCGCACGCCAAGCGGGCCGTTATGACGGTTTGATACAGGGGCTGTTTGCGCCGGACCGCGTGGAAACCGCAACGGCGGGCTTAATCCGTGAAACGATGAAACGGGCAGAAGAGCTTGATGTACAGGTGCGCCTGCATATGGCGCAAGGTGTGATGGAAGTTGAAACTGTCCGCGCGCTTTACGGCTCGACTGCACCTGTCTGGCTTGCCAAAGAAGGGCTGCTTTCATCACGTTTGATGGCACCTCATGCCACCGAAGCGACAGAAGAAGATCTTGCACTTTACGCCGAGCATGGTGTTTCGGTCATCCATTGTCCGTTGGTTTCCGGACGTGGCGGCGGCAGCCTCAACAGTTTTTCCAAGCTACGCGATCTTGGCATCAATATTGCGATGGGCACGGATACAACGCCGCCTGATATGTTGATGAACCTTTTAGTAGGTTTCATCACATGCCGGATGAATGATGGCGGGCCTGAGCGCATCATGACACGCGATCTTTTCGATGCGGCAACTCTTGGTGGCGCAAAGGCACTCAACCGCCCAGATTTGGGTCGGCTTATGAAAGGTGCACGTGCAGATATTGCGGTTTTCGGGCTTGATGATGTGATGATGGCGCCGTCAATTGATCCGATCACTACATTGGTCACCGGCGGATCAGGCAAGGTGACACGCGCAGTTTTTGTCGATGGCCGTCTCTCGATGCGCTTTGGCGAAGTTGCAGGCATTGACATGCAAGCCGCACGTGATGAGGCACAGGCGCAATTTGATCGTCTGGTCGCGCAATATCCTGCACGCACATGGGGCCATCCGCCTGTCAGCGAAATTTTTCCTCCAAGCTATGTCATGCGGGAGAATGTTGATGGCTGAATCAGTACAAAATTGTCTTGAAGTCAAAGACCTTGTGGTAGAATTTCCAAACCGTCATGGCACGGTGACAGCACTCAACAAGGTTTCGCTGACAATCAAGCCTGGCGAAATTTTAGGCATGGTGGGTGAATCGGGTGCCGGTAAATCCATGACCGGCCTCGCCATTCAAGGGCTGCTTGAACGCCCTGGCCATATTGCGTCCGGTGAAATCTGGCTCAATGGCCGTCGTATTGACGGGCTTAATGATCGGGATATGGAAACGATCCGCGGTCGGGAAATCGGTGCGATTTTTCAAGATCCTTTAACCTCGTTGAACCCGCTTTTTACAGTCGGCGCACAGCTTGTGGAGACCATCCGTCAACACCAAAAATCAATGAGCAAAGCAGATGCCCGCAAACGTGCAATCGAGCTTCTGATTGAAGTCGGCATTCCCGCACCCAATGAGCGTGTTGATCATTATCCTCATCAATTTTCCGGCGGGATGCGTCAACGGGTTGTTATAGCGCTGGCGCTGGCGGCCAAACCAAAGCTTATTATCGCCGATGAACCAACCACCGCGCTGGACGTATCGATTCAAGCGCAGATCACCGGACTCTTGCGCAAACTTTGCAAAGAACATGGAACAGCCGTGCTGCTTGTCACGCATGATATGGGGGTCATTGCCGAAACGGCTGACCGCATTGCCGTTATGTATGCAGGTCGTCTGATCGAGGTCGGTTCAGTTGAAACAGTGCTGAAAAGCCCCTCCCATCCTTATACCAAAGGGCTGATGGCTTCTATTCCAGCGCTCGGCGCACGTGTTGCCCATCTTCATCAAATCGACGGTGCAATGCCGCGTCTCAATGCAATCCCGCCAGGTTGCGCTTTTAATCCGCGCTGTATTTCAGCAGGGCCGCGTTGCAGCCGTGAACTACCGGAGCTCATACCAACATCAACTGGTGCTGCGGCATGCTGGTTGCAAAACGGAGGTGTGCAATGACAAGACAACAAAATATGGCAACTGCCGAGAGCACAGCATTAAAGGTCAGCCATCTTGATCGCATCTTTGATGCCTCGCCGTCCTTTCTTAATCGTTTGATTTACCGGCAGCCGCGCAAATTTTTGCATGCGGTCAGTGATGTCAGTTTTTCGGTTCCCCACGGTGGCTGCTATAGCCTTGTAGGAGAATCCGGCTGCGGAAAATCAACGGTTGCAAGGCTTGTAACCGGCATTTATGCACCAACATCGGGCGAAATCCGCTTTCTGGCTGGCAAAAATGGTGTGCCGCTTTCTGCCCAGATGATCTTTCAAGATCCCTATGCGTCGCTCAATCCGCGCTGGCGGGTAAAGAATATCATTGCAGAACCTTTACGCGAATTGAAACTGCGCAATAGCGCAGCCGAAATTGATGCCCGTGTGGCAGAGTTGCTCGGTATCGTAGGGTTGGCTGCAACGGATGGCGACAAGTTTCCGCATGAATTTTCCGGCGGACAACGCCAGCGAATTTCTATTGCCCGTGCATTGGCATCCGAACCCGACTTTCTGATTTGCGACGAACCGACATCAGCACTGGACGTTTCGGTGCAGGCACAAATTCTCAATCTGATGCGCAAATTGCAGGATGAATTGGGGCTGACCTATCTCTTCATCAGCCATGATTTGTCTGTTGTCCGCCACATGTCGGATAAAATCGCTGTTATGTATCTTGGGCGTATTGTCGAAGAAGCCGATACGGAAACGCTGTTTGCCGATCCCAAACATCCCTATACGCGCTTGTTGTTACACACTATTCCGAACGTAAACGAGCCGCATCGTGATCGCGAGATTGTTGCCGGAGAAGTTCCAAGTCCGCTGGCACCACCGCCCGGCTGCCCGTTTCATACACGCTGCCCGATTGCAGAAGCAAAATGCAAAGTTGAACGACCAGAATTGATGCAAAAAACCGATGGAGCACGCGTTGCCTGTCACCTTGCCTGAAAAAGAGGACTTTGCAGCAAAACCAACCATAACCCATTCAATACCAACAATAAGAACAACAGACCTTAGGAGAGGAACTATGTCTACTATCATTAAACTTGCCGCCGCCGCTTTGGCGCTTTCAGTCAGCGCATTTTCTGCGCAAGCCGAAACAGTTAAATGGGGTTCGCGGGCGGATATTTACTCGCTCGATCCAAATTCCATTCCATCCACCTCGAACCTTGCCTTCCTCAATCATATTTATGAAGGCCTAATCCGCTATGACAAGACCTTCAAGCTTGAACCGGCGCTCGCCACAGAGTGGGAATTGGTCGACAATAAAAGCTGGCGCTTCAAACTGCGTGAAGGCGTAAAATTCCACGACGGAGCAGAATTTACCGCAGATGATGTTGTTGCTTCCTTCAAGCGCGCGGGTGATCCGAATTCACCGCTCAAAGGTAATATGCCGCTTTATAAAGACGTTCGAAAAATTGATGATCACACAGTTGAAATCGATGTGACTTCACCATCATCGCTTTTCCTCAATGACATCACCAATATTTTTATCTTCGATGAAGGCTGGCTCAAAGCCAACAATACTGAAGAACCAACACGCTATGATGAGGGTAAAGAAGGCTACGCCACAACGCACACCAACGGCACCGGCCCTTTCCAATTGGAAAGCCGCAAACCGGATGCCATGACGGTTCTGACAGCCTATGAAAATTGGTGGGACGAGCGCCAACATAATGTTGATCGTCTTGAATATATTCCAATTACCTCTGCGGCCACGCGTGTTGCCGCTCTCCTTTCCGGCGAGATCGATATTATTGACAGTGCACCTATTCAGGATCTCGATCGCTTGAATGCCGATCCGAACGTAAATGTTAAAAGCCTGACCGAGTTGCGTACGGTTTTCGTCGGCTTTAACCGCCGTGACAAGTTACCAAATGGTGCGGAAAATCCGTTTAACGACATTCGTGTGCGTCAGGCGTTTGAATTGGCGATTGATCGTGATCTGATCAATAAACGTGTCATGCGTGGGCTGGCGCGCCCTTCCGGTTCACTGATTGCACCTGATATTGCAGGTTATTCAGCTGAAATTGATACCTATGAGCCAGCCAATGCGGAAAAAGCGCGGGCGCTCTTGGCAGAAGCGGGCAAAGAAGGTCTCGCTTTCAATTATACCTGCATGAACGATGAAAGCATCAATGAAGAAGATTGGTGTCAGGCCATTTCAAACTTACTGACCCGTGCAGGTTTCAAACCGACAATCGACATGGGGCCGCGCGCTATTCAATCTCCTAAGCGTTCAAAAGGTGAAACTGAAGTTTTCAACTTAAGCTGGGCCAATGAACCGACACTGGATGCCTTTTCACTGCTTTCGCAAGTGCTCGCAACTAAAGATGGCACATTTGGCGTTTCAAACTATGGCGGATGGTCGGTTCCGGCTCTCGATGAAAAAGTGCGCGAGGCTGCAAATATGGTTGATCCGGATGAGCGTATCAAACTGGAGGGCGAAGCTTTGAAGATCGCCAAAGATGAAGTGATGGCCATTCCGCTGCATCAACAGCCGATTGCATGGGCAACAAACAAGAAAATTGAGTCAATGGATTTACGGGCCGACAATAAAGCACGCCATTGGTTCACCGTTGTAGGTCAGGCCAAATAATAAAACTATCATGCCGCTCCGTTTTGACGGAGCGGCATTTTATGAGGGGGCTTCATGCCGAACGAGCTTGATAAATTACACTTGGGGCAGCGTCCCCAAGGCCGAACTCTGCTGACCGCAGATTGGCTTTTGGGTTATCGCGACGGCAGCCATGTTTTTCACCGCAATGGCGAATTGGTGATTGAAGGCAATTGCATAATCTATGTCGGCTCACGCTTTGAAGGTGACGTTGCGCGCCATCTTGATTTTGGTGCCGCACTGATATCTCCGGGTTTGATCGACCTTGATGCTCTGTCCGATCTTGATACTTATAGTCTCGTTCTTGATAACCAGCCGGGCTGGTCGCGCGGGCGCATCCATCCTGATACCTATCTGGCAAAAGGGGCTTACGAAATGTATTCCCCTGAAGAGCTTGCTTTCCAGAAGAAATTTTCATTCGCCACCTCACTTTTAAACGGTGTGACAACCGCACTGCCGATTGCATCCTTATATTATCGTGAATGGGCGGAAACGGCGCATGAATTTGATGCTGCTGCCGATGCAGCCATTGATATTGGCTTAAGGGTTTTCTTAAGTCCTGCTTATCGATCGGGTGGTGCAGTCGTTGATCAGCACGGCACGATTGATCTTTATTTTGATGAAGAACGCGGCTTTAAAGGCCTTGAAACGGCATGTGATTTTATCCGTCGTCGCGCGGGCGATGGTGCCGGTTTGATCAATGGTTTGCTTGCACCTGACCGCGTCGAAACCAATACGGCCAAATTGATGCAAGCGACATTCAAAGCAGCAGATGAGCTTGATGTTCCTGTTCGCATTCACATGGCGCAAGGTCAATTCGAGGTTGATATGATGCGCCGTTTGCATGACGCAACTTCAGCTGAATGGCTCACCTCACTTGGTTGTTTCAATGATCGGGTGATCGCACCACACGGCACCCACGCAACTGAAACTGATCTTGATCTTTATGCCGAACATGGCGTGACACTTGCGCATTCCCCGCTTGTCTCTGCACGTATGGGTTCTATTTTGAAAAGCTTTGCGTCGATACGGCAAAAAGGCATCAATATCGGTATGGCGACCGATACCGCACCACAGGATATGTGGATGAATATGCTGACAGGTCTTACGGCCTGCCGGATTGCGGAAAAGCGTTCCGATGCCGCCTTCAGCGCGGATTTTTTTAATGCTGCCACCCTTGGTGGAGCACGCGCTTTAAAACGTTCCGACATTGGCAAACTCGAAGCTGGCGCACTTGCTGATATCGCCATCTTCCGGCTGGATGATCCGGCGATGACCCCAACCGTTGATCCAATCACAACATTGGTTCTGGGCGGGACAGGCAAAGTTACCGAAGCGGTTTTTGTTGATGGCAGATTGTCAATGCGCCGTGGTCAGGTGGCTAATATCGATATCAAAGCCGCACGCGTGCAAGCGCAAACACAATTTGAAGGCTTGGTCGAAAAATATCCCGACCGGAGCTGGAAACATCCTTCTGTAAACCAGCTTTTCCGCCCCGCTTTTCCCATTATTGAATATTGACGAGGTTGCTATGATTGAAACCATTTTCACAAATGCCACTGTTTTGACGATGGACGCCGACCGCCGGATCATCGAAAATGGTTTTGTGCGTGTTGCAGGCGACCGGATTATCGGGATTGGCCGATCGGATGAAGCTGCACCTAAACCAGAAGACAAAGTGATTGATTGCCACGGCAAACTGGTTATGCCCGGCCTTATCGACGCGCATGGTCATGCCGGACATTGTTTGATCCGCGGCATTGGTGTTGATACCAATCCGTTATGGATGCGTATTGTGACACCTGCTTATTGGCATGCGACCACGCGTGAATTCTGGGCTGTCGAAGGCATGGTTTCTGGCTTGGAGCGTCTTCGCGCCGGTGTCACAACTGGTGTCAGCATCATCAGTTCCATGCCACGCAGCGATGATCCCGAATTTGCTATTGGTCATGCCCGCGCTTATGAACAAATAGGCCTGCGCGAGATTATTTGTACCGGTCCCGCAGGCCTGCCGTGGCCGCGAGAGGCAACACGCTGGGACAGCGGCAAGCCTGTACGCCATGCCGTGACTTTTGATGAAATGATGGAAGGGGCAGAGGCAACCATCCAATCCATTGATGGCAGCGGCGATGGTCGCATTCGTGTTTATTTAACCCCTTTTACCATCGTGCCTTCGGTTGACCCGTCCAATATGTCTTCGCCTGATCAAGCAGCACAGCTCAAACAGGTTGATCGTGATCATGCCCGCTCTGTCAGAGAACTTGCACGTAAATATGGTGTGAGGCTTCATTCAGATGCTTTTGCGGGTCAAATCAGACTTGCGGCGCAAGACAAAGAAAATGCGCTGCTTGGCCCTGATATTCATCTACAGCATTGCTGGGGTATTTCGCATCAGGAAATTGATATTCTGGCCGAGACCGGCACCTCTGTCACCCATGCACCTCCCGGCCGTTCTACGCCGGTGATTGAAATGATGGCTCGCGGTGTCAATGTGGCGATTACCACCGATGGAACGGCACCAAACCGCTTTTTTGATATTTTGCAAACGGCGCGGCTGTTCCAAGCAACCCAGCATGTCTTGCGTAATCATGACCGCTATTATTTCCCGCCGGGTAAAGTACTGGAAATGATCACTATCGACGCGGCGCGTGCTTTGGGACTGGATCATGAAATCGGCTCGCTGGAAATTGGCAAAAAGGCAGATATTATCGTCATCGATATGCAAGCACCTCACCTGACGCCTGATTGGCAGCCGGTGCATCGTTTGATTGCGCAAGCAATTGGCAGTGATGTTGAAACCGTGATGGTCAATGGCAAAACCATCTATGATGACCGCCGTGCACTGAACGTCGATGAAGCGGAAGCTTTACACGAAGGCAACCGTGTTGCCCGTGAATTTGTCACCAGAGCCGGACTTGGCGAGCATCTTCGAGATCCGGGCTGGGGGCAGGTTTACCGCACTTTCGACGAGCCTGTCGAAGTCGCACCCTGGTCATAAGATAAAAGAAGCCCCATGATGCAGATATGATTTAAAAAAGAGGCCGATAACGGCCTCTTTTGTTTTATAATATAATCAAAGTCGCTTAATCATCTTTGCCGTAAATACCGGTATGGATGACACCATCAGCACCGCACCAAGCACGGTACATGCCCGGACTATTAAATGGCAGTTCAATATTGCCTTTGCCATCAATAGCAATCAATCCGCCTGAACCACCCACTTCACCCAATTCACGCACCACATCACCTGCGGCTTGCGCAAGGCTTTGATTGGCCCAACGCATACGTGCATCAATTTCGTGCCCCACTGCCCAACGAATGAAATATTCACCATGACCGGTGGCAGAAATAGCAGCGGTTTTATCATCTGCCCAAGTGCCTGCGCCGATAACTGGGCTGTCGCCTACACGACCAGGTGTTTTCGCAGTCATGCCGCCTGTGGACGTTGCAGCCGCAACATGGCCATGTTTGTCCAGCGCCACAGCACCCACAGTGCCATGTTTACGAGCCGGATCACCATCATCGGCCAGACCCAAACGGCGGCGCTCCATTTCGGCATTCAAAGCATCAAGGCGTTGCTGGGTGGAAAACCATTCCGGTTCCATCATTTCCAACTCTGCTTTTTCACAAAAACGTTTGGCACCCTCACCCCCCAAAAAGACATGCTCCGTTTTTTCCATCACTGCACGGGCGGCCAAAACCGGATGACGCGGGCCACAAATACCGGTAATCGCTCCGCAATCCCGTGTTGCACCATCCATAACGGCCGCATCCATTTCATGGGTTGCATCAGTCGTAAAAACAGCGCCTCGTCCGGCGTTAAAAAGAGGATTGTCTTCCAGTGCCATCACGGCAGCAGTTACAGCATCAAGAGCGGTTCCGCCTTCATTCAAAATATTCAAACCTGCTTCCAGACAGGCTTTGAGACCTGCATGATATGCAGCTTCACGATCCGGTGTCATATTGGTTTTCAAGATCGTGCCCGCACCACCGTGGAGTGCAATAACAGGAGTAATTTCAGACATAATATTCCTCAGATATTGGTATGTCCGGTGCATAAATGCCACCGATAAAAATGCCGGACTTTTTGTATAGAACAATGCGCGTGAGAAAGAAATAAAGCGGTTTCGTTGATTTCAAAAAGTTGAAGCCGTTTTTATGAAAGTTTGAGAAATAATTTACCAACACAGCGGCAACATCGTTTAAAAGATTGACAATAAACAACGAACTTAATCGGAATGGCCGGAGGGAAAGATGCGGGTTTATATATGTGCGGATATTGAAGGTGTTGCAGGCGTTGTCACGTCCCAGCAAGGCCAACCCGGCAATCCGGAATATGAGCGCGCACGACGTTTAATGACAGAAGAAGTCAATGCAGCCATAGAAGGTGCCTTGGCGGGTGGTGCCGATTACATACTGGTTAATGACTCTCATGGCCCTATGGTCAATATTATTCCGGAATTATTGCATTCATCCGCAGAGCTTATTCTCGGACGCCCAAAAAAATTCAACATGGCGGCCGGTCTGGATGAAAGCTTCGACATGCTTTTCTTTACCGGTCATCATGCCAGTGCAGCGCAATATGGTGTTCTTGCCCATACGACCAATGGATTTGCTTTTCGCGGCATAAAACTGAATGGCCAACAGGTTGGCGAACCCGGTTTTTACGGCGCTTATGCCGGTGAACTTGGTGTACCTGTCGCCTTGATCACCGGTGATGATCAAACAGAGAAGGAAAACCGCCCGTTTTTCCCTGAAGCAGTATTTGCAACTGTCAAAACAGCTCTCGGTAACCGAGCAGCACGTCAGGTGTCTGTTCATAATGCACGCATGATGATCCGCGATCTTGCCAAAAAAGCGGTTGAACGCAAAAATGAGCTGAAGCCTTGGAAGCCTTTTACTGGCCGTATTCATGCTGAATTTACGATGAATTCGCCACTTCTTGCCGATCAGATGGCGATTATTCCTTGCGCCCAACGAACAGACGCAACAACCATTAGCTTTGACTGTGAAAATATTGCTGAAGCGGTCGGATGGATGGGTGTTCTTTCAGGCCTCTCCGCCAGTGTAAGATAAGTTTAAATCCAGCAACAAACTCCGATCATGTCATAGATTGAAATGATCGGAGAAATCATTATTAAGCCTCCGGCTAAACAAGCGATACTGTTAGCGTTTGTTTACGAAGGCAACAAACTTGCGCCCATCAGTTGCAAATCAATAGCGCGTGCTGCCTGTCTCCCCTCACGTATAGCCCACACCACCAAAGATTGCCCCCGCCTGACATCACCGGCGACAAAAAGTTTGGCGACTGTTGAGCGATAATCCGTCGTATTGGCTAAAACACTGACATTGCCGCGTGTGTCGGTTTTCAGTTTTAACCGCTCACCCAATTGTTCAATCACACTCTGCTGGTCAGGGCCGCTAAAACCCAGTGCAATAAATGCCAAATCAGCCTGTAAGATAAATTCCGTGCCGGCAATAGGCTTACGTCTTTCATCAACACTGCAACAGGTTATATGGGTTAATTTACCATTTTCACCACCAAACCCGAGTGTCGCCACCTGAAATTCGCGCATTGCTCCTTCAGCTTGTGATGAGGAAATACGAAGTTTAGTTGCCCAATATGGCCAGACACCAAGCTTGTCTTCCCGCAACGGAGGCTCAGGGCGGATATCAAGCTGTGTGACCTGCACCGCGCCTTGACGAAATGCAGTACCGACGCAGTCAGATGCAGTATCGCCACCGCCCACAACCACCACACGTTTTCCATCAGCCGAGATTGTTTCATTGAGCTGCCAATGCCGCGATTGCTCATCCTCTTTGCCGACACGACGGTTTTGTTGAACCAGATAAGACATGGCATCATAGACACCATGCAGCTCACGCCCCGGCAAGGCCGGATCGCGTGGTGTCTCTGCACCGCCGCAATAGAGCACGGCATCGTAATCATCCAATAATTGCTGAATTGCTATATCTTTGCCAATTTCAATGCCGCAATGAAAATTGACCCCTTCACCCTGCATTTGCGCTAGACGACGGTCGATCAGATGTTTTTGCATTTTAAAATCAGGAATACCATAACGCAGCAAGCCACCGGCACGGCTTTCACGCTCATAAACATCAACCCCGTGTCCAGCCCGTGCCAACTGTTGCGCTGCTGCCAAACCTGCCGGTCCTGAACCAATAATTGCCACGCGTTTGCCGGTTTTGATGGCAGCAATTTGTGGCTGCATCAATCCCAATTCGAAAGCTTTATCTGCCAAAGCCTGTTCGATCGTTTTGATCGCCACAGGCATATCTTCGAGATTAAGCGTGCAAGATTCCTCACACGGTGCCGGACAAACACGACCGGTAAATTCCGGAAAATTATTTGTCGAATGAAGATTGACAATCGCTTCTTGCCATTGACCGGAATAAACCAAATCATTCCAATCGGGGATCTGATTATTGACCGGACAACCAGTGTCACCACCTTTATCACCATGGCAAAAAGGCACGCCGCAATCCATACAGCGCGCAGCCTGCCTTTGCACTTCTGTTGTGCTTAAAGGCAGCGTAAATTCACGAAAATGCCTGATACGATCCGAGGCTGGCTGATATGGCGCAACCTGCCGATCAATCTCCATAAAACCTGTAACTTTACCCATTTCAATAACCTGTTCTTGAGCTGGAATGTGATTTACTCTGCTGCAACCGGATTGCGCAGAAATTCCATTTCTTCCAGCGCACGGCGATATTCGACCGGCATGACTTTGACGAATTTCGGGCGATATTGTTCCCAGTGATCAAGGATGGCTCGTGCCTGTTTGGAGCCAGTATAATGATGATGATTGGTCAAAAGCTGCACCAATCGCTCCTCATCATGGCGGGTCATATTGCCCGACACATCCACCCGCCCTTTATACATCAGGTCTCCGCCTTGATGGCTCAGGCGTTCCAGAATATCATCTTCCTCTGCAACCGGCTCCAGCTCGACCATGGCCATATTGCAGCGTTGTGCAAAATCACCGGCTGCATCAAGTACGTAAGCCACACCGCCAGACATACCGGCTGCAAAATTGCGCCCCGTTTCACCGATGACCACCACAACGCCGCCGGTCATATATTCGCAGCCGTGATCACCTACACCTTCAACCACCGCAACAGCGCCGGAATTACGAACGGCGAAACGTTCACCTGCTTGCCCGCATATATAGCATTCGCCTTCAATGGCACCGTAAAGCACAGTATTGCCTGCAATGATTGCCTGTGCTGCATCAAGTTTGCTGCTCGCGTCAGGACGAATAACAATGCGACCGCCGCTGAGCCCTTTACCAATATAATCATTGGCCTCGCCAAAAAGTTCAAAACTGATGCCATGCGCCAGAAAAGATGCAAAAGATTGTCCGGCTGTACCTTTAAAACGCACTTGGATCGTGTCTTCGGGCAAACCTTTATGGCGATATTTGCGCACCAAAGCTCCTGAAAGCATCGCACCCACGGAACGGTCGGTGTTTTTGATTGTTTTTGTTAAAACAACCTTCTCGCGCCGCTCCAATGCCGGTTCCGCTTCTTTAATCAATTGACGATCCAGCACATCATCAATCGGATGCTCCTGACGTTGTGTGCAGCGCAGCTTTTCTGCATCATTGCTAGCCGTCAATGGACGGTAGAAAATGCGGCTGAAATCCAAGCCTTGCGCTTTCCAGTGATCAATCGCTGCTTGTTGCTCAAGCAAATCCGTGCGACCGATAATGTCATCGAGTTTTTTAAAGCCCAGTTCCGCCAGCAATAAGCGCACTTCTTCAGCCAGATAGAAAAAGAAATTGATCACATGTTCCGGCGTTCCTTTAAAGCGACGGCGCAACACCGGATCTTGGGTCGCAACACCAACCGGACAGGTATTGAGGTGGCATTTGCGCATCATGATACAACCGGCAGCAATCAAAGGCGCGGTTGAAAAACCAAACTCATCGGCACCAAGCAAAGCGCCGATAATCACATCGCGTCCGGTGCGCAAACCACCATCCACCTGAAGGGCAATACGCGAGCGCAAGCCATTCAAGACCAGTGTCTGATGCGTTTCGGCCAAGCCTGTTTCCCAAGGTGAACCGGCATGTTTAAGCGATGTCAGCGGTGATGCACCGGTGCCGCCATCATAACCGGAAACGGTGATGTGATCGGCACGCGCTTTGGCAACACCGGCAGCCACAGTACCAACCCCCACTTCCGACACCAGTTTAACCGATATATCAGCTTGCGGATTGACGTTTTTAAGATCGAAAATTAGCTGTGCCAGATCTTCAATCGAATAAATATCATGATGCGGCGGCGGTGAAATCAAACCAACACGCGGGGTGGAATGGCGTGTCTTGGCGATGGTTGCATCAACTTTATGGCCCGGCAGCTGGCCGCCTTCTCCCGGTTTTGCACCTTGCGCCACTTTAATCTGGATCATATCGGCATTAACCAGATATTCTGTTGTAACGCCAAAACGTCCCGAAGCAACCTGCTTGATACTGGAACGATACGGATTGGATGATCCATCAGGTCGCGGATAAAGCCGGTCGGGTTCCTCGCCGCCTTCGCCCGTATTGGATTTGGCACCCATGCGGTTCATGGCAGCAGCCAATGTCGTATGTGCTTCGCGCGATATTGAACCAAATGACATTGCACCGGTGGAAAAACGCTTCACAATTTCTGTGGCAGGTTCAACATCCGCCAGATCAACAGGTTGTTCTGCCCGTTCTACAGCGCTTTTAAGATGAAATAACGAGCGAATTGTTTTGGCGGCAGCTGAGCGGCTATTCAGCATATTTGAATATTGGGCAAAACTTGCCGGATTTTCATTGCGCACGGCATGCTGCAATTTTGCCACCGCATCCGGTGACCACATATGGGCTTCGCCGCGGATACGATAGGCATATTCGCCGCCGACATGAAGCGCATTGGTACCACCAATTTCTTTGATGAAAGCTGCGTCATGGCGCAGCACAGTTTCCTGCGCCACTTCCTCCAAGCCGACACCTTCGATCATTGATGCAGTACCGAAAAAATAACGGTCAACAAATTCTTGTTGCAGGCCGATTGCATCAAAAATCTGCGCCCCGCAATAAGACTGATAGGTCGAGATGCCCATTTTAGACATCACCTTGAGCATACCCTTACCAAGAGATTTTATATAACGGTTGACCACTTCACGGCTATCGACTTCCGCCGGAAATTCACCACGATGATGCATGTCGATTAATGTATCGAAGGCAAGATAAGGATTGATTGCCTCCGCGCCATATCCGGCCAGACAGCAAAAGTGATGCACCTCGCGCGGCTCGCCCGTTTCCACCACCAAGCCGACAGACGTACGCAATCCCTTGCGTATCAGATGATGATGCACGGCAGCCGTTGCCAGCAATGCAGGGATTGCAATACGATCGGGCCCGACCTGACGATCAGACAAAATAATAATATTATAACCGCCATGCACAGCAGCTTCAGCCCGTTCACAAAGACGCTCCAATGTGCCGCCCATACCAGCTGCACCTTCATTGACCGGATATGTCATATCCAGCGTTTTGGTATCAAACCGATCTTCGGAGTGACCGATCGAGCGAATTTTTTCCAAATCTGCATTGGTCAAAATAGGTTGGCGCACTTCCAGACGTTTGCGCCGCGAGGTGCCGACAAGATCAAAAATATTCGGTCGCGGACCAATAAAAGATACAAGGCTCATCACCAGTTCTTCACGGATCGGATCAATCGGCGGATTGGTGACTTGCGCAAAATTCTGCTTGAAATACGTGTAAAGCAGCTTGGCTTTATCCGACAGCACCGAGATCGGCGTGTCAGTCCCCATCGAGCCGACAGCTTCCTGCCCTGTTGTCGCCATGGGTGCCATCAAGAGCTTGGTGTCTTCCTGCGTGTAACCAAAACTGCGCTGACGCTCCAGCAGGCTGACATCACGTCGTAATGCGCGCGGCTCTACTGGTGGCAGCTCCTCCAGCACCAACTGGGTATTTTTGAGCCACTGGCGATATGGATGGGCATTGGCGATTTGTGATTTCAACTCATCATCACCGATGATGCGCCCCTGTTCCAAATCAATCAGCAGCATACGGCCGGGCTGTAAGCGCCATTTTTTGACAATGCGGCTTTCCTCAACCGGCAAAACACCTGCCTCGGACGCCAAAATAATACGATCATCATCCGTAACCAGATAACGGGCAGGACGCAAACCATTCCGGTCAAGTGTTGCGCCAATCTGGCGGCCATCGGTAAAGGCAACCGCGGCAGGACCGTCCCAGGGTTCCATCAAGGCTGCATGATATTCATAGAACGCCTTGCGTTCATCACCCATCAATTTGTTGTTGCCCCATGCTTCAGGGATCAGCATCATCATTGCATGGCTTAAAGAATAACCACCTTGCACCAGAAATTCGAGCGCATTATCAAAGCATGCCGTATCAGATTGCCCCTCATAAGAGATCGGCCATAATTTAGAAATATCATTTCCAAACAACTCGCTATCGACCGAAGCCTGACGTGCTGCCATCCAATTGACATTGCCGCGCAAGGTGTTGATTTCACCATTATGCGCAACCATGCGGTATGGATGCGCCAAGCGCCAAGAGGGAAAAGTATTGGTGGAAAAGCGCTGATGAACCAATGCCAACGCACTTTCAAAACGCGGATCATTCAGATCGTGGTAATAAGCACTGACCTGAAAACTTAAAAACATCCCCTTATAAACAATAGTGCGCGCGGAAAGCGAAACGATATAAAAACCTTTATCATCGCCATTATTTTCTTGATAAATCCGGTTGGAGATCACCTTGCGGAGCACAAACAAACGCCGTTCAAATTCATCCTCAGAGGTGATCGACGGATTGCAGCCAATAAAGACCTGCATATGATAAGGTTCAGTCGCAATAATATCCGGTTCTTTTGAAAGAGACGAATTATCAACCGGCACCTCGCGGAAAGCGATAAATTGCTGGCCTTCCATTGTTATAACTTCACGAATTAAGCTTTCAATCTGGTGACGCAATTCTTCATCGCGGGGCATGAAGAGATAACCGACACCATAATGACCGGCTTCAGGCAGCTGGATGCCGCTTTCAGCCATTTCTTCGCGAAAAAAACGATGCGGGATCTGAACCAAAATGCCTGCACCGTCACCCATCAGCGGATCGGCACCCACGGCACCACGATGGGTGAGATTTTCCAGCATTGACAAGCCATCGCGCACAATTTGATGCGACGGCTTGTTTTTCATATGTGCGATAAAACCAACCCCGCAGGCGTCATGTTCATGGCGCGGGTCATAAAGCCCTTGCTGTTGCGGCAGGGTGCCATGATGCAAATTTGTTTTAAAAGATGCGCTTCGATCCACGACGGGATCTTCGGTAATATGCTGGGTTTTAGGGGTTTTGATCGATGTTATTGTTTTGCCGCTTTTCTCTGTATGTGTGTGAGCTTGAATTGCCCCAACAGAATGCGACTTAATAAACATCGAAACCTCCTTAGATCCGGTTTTGGATCATGTGCCGGTTCAGACGTGCGGCTGCAACCCGTCCTCCGGACGGGATGAAAAACGGCACCGAGACGGCAGAATTGATAAATAAGTTGGAAAAACTGCTTATTCCGAGAAGAAAGCAGAATAGAAAAAGAGTGCCATGCAACAGATCAATCATCATGTCCTCCTTCTTTCTTTCAAATGATCCGGTTATGAGATCAGTTCGTATCGCCAAAAAATGCGAGCCATCTACGGAATAGTTCTCGTCAGAACAGTCAACAACATTTGCATATGCCATTCCATTATCGACTGAGAACACAGGTTAAATTGAGACATCACACACTGCATTGAAGCCAATTTATAGCTAGTTCAATAGGTCAGTAGTGCTGCCCTATTATTTTATTGCAGATTTTTTACGCTTCCACAAGACCGAAATGATCGAGACGGCAACATTTTTTGCAACTTTATTGCGCTTGCATACTTCTTTTATGGAAAATCAATGATTTATGCTGGCACGCACTGATAACAAAAAATATCTCTTAAACGCATAAAAAGCTGCACTGTTGCAACAGTGCAGCTTTTACTTTTTCGAAGTGGGAGCTGAAGAAAGACGGGCGTTACGCCGCTTTTACTTCCGCTGGCAACCGGATCAGATAATCAAAAGCAGAAAGCGAAGCTCTTGAACCTTCGCCCATCGCAATCACGATTTGCTTGTAAGGTGCAATTGTACAATCGCCTGCGGCAAACACACCGGACATCGAGGTTGCACCATAAATGTCGGTGATGATTTCACCGCGTTCATTCAGCTTCAACGTATCTTTCAGCCATTCAGTGTTTGGAACAAGGCCGATCTGCACGAAAATACCTTCGAGCGGCACAGTATGAACATCACCACTGATACGATCTTCATAAATCAAGCCGTTAACGCGCTTGCCGTCACCTGTCACTTCAGTAGTTTTGGCAGATGTTATAATCGTCACATTCGGCAGACTTCTGAGTTTCCGCTGCAAGACATCATCTGCACGCAAGACCTTATCATATTCAATCAATGTGACATGGCGAACGAGACCGGCAAGATCAATTGCTGCTTCAACGCCGGAATTACCGCCGCCGATAACAGCAATCTTTTTGCCTTTAAACAAAGGGCCATCGCAATGCGGGCAGAAAGCCACACCTTTATTGATATATTGTTCTTCACCCGCAACATTCATTTTGCGCCATCTGGCACCGGTTGACAAAATAACCGACGTACCTGTCAGGCTTGCACCGGAAGCAAGTGATACTTTGAAACCCTCAGCCGTCTGATCAAGCTTAACGGCCTGCTGACCGCTGATGATCTCTGCATCATATTGGCGAACATGCTCTTCCAAAGCACGCGCAAGCTTAGGGCCTTCTGTATGGGGTACCGAAATCAGGTTTTCGATCGACATAGTATCGAGAACCTGACCACCAAAACGATCTGCCACAATGCCGGTACGGATACCTTTACGCGCTGCATAAACAGCAGCAGCAGCACCGGCCGGGCCGCCACCAACAATCAGCACATCAAAAGGTGCCTGTTCGTTGATTGCTTCCACAGCACGTTCACCGGCACCAGTATCGATTTTGGCCAAAATTTCTTCTGCACCCATTCGCCCCGAACCGAACACTTCGCCATTCAGGAAAATTGAGGGAACAGACATGACCTGACGCTCGGAAACCTCATCCTGAAATAAAGCGCCGTCAATGGCTACATGCTCAATTCCGGGATTGAGCACCGACATCATATTCAGTGCCTGCACGACATCAGGACAGTTTTGGCAGGACAAGGAATAATAAGTCTCAAAGCGGAAATGACCTGGGAGATTGCGAATTTGATCAATAAGCGCCTGCTCGACCTTTGGCGGATAACCGCCAACCTGCAACAGTGCCAAAACGAGCGAGGTAAATTCATGACCAAGCGGCAGACCTGCAAAGGTCAGATGAATGTCTTCGCCTGGTGCATTAAGCGCGAAAGACGGAACACGCGCCCCTTCAATCACGCCGCGTTTAATGGTGATTTTATCTGACTGTTCACGGATTTGTTCGAGAAGCTGCATCAGCTCGCGTGATTTGGCATCATCACCTGCAAAAGCCGTAATTTCTACCGGCCGGACCAGACGTTCCAGATAGCCCTTCAATTGGGTTTTCAAGTTCGTATCGAGCATAATAATTCCTCTGAAAAAAACGATAGCGGTCATCAGGCGGCCTTGGGAGCAGCCGCCTGAGTTTCATGTTTTAAGAATAATTAGATTTTGCCGACCAGATCGAGTGAAGGAGCAAGAGTTGCTTCGCCTTCCTGCCATTTTGCAGGGCAAACTTCACCTGGATGTGCGCGGACATATTGCGCAGCTTTGATCTTGCGTACGAGATCAGATGCATCACGGCCAATACCTTCAGCTGTGATTTCCATGGCCTGAATGATACCATCCGGATCAATGATGAAAGTTGCACGGTCTGCAAGACCCTGACCTTCACGCATAACACCAAAATTATTGGTTACAACACCACTTGGATCTCCAAGCATGGTGTAATTGATTTTACCGATTGTGTCGGATGAATCATGCCATGCTTTATGGGTGAAATGCGTATCGGTGGAAACAGAATAAACCTCAACACCCATTTTCTGCAATTCTTCATAATGGTCTGCAATGTCGCCCAGCTCGGTCGGGCAGACAAAAGTGAAGTCGGCAGGATAGAAGAAAAAGACGGCCCATTTGCCCAAAACATCTTCTTCGGTCACGGAAATAAATTTGCCCTGACGGTAAGCCTGCGCGATGAAAGGTTTGATCTGTGTATTTACGGTTGCCATTGATGCACTCCTGTCAGAATGGTGTCTAAGGTGCATATAGGGGTTATTTCATAATTTTCCAAATCAATTAAAATTCTTTCATTGATAGGTTTTACTTATCAACACCAAAGAGTAAAATTTGCATCTTTGATAAAAATTTGAGGGGCATAGGCCAGTTAAAATCACCTCTCCAGTTGGGGTTTAAAGCCAAGGGCGCAGCTTGACTTTCCCAAATGAATTGACGTGCAGATTTAAAAAAACATAGTGTATCGCCGAGGCGACAACATTGGGGTGGATGAAATTATCGATCTTATCATTTTTGACTGCGACGGCGTATTGATCGACAGTGAAATTATCAGCGCCAATATGCTGATCCATGAACTGGAAAAGATCGGTATCAATATTGACCGCAGCTATGTCGCCAGGCATTTTTTAGGACGCAGTTATCCAACTGTTTTCTCAACCATACGCTCTGATTTCGGCGTTGAATTGCCAGCTTCGTTTGAAGACCAATATCGTGATCAGCTATTAAAAGCATTTGATGAGGGGCTTGAAGTCATAACAGGGGTTGAACAAATATTGCGCGAGGTGAAAAAACCGTGGTGTGTGGCAACATCGTCCAGTTTGCCTCGTGCTGAAAAATCACTGGAACTGACGGGGCTTCGTGGATTGGTCGGCGACAGACTTTTTACCGCCAGCATGGTCGAGCGTGGCAAGCCCGCTCCTGATCTTTTCTTTCATGCCGCCAAACAAATGAATGCTGCGCCGGAGCGCTGCCTTGTGATTGAAGACAGTCTTAACGGAATTAGGGCGGCGCGCGCTGCCGGTATGAGGGTTTGGCGATTTACCGGTGGAAGCCATATGAAAGGCCAGCATATTGATGAAGCTGATGATATAAAGTCTGATTTACAATTTGATGATTTTTCCGTTTTTTCAACATTGATTGAGCAAAATTTATTATGAGCCTAACCCCGATGAACCGAGCCGATACCGACCTTAAATCCGATGATGCAGTCGCGCGTGCAGGCTGGCTTTATTATGCAGGCGGGATGACGCAGGATCAGGTTGCAGCCGAAATGGGCATTTCGCGCCAGCGTGCCCAACGGCTCGTCAGTCGCGCAGTGGCAAGCGGCATCATTAAAGTGCGTCTCGAGCACCCTATTGCGGCCTGTCTGGAATTAGAAGCCCGATTGCGTGAGCGCTACGGCCTGATCGAATGCCGCGTTGTACCAATGCTGGGTGCCGGTGCTGACCCGGCCCATGTCATCGCACCTGCTGCTGCCGCTTTGTTTGAAAAAATATTGGCACGAACAGAACCTCAGGTCATTGGTGTTGGCACTGGTCGCGCATTGCGTGCAATGGCGGATGAATTACAAAAAGGGACATGTGACCGCCATCGTTTGGTATCATTGATCGGTAACATTTCCACTGATGGCTCTGCCACAATGTTTGAAGTGATCCTTTATATTGCCTCCCGTTTGAATGCTCCGCATTACCCGATGCCCGTTCCTGTTATCAGCAGCAATCGTGAAGAACGTGATGCGTTTCTAACTTTGAAGCCTGTACAAGCAGTTCACAGATTGGGGCGCAAAGCCGACGTGATTTTTGTCGGTGTCGGCCAGATGAACCATCAAGCGCCCCTTTTCCTTGATGGTTTTGTCAGCGAAAAAGAGCTCGATGAAGTGCATGCCCTTGGAGGAATCGGAGAAGTTGCGGGGCATATTTACGACCATGAAGGCCATTACATTGAAAGTGAAATCCACGATCGTATGGCAGGGATACGCGTTGAAGCCGGCCTTGAACGGCTGGCGGTTGGCATTGCAGCAGGTGCCAGCAAAATTGATGCTATTCGCGGCGCTCTGAAAGGGCGAATTATCAATGGCCTGGTCACCGATGAAGCAACCGCTATTGCATTACTTTGATTAGTTTCAATGGTTTAACGTATTTTTATCACTCGCCTTCAAAAGGCTTTCCATAGCGTCCATATCATCATTTTAAACATCTTTATCCGGCAAGGTTGAAGACCTCGCCGGATATTTCTTATCATGCTTTTGTCTTAGATAGCTGACGAACACATGTTTTGCCGGAAATAGAACTTGACAGAATTGTGCCGTTGTCGAATATTTGACCAACGTTCGAATAATTGCTCAAGAAATACCTTGGGAGGGGTAAAATGTCATTAACGATACGTGGATTGGTTGGAGCCGGTTTTATGGCTGCCTTGTCGATGACGGCAAGTGCGGAAACGATTACGGTTGCAACGGTCAACAATGGCGATATGATCCGCATGCAGGGTCTGATGCCGGAGTTTAAAGCCCTTCATCCTGATATTGATGTTGAATGGGTCACTTTGGAAGAAAACGTGCTGCGCCAGCGCGTCACCACCGACATCGCCACGCAAGGCGGCCAGTATGATGTGTTGACCATCGGCAATTATGAAGTGCCGATCTGGGCCAAACAGGGCTGGTTGCTGCCGCTTGACAATCTCGGCGATGATTATGACGCAGCCGATCTTTTACCAGCTGTTGCCGCATCGGTCAGTCTAGACGACAAGCTTTATGCCGTCCCGTTTTATGCGGAAAGTTCGATGCTGATGTATCGCACAGACTTGCTTGAAAAAGCGGGACTGACCATGCCGGAAAATCCGACATGGGAATTTGTGCGTGAAGCTGCTGAGAAAATGACGGATAAAAATGCCGGTGTCTTCGGCATTTGTTTGCGCGGGAAAGCCGGTTGGGGTGAAAACATGGCGCTTCTGCCTGCCATGTCCAACTCGATGGGCGCGCGTATGTTCGATATGGACTGGAAGCCGCAATTTGACAGTCCGGAATGGAAAAAAACCATCGATACCTATCTGGATCTGATGACCAATTTTGGCCCTCCGGGTGCATCTTCCAATGGTTTCAATGAAACATTGGCACTGTTCCAAACAGGTAAATGCGGCATGTGGATTGATGCAACTGTTGCTTCATCCTTCATCTCAAATCCAAAAGACTCAACCGTTGCCGACAAGGTTGGTTTTGCCAAATCTCCAAGTGGAGAAGGTATCGACAATCATGGCAATTGGCTTTGGTCATGGAACCTGGCTATTCCGAAAACATCTAAAAAAGCTGATGCCGCCCAGACTTTCGTCGCTTGGGCAACTTCCAAAGCCTATCTGGATCTGGTCGCCAAAAAAGAAGGCATTGCCAATGTGCCTCCGGGCACACGCACATCGCTTTATGAAAATCCAGAATATCTGAAGGAAGCACCATTTGCCAAGGTAACACTTGAAGCAATCATGGCTGCAAATACACAACATCCTTCAGTTCAGGAGGTGCCTTATACAGGTGGTCAGTTCGTAGCCATTCCTGAATATCAGGCTATCGGCACGGCAGTCGGGCAACAGTTTTCTGCAGCTCTTGCAGGTAGTGTCACCGGTGATGCAGCCAGAGCCACTGCGCAGCAGCTGGCAACCCGCGAGATGACCCGCGGCGGTTATATCAAATAAACCGGCGCTTTATTGCTACGCCCCCATCCAACGGGATGGGGGCGTAGCTTTCTTGTTATCAAGCTCTAACTGGCATGATCAATATTTCCATTGATTGTTTCGCATTAAAATAATCCTGCTCATCCGTGTTATTTTGCTGAACAGGATTAATCAGACAAGGCACAAAGACATGGCCACACAAGCATCGCGCTCGGCAAGTCGCCTGATGATTTCGCCCGCAGTTATCCTGTTATTATTATGGATGATTGTACCGCTGGGCATGACCATCTGGTTTTCGTTTCTGCGCTATAATCTTTTGATGCCGGACGCGATTAGTTTTTCAGGCTTCGAAAACTATCACTATTTTTTCACCGATCCTGCCTTCTGGCCAGCTTTATTGAATACATTGATTTTGGTTCTGGGCGTGCTGGCGATCACCACCATCGGCGGCACCTTGCTGGCATTGTTGCTTGATCAGCCAATATTGGGGCAAGGTCTTGTCCGTGTTTTAGTGATTGCGCCTTTTTTCATCATGCCGACGGTTTCGGCTCTGGTTTGGAAAAACATGTTTTTCAATCCGGTTAACGGATTGTTCGGCTGGGCCGCGCGCAGCCTCGGTTTTGCGCCGATTGATTTTCTAGCCCAATATTCCTTGCTGTCGATCATCATCATTGTTGCATGGCAATGGCTGCCTTTTGCCACCCTGATCCTTTTAACAGCGCTGCAATCGCTCGACCGTGAACAATTGGAAGCAGCCGAAATGGATGGCGCCGGAGCGTTCTCCCGCTTTTACCATATCATGCTGCCGCATCTGGCTCGCGCAACAACCGTTGTCATTTTGATCCAGACTATTTTCTTGCTGTCCATTTTTGCCGAAATTCTTGTGACCACCAATGGCGGCCCCGGCACATCATCAACCAATCTAACCTATCTCGTTTATGCTCAGTCATTGCTGCAATTCGATGTCGGCCTTGGTTCTGCCGGCGGCATTGTTGCGGTCATTTTAGCTAATATTGTCGCGATCTTCCTGATGCGGATGATCGGGCGTAATCTGGAGACGTGATATGAGCAAACGAAATCATAGCTCAAAGCGTGTTCTGGCTTTCACAATTCTGGCATGGGTTGTGGCTCTGATCATCTTCTTTCCGATTTTGTGGACGATTTTGACATCCTTCAAAACGGAAGCAGATGCGATTGCCAGCCCGCCCAAGTTCCTGAATTTCGACTGGACGCTTGACAGCTACCGTGCTGTGCAGGAGCGCTCGAATTATTTCCTGCATTTCCGCAATTCGGTCATCATTTCATTGGGCTCGACCGTACTGGCTTTGCTGATTGCCATCCCCGCTGCATGGTCGATGGCATTTGTGCCGGGCAAACGCACCAAAGATGTGCTGATGTGGATGCTTTCCACCAAAATGATGCCGTCTGTCGGCGTGCTGATCCCGATTTATATGCTGTTTCGGGATGCAGGTTTGCTCGACAGTCTGCTGGGTATTACCTTCATTTTAACTCTTATCAATCTGCCCATCGTGGTGTGGATGCTTTATACTTATTTCAAAGAGATTCCGGTGGAAATTCTGGAAGCTGCCCGCATGGACGGCGCAACTTTGCGCGCCGAAATCATCCATGTTTTAACGCCGATGGCAGTTCCCGGCATTGCATCCACATTATTGCTTAATATCATTCTGGCGTGGAATGAAAGCTTCTGGACGCTTAATCTGACCACGGCCAATGCAGGCCCCCTCACTACATTCATTGCCAGTTATTCCAGCCCAGAAGGGCTGTTCTACGCCAAACTTTCCGCGGCTTCGACACTCGCAATCGCCCCCATTCTCATTCTTGGCTGGTTCAGTCAGAAGCAACTGGTGCGCGGCCTGACTTTCGGCGCTGTCAAATAAGCGGATTAAAGGAATACAATATGGGACAGATCGAACTCAAAAGCGTCACCAAAAGTTTTGGCTCAACGCAAGTTATCCAACCCTTGGATTTAAGCATCAATAAGGGTGAATTCGTGGTATTTGTCGGGCCGTCCGGTTGCGGTAAATCCACGCTTTTGCGCCTGATTGCAGGGCTTGAAGACATTACATCCGGCACAATCTCTATTGATAGCAAAGACGCAAGCAATCTTGCACCGGCAAAACGCGGACTGGCTATGGTTTTCCAATCTTATGCGCTTTATCCGCATATGAGTGTGCGTAAAAACATTGCATTCCCGTTGAAAATGGCAGGAATGGCACAAAATGAAATTACCAAACGCGTTGAAACCGCTGCACAAACATTAAACCTTACGGCCTATCTTGATCGGCGCCCCGGCCAGCTTTCAGGCGGCCAGCGCCAGCGCGTTGCCATCGGGCGTGCCATTGTGCGCGAACCGTCAGCTTTTTTGTTTGACGAACCATTGTCCAATCTGGATGCGGCATTGCGGGTGAATATGCGGCTTGAAATTGCCGAACTGCACCAAAAACTTAAAACAACCATGATCTATGTCACCCATGATCAGGTGGAAGCCATGACTTTGGCCGACAAAATTGTGGTTTTACAAGCAGGCCGGATCGAGCAAATCGGTACACCGCTGGAGCTTTATCACAAGCCAAAAAACCGATTTGTTGCAGGCTTTATCGGTAGCCCGAAAATGAATTTCATTGAAGGCGAAGAAGCACAGGCCAAAGGTGTACATGCGATCGGCATCCGTCCCGAACATATTAAGGTCAGCAATGATAATGGCCTGTGGACTGGCACTGTCACCGTTGCCGAGCATATGGGCTCGGACACCTATCTGCATGTGCAAACCAAACATGGTGTTATCAATGTGCGTGTTGACGGCTCGTTCACCGCACGCAATGGCGACCAGGTATTTCTAACCCCCGATCAAACTCAACTTCATCACTTCGACAGCGAAGGACTGGCACTGGCATGAGACTGAAAGATAAAACCGCAATCATCACCGGTGCAGCACGCGGTATCGGAAAAGCTTTTGCCACCCGTTATGTTGCCGAAGGTGCCCATGTCGCCATTGCCGATATTAATCTGGCCGCCGCGGAAGCCACCGCGCAGGAAATAGGCCCACAGGCTTTTGCCGTTCATCTTGATGTCACCAAACAAGACAGCATAGATCAGGCGGTGAAAACTGTCGAAGAAAAGCGTGGCGGCATTGATATTTTGGTCAATAACGCAGCATTATTCGATCTCGCACCCATCGTTGAAATTACCCGTGAAAGCTATGACCGCCTGTTTGCCATCAACGTATCCGGTACGCTTTTCATGATGCAATCGGTTGCCCGCTCGATGATTGCGCGTGATAAGGGGGGCAAGATCATCAATATGGCCAGCCAGGCCGGACGACGCGGAGAGCCGCTTGTCGCCGTTTATTGCGCGACCAAAGCCGCCGTCATTTCTTTGACCCAATCCGCCGGTTTGAACCTCATTCAGCATGGCATCAACGTGAACGCGATTGCACCAGGTGTCGTGGATGGTGAGCATTGGGACGGTGTCGATGCATTATTTGCAAAATATGAAAACCGGCCTTTAGGCGAAAAGAAAAAGATTGTCGGTGCCGAAGTGCCGTTGGGCCGTATGGCACAAGCTGAAGATTTGACCGGCATGGCCGTTTTCTTAGCTTCAAAAGACGCTGATTATATTGTTTCCCAGACATATAATGTCGACGGCGGCAACTGGATGAGCTGATATGACACTTTCTGATAAAACGCTTAATCACCTGCCGGAAGGCATTCGCCGTCCTGTCTATGACCGCGCAAAACTCAAAGCCGGTATCGTCCATATTGGTTGCGGTAATTTCCACCGCGCCCATATGGCCGTTTATCTTGATGATTTGTTTAATTTAGGCGAAGGCCATGAATGGGCAATCATCGGCGCGGGTGTGCGTGCCAATGACGCGCAAATGCGTGAAGTTTTGAGCAAACAGGACTTTTTGTCATCGGTGATCGAACTTGATCCCGCTGGCAAAAGTGCCCGTATTGTCGGTGCGATGATCGATTTTCTGCCGGTTGAAAAAGGCAATCACGCACTGATTACAGCCATGAGCAATCCTTCCATCCGCATCGTTTCATTAACGGTTACGGAAGGCGGCTATTATATCGACCCCAAAACCGGCAGCTTCAGTCCGGATCATCCGGATATCGTTTATGACGGTGCCCATCCGGACAAGCCCGAAACGGCTTTTGGCGCCATCATTGCGGCACTGAAAATTCGCCGCCAGAATGGTGATGCGCCTTTCACAGTGATGTGCTGTGATAATGTTCCGCATAATGGCAATGTCACCCGCGATGCTGTCGTTGGTCTGGCTCAATTATCTGATCCGGATTTTGCCCGTTGGATAAGCGATCAAGTCGCTTTTCCAAACAGCATGGTAGACCGGATCACCCCTGCGACCGGCAAACGCGAGCTTGAATTAGCCCAATCTTTGGGGCTTGATGACAAAGCGCCTGTAACCTGCGAACCATTCCGGCAATGGGTGATGGAAGATAATTTTCCGGCCGGCCGGCCAGCTCTTGAAAAGGTTAAGGTGACTTTTACCAACGAAGTGCATCGCTTTGAAACGATGAAAATTCGTATTCTCAACGGTGGTCATGCCATTATTGCTTATCCGGCAGGTTTACGAGACATAGAATTTGTGCATGAAGCGATGGAAGATGAGCAAATCCGGACTTTTCTTGATCATATCGAGAGCAATGAAATTTTACCGATAGTTCCTCCTGTGCCCGATACAGAGCTTGATGCTTATAAAAAATTGATTATTGAGCGCTTTTCCAACCCTGACATTGGCGACACGATCCGCCGTCTCTGTCTTGACGGCTCCAATCGGCAGCCGAAATTTATCATCCCATCCATTCAGGATGTAATTGCAAAGGGTGGCGATGCATCAGGCTTGATTCTGCTCTCGGCTTTATGGTGTCGTTATTGTTATGGTGTCAGCGAAAACGGTAATGAAATCGCTCCCAATGACCCCAATTGGGAGCGTTTGAAGGCATGCGCCATTGAAGCACGCGATAATCCGGAAATATGGCTTTCCATGCGCGAAATCTACGGCGATTTAAACGAAAATACCACCGTCGTAGAAGGCTTTACCAAAGCGCTGAACGATATTTGGTCAGAAGGCAGCCAAACAGTTATTGCCCGTTTTTTGGCAGCCTGATTATAAGGTTATGATACACCCCGTAAAATTTACGGGGTGTATCTTTAAAAATTATCGTTTACAGGAAGCGGTATAAATCCGGCCGTTTCTGTCACGATATTGACATTGGCCATTGCGCAGAGTGCGCACCAAATAACCGGTCCCTGCACCCGCAGCAGCACCAATCAGTGCACCTTTACCACCGCCGGCAATGCCGCCGATCGCAGCACCTGCTGCAGTTCCGATGCTCAAATCTTTTTCTGTCGATGTACAGGCTGACAATGCAAGCACGGCAGCCAAGGCCAAACTAATTTTTAACATGATTTCCTCCAACTGTTATCTGTCAAAAACGACGATAACTTTTTTCAATGTCCAGTGCGGACTTATGTAAAGCATACTATATTTAAAACGGCAGGAACCATAGAAGGTTCCCTCAAACACACGTTAAAGTGACTTTGAACGGATTATAAATGACGACCATACCTTACATTAATCAGCCAGCAAACCTCTGCGCTGCCAATCATTTTCAGGAATTAAATTGCCGAGTGTATAGTTAAATGATGAGACCTTCATATCATTCAAATTAATTTCACATGTGAAATCAACGTCATACCATTTTGCATGACTGCGAAAGGCACCACCTCGCATTTTCAAACTGGTTTCAGTCAGTTCGCTTGCTTTGCGCGCCATCATGTCCGGTGGCGTATCAGGGCGTGCATGACGAATTTGCTCCAATGCTTCGATACTGCAAATCTGGCTGACACGCTGTTTTGCAGAAAGTGTTCCCAATGCCTGCTTTACCCGTGGATCGGAAAGGGCTGCATCAGAATAAATCTGTTTCGCGGCCACCATTTTAATCGTATTTTTTTCAGGCAAATTCACGGAAATATTTGATTTTTCAGCACTGAGAACAGTATCATCGCCTGATGCTTCATCCTTCTTTTGCTCTGCGGTTTCTTCAACCGGTTCAACCAGTTCAGGCGCTTCAGACGGATTTTCTTGGCCGCTCAGTGGTTCGATTTCTGCGTTATCATCTTTGTTCTCAACTGCAGATTCAAAAGCTTGGGGTGGCGCTGCCTCATCTGACGGGTCAGCATAATGTTCCTCTTCAGGTGGTTGAGCTGGCTCAACCAATTCCACGTCTACATGTTCCGGCTCGTCATTATGTGTCGGTACGGGCAATGTGACAAACAAAAATGCCAAGACAAAAACATGCAAGCCGATGGATATAACTCCACCCCATATGCTATTTTTATCCGGCATTAATTCTGCATCTCTTCATTCTGCTATCATTTGACATACATTAAATAGAGAATAAAAAGACATGCCGTCAATGAAGATGGCAAATCTCAACCCCGCTGCGCTTCATCCTAGCACAAAAGGCATCGCATTTTTAGCTTTTTATGACGTGCTATCTGCACGGAAAAGTTCCGCTACAGTTTTAGCCATTTTTGCCGACATTGCTGCTTGCGATTGCAGGCTTGCCAATGCAACATCGGCAATATCTTCCGGGAAGCGGCTGCCGCGAAAACGCTTGACCATATCAGCAATATAGCCGGTTGAAAACTCGGGATGAAACTGCACCGAGATAGCCGGAAAATCATAACGCAAAACACCGAGCGGACAAAAATCATTCCCACCGGCAGGCTTTGCTTGCAGCGGTGCTTTAACGACCTGATCCTGATGCAAAACAAGCACGGGATCGCTTTCCTGATCGAGCTGATATGTCTGCGTTCCGAAACCCCAGCCTTTTGTTGATTTTTCAACCACGCCGCCATAGGCCTGCGCCATGATCTGATGACCAAAGCAAATGCCGCATACAGGGATTTTTTTATCCCGCAGACAAATCAAAAAATCTTCCAATGATTTGATCCACTCAATCGGATCATAAACACCATGTCTGGAGCCGGAAATCACATATGCATCAAATTGTGCAGGGTTTTCCGGTAGTTTCTCGCCGGAAACAATTGATATTGTCTCAAAGTCCGCTTGCGCCAATACCGGCTTGAGCCAGTTTTCAATCATCACCGGATAAGTGCCGAATTCAGCCTGACATTCTTCAGGTGGCAGACCGGTTTCAATAATGCCAATGCGCATATTCGTTCCTTTAACTCGTCAGCCTTTACGCAAGTGATAGGATTTTGGACGGGTCAAAGCATTATAACCCAAGATTGAAAGCGTAACACCATGTCCCGTATCCTTGCAGCCTGTCCAGCAGATTGCAGGATCAAGATAATCACAACGGTTCATAAAAACAGTGCCGGTTTCCAACAATTTGCCCAATCGGGCGACCCGCTGTGCATCTTGTCCCCACAGGCTGGCGGTAAGCCCGAAATGACTGTCATTCATCAGTGCAACGGCTTCTTCATCTGATGAAACTTTCATCACCGCTACCACGGGCCCAAAACTCTCATCACGCATAATACGCATTGCATGGGTCACATCGGTTAAAAGCTGTGGCGCAAGATAGGCACCGCCATCATCTTCAGGAAAGGCAGATGCGGGTATAAGAAGCTGTGCTCCCGCCTCAACAGCTTCGGAAATCTGGCCGCGGATTTCATCCGCAAATCGACGATGCGCCATCGGACCTATTGTGGTGGAAGCATCAAAAGGGTTGCCAAGTTTCAAACGCAGAATTTCTGTAACCGACTTTTCGACAAAAGCCTCAAAAAGCGCTTCGTGAACATAAATACGCTCAATGCCGCAGCAGCATTGACCGGCATTGAAAAAGGCGCCATCCATCAATGAAGCAACGGCCACATCCAGATCGGCATCTTCCATAACATAGGCCGGATCTTTGCCGCCCAGCTCTGTGCCAACCGGCGTAAAAGTGCCGGCAGAGGCCTGCTCCATAGCTTTGCCGCCACCAACCGAACCGGTAAAATTGACAAAACCGAAATGCCCCTCACCGATCAGCGCCGAACTAGTTTCATGATCCAGATGGATATTTTGCAACACTCCTTCCGGCAGTCCCGCTTCTTTGAAAACACGTTCCAAACGTTCACCGACAAGTAATGTTTGAGATGCATGTTTCATCAACACGCTATTGCCCGCAATCAGTGCCGGAACAAGGGAGTTAATCGTCGTCAGATAAGGATAATTCCACGGCGCTACAATAAAAACGAGCCCGCACGGCTCTTTCTCGATCCGGCGTTCAAATTGTGCGCTGTCTTCAATGATGATAGGTGCCAAAGCCTCTTCGGCAATTAAAGCCATATAGCTTGCCCGCTCCAGACAACCATTGAACTCAAAAAACTGATGCACCGGACGCCCCATCATATGCGCCATCTCGATGCCTGCCTCTTCTTTCTCAAGCGCGAGGCGCTTAATTGCGGCCATCACAATCTCAACGCGCTCATTCAACGGGCGTTGCGACCATGTTTTTCCGGCTGATTTGGCATGCGCGATCATGTTACGCGCCTCTTGCGCTGTAACAGTTTCTCGGCTTGCAAATATGGTGTTATCGACCGGCGAAACACATGTTAAAGCGCTCATTTACTCCCCTTTCCTGGCCGGTAGCGATGCTATCGTCAGTCAATTTTCAAATTATTGTCAGGTCTATCGTCCAGATAAGAATGCGCTTTAGTTGCCGCGGTCTTTCCAGGCTTCAAGCATTTGAAAATACCACATGCCGACAGCCATACCGATATTGCCCAAAGTGCGCCCCACCGGAAAACGCCAATGTTTGACATTGGCAAATACTTCCAGATCTTTGCCATAACCGCACATGGCATTCGCCATGATTTCACCGACAATATGCGATGTGGCAATGCCGTGACCGGAATAGCCTTGAGCATAATAGACATTGTCGGTGACATTACCCAGTTGCGGTATACGGTTGACGGAAATGCCGTCCATACCATGCCATGCAAATTCAATATCAACACCACGTAAATGCGGCAGGGTCTTTTCTATGGTCGGACGCATGGATTGAGCAAGACCGGCAGTGTCACGACCACTATAATTCGTGCCGCTGCCGAAGATCATCCGCCGGTCGGCTGTCAAACGGTAATAATCAAGCACAAAGCGGGTATCATAAATCGAAAAATCTTTCGGGCTGACTTTACGTGCCATTTCTTCGCTTAAAGGTGCCGTGGCAATAATGCCAAGCGAAGCGGGAAACAACATACCTGAAAGTTTGCTGCGCGCCAGCTTATGATAGCTGTTACCGGCGATCAAAACCTTATCGGCGGTTACCTGCCCATAGGCTGTATGCAATACCGGTCGTTTGCCATAAATGATTTTTTCAACCGGCGTTGCTTCAAAAATCTGCGCACCAAGGCTACGCGCTGCATCCGCCTCGCCAAAACATAAATTAAGCGAGTGAATGTGCATATTGCGCCGGTTGATCAGTCCTGCGTGATAAATCTCGCTTCCCACATATTCAGCCAGATCAGCCCCACGCAAAAGCGCAACATCATCGCCCATGTCATGCAATCGGGCATTGCGTTCCATCTCTTCCAATTCCGGAATATGCGATGGTTTCCATGCCGCAAAAACATGTCCGAATTTCAAATCACATTGGATATTATATTTCTCGATGCGGTTACGAATAATATCGTGACCGTGCCAGCGTAAATTCCATACAAATTCAGGCGCATCTTTACCTAATGTGCGGGCAAATTCGCGCTCCATTGCCTTGTCGCCCGAAAGTGAGCCAGTGATCTGGCCGCCATTGCGCCCTGATGCACCCCATCCGATGTGGTTGGCTTCCAGCACAGCAACGCGCTGACCACGTTCAGCCAGCTCCACCGCACTGGCAAGCCCTGTGAAACCACCGCCAATAATAGCCACATCCACATCAATATCGCCGTCCAGTCTTGGGAAAGGCGCAACCTTATTGGCAGTCGCAGCATAATAAGAGCGCGGATAAGATTCGGTCATTGTTGTTCCCTTATGCTCGTCGCGCTTATACGGACTGGCGATAGGTTTGCAGTTCAAATTCAGTGAGACGCGCCGCAAAAATATCCTGCTCCTGCTGTTTGCAGGCGGCAAAAGCCTCTACAAATTCGGGATGGAGAATAGTTTTTACTTTGGCAGAATTTTTAAACTGCCGCAGCGCTTCATTCCAGTCGCGCGCCAAACATGGAAGATCAAGTTCATGCGAGTTGGTACTGACCGGTGCTGCCGGTTGCATCTTGTTTTCCAAGCCATAAAGCGCACCACCCAACATTGCAGCAAGCACGATATATGGATTGGCATCGGCACCCGCAACACGATGTTCAATGCGTCGGCCAACACAAGGGCCTGCCGGAATACGTAAAGCACTGGTGCGGTTTTCATAGCCCCATGCGACAGTTGTCGGCGCAAGACCTCCCGGACACAAGCGGCGGTAAGAATTTAAATGCGGCGCAAAAGCCAGCGTCATATCAGCCATACTGTCCAGCAAGCCGCCAACCGCATATTTCAAGGCTTCGGAGCCAGTTTCGCTGCCATCATCAAAAATATTCTGATCATTCTTATCAATGATCGAAAAATGGACATGCATGCCGCTGCCGGCATGAAACTGAAAAGGTTTTGCCATAAAACAAGCGTGATAGCCGTGACGCTGTGCGGCATTGCGAATGATCTGCTTGAAAAAAACCGTATCATCAGCGGCTTTTAATGCATCCGCCTGATGCAAAAGATTGAACTCGAATTGACGCGGCGCCCCTTCGGCCGTTGCCGCTTCCACTTCAATGCCGCAAGCCGCAGCAGTTTCATAAATTTCATCAAGAAAGGCGGATGTTTCAGCTAATTCCGATATTGAATAAATATCATCAAAATTGCTTAAACGATTGGCCGCATTGGCCGTGGTCGGGCTTGCAGGATCAGCCGACGGATCAAGAAGATAAAATTCCACCTCTGTTGCAACAACAGGGCGCAAATCATGGCGGGCAAAGCGGTTTAAAACTTCGGCGAGCAAGTGGCGCGCATCCGCATAATATGGGCTGCCGTCTTCCTTGCTCATCCATAAATGTAAAAACGGCTGATCAGCTTCTTTGCTCCAACCCAGATCGGACAAAGCACGGCCTGTCGGATGGCAAATACCATCCAGATCGCCTCTCTCCATCGTCAGGCAGGTTCCGGCAACGTCCGTTCCCCAAATATCAACCCCAATGGATGACATCGGCATACGTGTGCCGCCATGCAAAGCACTTGCCAATTTTGCACCGGGCAAACGCTTGCCGCGAAATATGCCGTTCATATCGCAAATGGCTGCATAGAAAGAACGCGGAATTTCAGTCTCCTGTGCTTGGGTTTTGGTGGCTGGCTTTGCTGCTGCCAAAATAGTCATTCCGTTCCTCCAGTGCAGTCTTCTTGGTTAAATCCTACAGTGTAGAAATAATAACGTCAAGCAACAGCTTGTCAGATAATTAAGGAATGTCATCCACGATCAATCCAACGCTGGCATTTTGTTAAATCGCGACAATCGTGCCGCTTAGAAGGGCTTTAAAAGCTTTTTTTAAAAACACATATAAGCCATCATGCTTGGCTCATCTCATGGAATTCAGAACATAAAACTGATGCATTAAGAGGGCGTTCAAATTGAAAGCCCGATATATCAATCAATCCATCAAATACCGTTTTGCATGGCCAGCATTTATACATGTATCACAAGGATTGCATTTTGCTTCTCTCGCGGATGCCATCGAGAAAAACCTCGACAGAAAGCGAAAAAACCGTGCTCGGCGCGAGATCATTATAAAGCGGCATGGCTTTTTTGAGCAAGGGATAAGATTTTTCGGGAAGATCTGCGACTTCGGCCATATCAACCGCTTCAGCAGGACGGATCAGCCCACCCGTTTCGCCCACCGCCAAACCGGTTATACACCCATACCAACCAAGACATAGCGCCGGAATTTCGCGTTCCGCTATCCCTGCTTCGGTCAATGCGCCATGAACCATTTCCATATGTAAAAAGTCGGCGTGACCGGTATGCAGAAATTTTTGCATCAGCCAAAAACTATTGGGATAACGCAGTGCTAAACTGCGATACTGATCTGCCAAATGCCGCATTCTGCCACGCCACGGCCTGTCAGGCGGTGCAGGGCGAATTTGCTCTTCCATCCGGTCGGCCATCGCCCGCAATACCCCGTCTTTCGATTTGAAATGATAGAGTATCGACATTGGATCATAGCCCATACGTGCGGCAAGTTTGCGGATAGTAAAACCGGAATCACCGGATTCTTCCATGAGTGCGAGTGCCTCTTCGGCAATTGCTTCACGCGAAAGGCCACGCGCACCTTTGCTGTTTTTCAACCTGGCACCTGCAGCAGATAATGGAAGGGCATTGTCTTTATCGCTCATAGGCTGACTATAGAAGGCTCGCCGGATTCTGACAAGAACCCGGCGAGTGAATGAACATTAATCAAAATATTGATTTAGCCATCAATTAATCGGCCAGATCCAGCTTCGGAACCGGTCGTTTGAACATTCGCGTCAGATAAAGCAGATAGGAAAAACCAACTGCAACCCAGATAATACCGACAGTAAAGGTTGTGGCCGAAAGACCAGTCCACAGCCAAACGGTGAGCAAGAAACCAAATCCTGGCAAAAATCCGTAGCGGAACCAGTCAATGCCCTGTCTTTTCCCCTGATCAAAAAGATAGGTTTTGATCACCGACAGATTAACGAAAGAGAACGCGGCCAGGGCACCAAAGCTGATCATACTGGCAGCCAGTTCAAGGTCGATTTCCAAAGCAATCAGCGAGATAACACCCACAAAAACAGTCGCCCGCACCGGTGTTCCAAGAGTTTTATGTACGGTTCCAAATAAGGTATAAGGCAGAACCCGATCACGACCCATCGCATAAAGAATGCGTGAAACACTGGCTTGTGCTGCCATGGTCGAAGCAAAAGTACCCGTCATATAGGCAGCAGTGAAGAAGCTGACCATAAATGCGCCGCCCGCTTTGCCCATAACTTCGACAGCCGCCGCATCCGGATCGGCAAAAGCCTGCCAGTCAGGAAATACAATATGTCCTGCCCAAGCAGACAGAATGAAAATCAAGCCCCCGCAAACAGTGCAAAGCATGATCGCACGCGGAATGTCACGTTTTGGATTTTTTGTTTCTTCCGACAATGTGGAAACCGCATCAAAACCAAGAAACGACAAGCAAAGAATTGCTGCGCCTGAAACAATGGCACCTATTCTCATATTTTCACTGTAGAAAGGAGCGAGTAGCGACGGCGCACCATCACCTCCGATCGAGGTGAAAAATAATGTGAAAAAGAAAGCCAAGAAGATAAATTGAAAGGCAATAATGACAAAATTCATACGGGCAACAACTTTAATACCAAGGATATTCAAGACCGTTACGAGTAGAATTGCACCCATTATCCACCACGACGCAGGCACTGACGGGAAATATTCCGACATATAAATGCCGATCAGAATATAGTTCAGCATCGGCAGAAAGATGTAATCCAGCATTAAGGTCCAACCGACCATAAAGCCGGCATAACCGCCAAAGGCATAACGTGAGTAACTATAGGCAGATCCTGCAGCCGGCAGCACTTCCACCATACGTCCATAACTGTAGGCCGTAAAAAACATCGCCGCCAAAGTCAGCACATAGGCGGCTGGCAAATGTCCTAAAGTAACTTGCGTTACAATACCATAAGTATCAAAAACAGCGAGTGGCACCATATAGGCAAGGCCAAAAAAGACAAGCGATGGCAGGCCCAAAACACGGTGCAGCTTATTTTGCTGCGGCGCGCTTACGCTGGCAAAAGTCGAGGCATCGGCATAGGTAAAGGTTCTGTTTTCCGCACTGATATTTCCTCCCGGTTCAGGTTTCATGATATCCTCCAATATCGTGTTCTTGTTATTTTCAGCTGATATTTTGTTTAAAGCTTCCTTCCAAAAATCGTGATGGCAAAATATCGCTGATAAAACTCTGCACAGTTGCTTTTATTGCCGTGCTGGATAGCTGGATCTTTCATTCTGCCGCCTCCTCCTGACGGCATATGCGATCATACGGCGCATCTTCAAAACATGCCTATAAGAATATTCTACAGTGAAGAAATCAAGCAAAAAATTCATATTGATAAGTTTCATTTATCTTCATTCGTCCTACAAGATAGAAATTATATTTTTCTTAATTGTCAGAGATATGAAAAAATCCGAAACTTTAATCTTATGAAACAAAGCATTATCTAAATTTGTAAAAAGAAGCATGGCCGCGCCATAAGCAAAAATCGGCTCATCATTTAAAATCTATGCACCATAGAAATGAGACTGCATTTACGGCCAAAATCTGATCCAAAAAAGTTTAGCCAGTATAAACTTTACCTTTTTTATCATATTATGTCTGGTCAAGAAAAACATTTTTGATATGTTAGCTGGAAGCGCAAGGCTTGGGGGAAATTCTCCCAATTGAAAGATCATTTTATGCCCCTTTTTAAAATTGAAGCATCCGTGGCTCAGGCAGATAAAAAACGTTTCCCCTTTGATCGCGCCGGTCGCTTGACCTTATTGATTACGTTTTTAAGCCTGTTGTCGGGTATAGTTTTTTACAGCCATTTATCATGGGAACAGACAGTCGCAGTTATGCTGAGTGTCTTTTGTATCGGCATGTGGGCAACCTCCGCCGTCCCTGAATATTTGCCTGCTTTTGTTTTCTTTGTCATTGCGATCATTTTTCATGCAGCGCCGCCGGATATTGTGATGGGCGCCTTTGTTTCATCAACCATCTGGCTTTTATTCGGCGGGATGATTGTCGGCAGCGCCATTCGCTATACCGGTCTAGGAAAGCGTGTCGCGATTTTACTCTCCGCCTGTATCGGCACGACTTACACAAGCGTCATTACCACAACGGTGATGTTCAGCATGGCGCTTTCATTTTTCATTCCCTCCTCCATGGGACGGATTGTTCTGCTGGTACCAATCGTTATTTCGCTGGCCGAACATGCCGGATACAGCAAAACCTCGAATGGAATGCTGGGTATGCTGATGGCTGCCGCTTTTGGTACCAATATACCTGCTTATACGATTTTGCCGGCCAATCTTCCCAATATGATCCTTGCCGGTGCTGCCGAAAATATTTACGGAATTAAAATCGGCTATTGGAACTATTTGCTCTTACATTTTCCGGTGTTGGGATTTATCAAAGCCTGCGTATTGATCGCTTTGATTATCAAGCTTTTTCCGGAATCAACACCGCCTCAGATATATGAAGAACGAACAAAATCGGCGTCGATGTCGGTACAGGAAAAATGGCTGACCCTAATCATTGTTCTGTCACTGCTGCTTTGGTTTACCGATGGATTTCACCAGGTTTCGCCGGGCTGGATCGCGCTGGCAGGCGGTGTTTTATGTTTGTGGCCGGGCAGCGGGCTGGTCTCTCCTAAATGCCTGAATGATGAGATCAATTACGGCACTTTGTTTTTTGTCGCCGGTATAATGGGGCTTGGTGCACTGATTGCTCATAGCGGACTTGGCACGATAGTGGTGGCGACGCTGAGCAACTTTGCCGGTTTCGAACAGGGTGAAAGCTTGGGCAATATTGTGTCCATGACCATCATGGCGATGATTGTTGCCACCATCACCAATCTGCCCGGTGTTCCAGCCGTTATGACGCCCGGTGCCGAACAATTATCAATCCTCTCCGGACTGCCGATTGAAACCGTGTTGATGACACAGGTTTTAGCCTTTTCCAGTGTCGTTTTGCCTTATCAGGCACCGCCCTTGATTGCCGCAGCACAAATTGCGGGCTTACCCTTACGCAGCGTGATAAAACTTTGCTTCATATTGTTCATGGCAACGATCATCTTCATTCTGCCACTTGATCTGCTATGGTGGAAACTGATGGGCATGTTTTAAAAATTGCCTTTTAAACTATCTATAGTTGATGTCTTTATTGTGTGGCATCAACAAGCACTTGCATAAAGAAATAATATGACTACTAAAATCATATTAAGAATTATGTGCCATTGATAATGAATAATTACAGCATGCGGCTTTAACTCAGGCGGCACTATTAGCGAAAAATGTCATGAATTGGGACCTGCAAGATCTGTTCAGAAGACATGCAACGGATATTGCCCGTTTTCTGCGCCAAAAGGGTCACGATCCCGAAACGGTGAAAGATATCACGCAAGATACTTTCATGCGCATTCATGATAAGGAAAAGCATAAAAATATCAGCAATATACGATCTTATTTATTCCGTATTGCCGATAATCTAGCGACCGATTATTTCCGCGCGGCAAAGTCGCGTAACCGCTATGTCACTGCGTCAGAAACATTTGATGCAGCAGATGAGAGCCCGGATCAAGAACGCGTGGCTGATTATCGCCAGCGCCTTGCACTGCTGGAAAAAGCCGTTGCATCTTTGCCGCCAAGGCAAAAACAAGTATTTCTGATGCATAAATTTGACGACCTCAGTCATGTCGAAATTGCACAAGAATTAGGTATCACCCGCAGTGCGGTTGAAAAACTGATCATGAAGGCGCTCGCGCATTGCCGTGAACAACTTGGCGAGCATCTGGAATGACAATGCTTGCTTTCGCCTATAAAAAAAGTGAGGTATCAGGCGGTGTGAAACGTCTTAATAATAAGCCTTGCACAGCTGGCATGGTTACGGTTTCACACATGTGTAAGAAAATAGTCGGCGGTCACGATGGTAAATAGCAATAACGACAAAGCTTTAACCTCACGCGATGAGGCCTTGGCATGGTTCGTTACCATCAATTCCGGCAATGTATCCGAAGCCGAGCGCGCAGAGCATGCGACATGGCTGGCCCAAAGCCCTGAAAATGCATCAGAATATCAGTCACTTGGTTCCATCTGGTCAGATTTGGATGCGATGGGCGATCCGCGCCAAAAACAAATAACCTATCGTCCGGCGCTTAAAAAAACGACCTCAAGGCGGGCTTTTTTATCGGGTGGTGCTGCATTGGCTGCAAGTAGCGCTGCTATTTTTGTCATTCACCCGGATTTTTTAACCAGTGATTATGCCACTGGAACCGGTGAAATGCACAGCATCATCTTGGCGGATGGCAGCCATGTGGATCTTGATGCCGATAGCGCCATTGCGGTTGATTACAGCAATAACACCCGCTTGATCAAACTCTTGCGCGGGCGCGCTTTCTTTGATGTGGCCAAAGATACAAACCGTCCCTTCACAGTGCAGGCAGCCGGCGGCAGCGTCACCGCATTGGGCACACGTTTTGTCGTGCATGAATGGGCAAATGAAGTCACAGTCTGGGTCGAGGAAAGTGCGGTTTCGGTTATTGCACCCGATCAAAGCAAAAGAATTGTACAAGCATCGCAGCTGACAATTTTTAATTCTGCCGGTTTTGGGCTTTTCGATACTGTTGATGCCAATATTGAAGCCGCCTGGAAAAGAGGCAAGCTCATTTTTGAAGACCGCCCTCTCCGGCAAGTTTTGGCAGATGTCAATCGTTACCGGCGCGGCATCATCCGCGCAACCGACAGTAAGCTGCTTGATATGCGTGTCAGCGGAATTTTTGATATCAATCATCCAGACGGCGTATTGGACGTCATCCGCAACACTTTGCCAATCCGCAGCAGAGAGCTTACACCCTATCTGGTTTTTTTAAGCCCGGCATAATTCCCTTTAAATCCTAAGCATAAAGTTGAAAATATAATATGATAATTATTTTCAACTTTAAGGGTGAGGGAGTCGCATGCAGGACTCGTCTTTGTCAGTGAAGGGCATTGTTATGCCGGCAAGCACGATCAGGACGGAGTATAATAAGAAACCATGCATATGGAATTTTCAGGCAATTTATCCATGGGGATGAAAACAGGAAAACTGTTGCTGGCACTGCTTGCCTCGACAGCAATTCAGATGAGCCCGTCTTTTGTGCCAACCGCTCATGCCCAGCAGGCCAATATCAATTATTTTATTTCGGCCGGATCATTGGGCTCGGTGATTTCCAGCTTCGGCGATCAATCCAATCTGCAGGTTCTTTATCAGGCGGATCTGGTACGCGGCAAACAATCAGCGGGTTTGCACGGCAGCATGAGCAAACAGGAAGCCTTGTCTCGCCTGCTGGCGGGTACGGGCTTAAGCTATAACTTCACCAATGCCAACACCGTGACAATCACGGATCGCGTCGCTTCCGCCACAAGCGCTGCCACCAATGACGATGGCTCTATTCTGCTGGAAACGATCACGGTGAGCGGTGCCCTCAACAATGCCGATAAACCCTTCCAGACATCAGGCTCCTCATCTTATATCAGCGCCGAGCAAATCCAGATCGTGCCGCCTTCATCCACCGGCGATATTTTGCGTAATGCACCGGGTGTCTTTTCATCCGGCAACCGTACCGGTCAGGCTCTGGACGTCAATATCCGTGGGCTTCAAGGCATGAATCGTATCGCCACACTTGTTGATGGCGCCCAGCAAAGCTCATCCGCTTATCGTGGCTATAAAGGCATGAGCAGCCGCACCTTTGTCGATCCAGAATTCATCGGCGGGATCGACATTCAAAAGGGGCCGCCGTCGGGGGCACAAGGCAGCGGCTCAATGGGTGGCGTTGTCAATATGCGTACGCTTAATGCTGATGACATCATCATGGACGGCAAGTCATATGGCGTAAAAATCAAAGGCGGTTTTGCCGGCAACAGCGTCAAGCCGCGTGAGTATTTTTCTCCGCCTGATACTGAAGCCCCCCGCTTTGGCGGCAATGACTGGCTGAATGGCAACAGCAATATAGCCAGTGTTGCATTGGCCACCAAGCAGGATAATTATGAACTGGTCGGTGCCTTTGCCTATCGTCGCAACGGCAATTATTTTGCCGGTAAGCATGGTGAACGCCAAGTCAAACGCTTTAGTTTTGGTGGAAAATACACTTGGGGGCCAATGTCGGCCTATCGACCGGGCAGCGAAATTTTCAACACATCACAAGACACCAAATCGCTGTTGCTGAAAGGCAAGTTTAATTTCGAGCACGACCAAACGGTCGAGCTTGGCTATATTCGTTATGACAGCAAATATGGCGAGGAATACGGCGACATGAACAATCCCGTCGCCATTGGTGGCTGGCCGCCTTATCAGGCCAATTTGAGCCGCACCAAATCCGACATGTATACGGCAAAATATACGTGGAATCCGGAAGAAAACGATCTGATTAATTTTCAGACCAATGTCTGGCATACCCGATTAAACGACAAATGGGCTGCGATTGAAATTCTGACCGGTGTACCGGGTGACACCAAAACCGACACAACCGGTGTTGAAGTCACCAATGCCTCACATATTGATACAGGCTTTGGCCTTTTTGATCTCAATTATGGCGCTACTTACTCGCGTGAAAAGACAATACAAAATCCGGATACCAATATCGGGATGGAGGGAAGCCGTGAAGTTGGCGCAATTTTTGCCAATGCTGATTATAAACCGGTTGATTGGCTGACACTGAGCGCGGGTCTACGCTACCAAAGCTATCAAACACGCGATAAAAGCGAAAATTCCACGATTGACGGTCTTGATGGATCACGCTTGACACCAAGGCTGGGCGTGATGGTTGAGCCGCTTGACGGCTTCCAGATCTTTGGAAATTATGCACAAGGCTGGCGCCCGCCAAGCATCCGCGAAACGCTTTTCAATATGCCTGGTCTGATTGAACCAAACCCGCTTTTGAAGCCGGAGCGCTCTAAAAACTACGAAATCGGCGTCAATTATCTCAATGACAATCTGTTGCTTGATGACGATAAATTACGTCTCAAACTGTCTTATTTTGATAATAGCTATGATGATTATATCGTCAGAACCTACGGCAACCGTGCCGGTCTGCCTTATCCTTATCGTGTTTATGCCAATATTGACGGGGCAAAATTCAAAGGTTTTGAAATTTCTGCTTCTTATGATGCAGGAATGTTTTTTGCCGATGCCAATTTCAACCGCTACACCAATGTGAAATATTGCTATGCAACGAAAGCGGGTGAAGATTCTGCCTGTAATGACAGCACACCACCCGATGATTATCAAAGCATCTATGTGCCGCCTGTTTATAGCGGCTCGCTGACATTGGGCGCACGTTTTCTTGATGAAAGCCTGACAATTGGTGGCCGTGTCAACTTTATAGGTGATCGCGCCTTGAAACGCAGCGGTGTCGGTATGGTTGAGAGCGAGTGGCGCTCCTATCAAGTTTACGACACTTTCGCTACCTATAAGCTGAACGAGAATTTCTCCTTCAATGCCAGTATCGAAAACATCTTTGATCTCTATTATCTTGATGCGATGAGCGAAGCATTGACCCCTTCGCCGGGTCGTACTTTCCGCTTGAGTGCGACAGCGCGATTCTGATCTTTTTATAAAATCCCCAAGGCAGAACCATTCTTGCCTTGGGGATATCCTCTTTCATAAACCATGTTTAATTTTAAACATGACCTGTTTTATCATATTAACTTGATAAAAAATCCTGAAACAGATATGGGAGAAAAGACGGCAGGGCAAAGATTATATCAGATAAACAGTGTCCGGCTCAAAAAACGTGCATGTTTGTTCAATCTGGTCTGATCGCAGGAACCTCGCAATGGCACTTCTCAGCCATAGTTTCACTCATCTTTACGGATCGGAAAAAGGTCGTCTCAAACGATTTATCGCACGTATTGTCGGTAATAATGCAACAGCTGACGATTTGGTGCAGGATGCCTTCTCAAAGCTGATCGATGCATCCGGCAAACAAAAAATTCATGAGCCTGCCGCCTATCTGACCCGTGCCGCACGCAATCTCGCCCTCAATCATCTGCGCCATTTACAGCAGGGTGTTGAGGTTACGATTGACGATCAGATATATCTCGCCATTGCTGATCGTAAACCATCGCCGGAAATGGAAGTGCTTTACCGGCAGGAGCTACGCCGTTTGTTGACGGCACTTTCAAATTTGCCGCCACGCAGACGCGAAATTTTTATTATTCACCGTTTCGAAGGTGCAACTTATAGCGAAATTGCCGAGAGGTTTCAGCTATCGCGCCGTACCGTCATCAATCATATTTTTAATGCCCTTAATGATCTTGATCTGGCATTAGGGCCTGATTTTTTACAGTTTCCTTAGTAAGTTGTTACTGCTCGAGTGTCTTTATTGATAAGACATTGCCACCTACTGGTGGTTTATTGCAATAAACTTGGACGAATTATTAAACCGGATGCACCTTTATGGTTGATGATCACCGATCCCCGCTCATACGTGAAGCCCTGCGTTGGTTTGCAGTGCTCAGGGATGATGGTGCCACCGAAAAAGATCATCAGGCGTTTGAACAATGGAAAAACCAAAGCGCTGAACATGAGGCTGCATGGATGCGTGCCGGTACGCTCTGGACTGCCTTTGCACCGGTTGAAGCAGAATTGCGCCAGACACGCAGAACCAAACTCAGCAGGCGCGCTTTCATCAGTTCAAGTCTTGGCCTGTTTGGTGCTGCCGGGGGCGGTTATTTATTTTACCGCAACGGCATGTTTGCTGATTATGCTACCAATGCAGGTGAATTGAGAACATTGACTTTAACCGACGGTTCAGTGGTTGATCTGGGCAGCCGCTCGGCATTATCGGTTAATTATTCGGATGCCGGTCGCCACCTGACACTGCATTGGGGTGAAGCCTATTTCAACGTGGTGCCTGAACGCCGCCCCTTCATTGTCAATGCCAATGACGGGCAAACAACCGCGCTTGGCACTTCCTTCAATATCAAAGCCGACCACCAGCTTGTCACCGTTGCCGTAACCCAACATCAGGTTGAGATAGCTTTGCCCAATCTGCCGGCAAAACGCTTAAACAGTGGTTGGCAACTGGCCTATAATGGCGATGAAATTTTGGCAGCACAAGCTGTCGACATCAACAATGTCGATGCATGGCGCCGGGGACGGCTGATCTATCACAACGAAGCTTTAAGCAGTGTTCTCAATGATATCGAGCGATATCGCGGTGGTTTTATCATCCTCACGGACAAGAGGTTAGGGCAAATGCTGGTCAGTGCTGCATTCAGTACCGCTTCAGCCGATGCAGCCCTTGATTCAATTGCGCAGACCTTACCCATAAATGTTTCAAGGGCAGGTAATCTCGTCATTATCTCCGGTCGTTAAATTTTAAAAATAAATAACAAATCTGCTTGGTAACTTGTAGCTACCCGCGTGTCATACATATGAGAGCCAATAAACGGCACTCTTACCGATGACATTCGCCAATGGCGGAAATGTGAGGGGCTTTAATGATGGAATACACGCAGTTGACCGGTAAGGTTTTAACCGCACAACACACATGTTTAACGCAGCCAACAAGCAGAAAACTTGCCTGCCTGATGGCAGCACTGATGGTGACAACCAGTCTTTCAGTTGTGATGAAACCTGCCATTGCTGTAGCCCAGTCAACAAATAATGAGCGCCATTTCACTATTCCCGCCCAATCACTCTCTACTGCATTGCTGGCATTTTCCAATACAAGTGGTGTCGATATTTTCTTTGATCAGAACGATATCGGCACCCGCACAACAAGCGGTCTCAACGGCAGATATACGGCACAAGCAGGACTGGCGCGGTTGCTTGCTGGCACCGGTCTTCGCTATCATTTTACCAATGCCAATTCCGTCACCATCAGTGACCGTGTTTCCAACAGTCATGACACCGCCGCACGTGTCAATGACGGCTCGATTTTACTGGACACGATCACTGTACACGGTCAGGTTCAACCGGAAAATGCACCCTACATGACTGCCGGTTCAACGGCTTATGTGTCAGCAGAAGATTTAAGCCGCCTTCCCTCCAGCAGTCAGGGTGATCTTTTCAAATCAACACCGGGTGTCGTTTCCGCAGGCAGCCGCTCCGGTCAGGGTTTGAATATCAACATTCGCGGCCTTCAGGGCATGAACCGCGTTGCAACCTTGATTGACGGCACGCAACAATCCACCTCCAGCTATACCGGTTATCGCGGGCAAACCAGCAGTGTGTTTGTTGATCCCGATCTGATTGCCGGTATTGATATCACCAAAGGTCCAAGTGATGGCCCGCTTGGTAATGGTGCAATGGGTGGGGTTGTGAATATGCGCACTCTCAATGCGCGTGATGTTGTGGCGGAAGGCAAAGAATATGGTGCCCAAATCAAAGCCACAATGGGCAGCAATACCAAAACACCACCGGCGGTTAATACCTACGAACAGCTCAATGATGCGCCTTCATTTTTAAATGGCGACAGTTTCAACGGCTCAATTGCTGCTGCTACCGTTCAGGATAATTATGAATTTCTGGCAGCTGTTACCCGCCGTAAAACCGGCAACTATTTTGCCGGTAAAAAAGGCGGAAAACTGCTTGCTGATGATACTGGCGCATTATCACCGGTTCCACCGGGCGGCGAAGTTTTCAATACATCGGAAGATTCTTTTTCCGTACTTTTAAAAGGCAAAGCGCATTTCAATGAAGATACATCATTGGAATTAAGCTATATGCGTTATGAAAATAAACATGGGGAATTGGATGATTTTCCTTATGTTTACGGTTTCATCCCGCCAAGTCAGAAAGACCTGAACCGCCGCAAAGTGGATACTTTGACCGCCAAGCTGGCGCATAATCCTTCCGATAATCCTTATATTGATCTGCATGTTTCCTCATGGCTGACCAATGTCAAACGGGAGGCACCTATCAGCCTCGAAGGAAGTGCTGATGTCAAAACTTATGGCGTGGAAATTTACAATAACTCCAGTATCGAAACTGCGCTTGGCCATTTGGCACTGACCTATGGCGCGCAGATTTCTTTGGAAGATTCAGACGGAGATGAACTCTATGATTCATATTCATGGGATCCATCGCAAACATATTTGATCAGTGCCGGGCCAACAGGAAAAAGGCGTCTTGCCAGTGTTTTCAGCCGTGCCAATTATGATGTGACAGACTGGCTTAGTTTTGGCGCGGGGCTACGTTATGATACTTATAAAATCGAACAAGGCGGCGGCGCTTTGGCACATTATGGTGACAAAGACGGCTCCCGTTTGAACCCATCTTTGTCAGTGACTGTCACCCCTTGGGAAGGCATCCAGTTTTATGGTCATTATGCGCAAGGCTGGCGCCCGCCGGCTCTGCGTGAAACAAGCTTCCAGCTCGGAACCATTCTTTATCCCAATCCCGATCTGAAGCCTGAAAAGGCCGAGAATTATGAAGCCGGCATCAATGTAATGCGCACGGATATCTTTACCGACGGCGATAATTTGCGTGTGAAAGCCAGCTATTTCCATAATAAATACAAAGATTATATCATCCGCGACTCCATCGCTCAAAACTGGTCCGAGCCACGCCATTGGGCCAATATCCCAAGCGCTACATTTGAAGGACTGGAGCTCTCCGTCAAATATGATACGCAACGCATATTCATTGAAACCGGACTGACCAGATATTCCAAGGTCGAGTTTTGCCACCAGCTGACAGGTTGTGATTCAAAAGCTATCGGCATTGATTATGGCAGTAATTATATTCCGCCAAAATATTTGCTGACACTGAGTGGCGGTGTTCATATGTTTGAACAAAAACTGACTGTGGGCGCGCGTGCAACATTTATAGGTGAACGCGCTTTGAGCGAGTCAATGGGATTGGGCTATGTAACCCCGACGCTTTGGCCTAAGCGAACAATTGTCGACCTGTTTGGTAATTATAAATTCAACGAGACCGTCTCTTTGAATTTCAATGTCGAAAACCTGACAAACCAGTATTATCTGGATCCGCTTTCATTCACACGGGCACCTGCACCGGGGCGCACGATCAGAGCAGGCTTGACTGCCAAATTTTAATGATAAAAATGCCGGACATGTTCACAGCTTGTCCGGCATTTTTAATTATTTGATTTCAATTTTTCAGGTGGATGGATTGAAACTTCATCATTGTCATCAATAAAAATCCGGTGCCCTGCACCTTCAAGATCTTCATATTGACCATTTTTCAGTGTCCAGAAAAAAGCAGCCAGTGCAATGCCGCCTAAAATCAGCGCGATTGGTATCAAAAAAATCAGGCTGCTCATCAACAACCTCCATAAAAATCCAAAAATGTCAGCTTTTGGCAACCGGTTTTAATGAACCGGCTTTCAATCGCAACGCATTGGCTACAACCATGATTGACGAAACAGACATTGCCAAGGCGGCAATAAGTGGTGTGACATAGCCTGCCACCGCAACGGGTATAGCGATAGCATTATAAATAATCGCCAGCACAAAATTCTCCCGCACCAATTTTGCCGAAGCTTGAGCAATCGACAATGCAGCGGGAACTGCAGCAAGACTCTTGTGCAGAAAAACAAAATCAGCAGCATTGCGTCCGATATCTGCCGCGCTGGCAGGTGCCATAGATACATGGGCTGCGGCCAATGCAGGTGCATCATTCAACCCGTCCCCAACCATCAATGTATGATAGCCCTCGACTTTGAGCCCGTTCAAGCGGGAGACTTTATCGGCGGGCAACAGACCCGCAGCATAATTATCAATATGTAATTGGTTACTAACCTGCAAAACAGCTTTTTCCTGATCACCGGATAATAAAAGAACTTTTATTCCTGCTTGGTGAAGTTGCCGGATCGCCTCATCAGCAAAGGGCCGCAACTCATCTAGAAATGCAAATGATGCCGCACATTTTCCGTTACATGAAAAAACAGTGCCGCTCATTTTATCCCCTTCAATATCTGAAAGTGCCCAATCGGCTCGGCCAAGCCGGTAGGTATCTTCACCAATTCGCGCCTGCAATCCGAAACCTGCATATTCCTGAATAGACGAGAACAGGATTTTGTCTTGTAAATCGTCAAGTTTGCGCGCTATCGCTTTGGAATAAGGATGATTGGATTGGCGGGCCATTGCGGCAGCGATAGTGAGCTTATCAGCAGTTATCGGTATAACTTGCGCGACCGGTGAGCCCAATGTCAGCGTTCCTGTTTTGTCGAAAACAACTGCATTCACGGCATTCATACGTTCAATCGCCGAACCGTCTTTAACCAAAATTCCATTTTCAAACAAACGTTTGGCAGCCACAACCTGCACAATCGGTACAGCAAGACCAAGCGCGCAAGGACAGGTAATAATCAGCACCGCAATGGCAATGGTAATAGCTTGATGCCAATCACCAGTTGCAATAAGCCAACCGATAAAAGTGAGTAACGCCATAGAATGGACAACAGGTGAATAAAGTTCCGCCGCACGATCGGCAATGCGCCGATAATGGGCGCGGCCGTCTTCTGCCGCCTCCATCAAACGCAGCATTTGTGCAAGAAATGATGTTTTGGCTGTGGCCGTTGCCCTTATGATCAATGGCGCAGTTAAATTAAGCATGCCTGCTTGCACCGCCATGCCAGGCTCAACACGTCGCGGTGCAGTTTCGCCAGTTGCAATCGCGCAATCAAGTTCGGAAATACCTTCAGCAATTTCGCCGTCAACCGGCACACGATCACCGGCTGCCAGCACCAGACACATCCCGGTTTTGATTGCATCAACCGCCAAATAAGAACGGCCGCCATCTTCATTTTCAATTGTTGCGCCATTTGGCACGAGACGTACAAGCCCTTCCACGGCACTGCGGGCTTTTTCCCGCATCATATAATCCAAAGTGCGGCCGATAAGCAGAAAGAAAATCAGTGATGTGGCAGCATCAAAATAAGCATGCGGGCCGTTATGAACCGTATCGTATAAACTCAACAGATAGGCAAGAATGACACCGATAGAAATCGGCACATCCATATTTGTACGCCCGTGCCGCAATGCCGCCCATGCCGATTGGAAATAAATCCGGCCGGAATAAAGCAGACATGGCAGGGCAATAAATGCTGAAATCCAATGAAATGCATGACGGGTTGCCGGATCGGCGCCAGCCCAGACGCCAACGGAAAACATCATCACATTCATTGAGCAAAAACCGGCAACCGCTAAAGCCAGTACCAAACGTCTGAGTTCCGGATCACGATTATTTCGTTCTGCTTCGGTGAAATTAGCAGCAAAACCTATCTCTTCCAATGCAGCTACAAGATCAGGGGCTTGATCTGCATGCCAATGCACATTGACCCGTTTGGTGGATAGATTAACCCGAACACGCTCCACACCTTCAAGCTTTCGCATACCGGTTTCAATAGCACGGATACAATTGGCACAGTGGATAGCGCCGACGGACAGTTCGCTTTCAAAAATGCCGCCACTGATTTCACGGCTGGCGATCAATTGTTCTTCGACACGCGGATTTTTAATCATGGCCATGAGGGGCTGAGCACGGGTCGAACAACATGTCATCTGATGGCCTTATAGCAATGCCAGCTGGCATGCCCCAATAGCGGAAAGATGACAATCATGCCGAGAAAACCTGTGGCAAAACATAGTATAAAAAGCCCGACAACAATCGCGCCCCAAACCAACATGACCGGCAGATTATTCCATACAAGCGACATGCTGGTGCCCATAGCAGTAAAACAATCTGTTTCTTCTGCCAGCAACATCGGAACCGCAAACATACTGATGGCAAAACCAAAAGAGGCAAACAGCCCGCCAACACAAATACCGGTAACCAACAAAGCCCAGCCTTCCAATGTTGTGAAAAGCATGATCACAACACCTTCAACCCCCGGAAAAGGATTGAGCCCAAAAAAAAGCGCATAAATAATAACGGCAGAACGCATCCATAAAAGCATCAGGCCACACAAGATTACACCTGTGAACCATAGCTGTGAACCGGAAGCGGCGCGCACCATGATCATGCGCATAAAACTGACCGGTTGCCCCTCTTCCAGATCGCGGCTTTTTTGATAAAGCCCCAATGCAAATAATGGCCCGATCACCATAAAACCCGCAATGGCCGGAAACAAAATATAATCAAGATGAAACCGCAACAGCCCCCAGACAACACCCAGCGAAACCACAAACATCAACATGCCATAGGTCAAACTGCCCACCGGTTTTCGCCATAAGTCCCGCCAGCCCGCAACCAACCAGTCAAAGGCCGCCGTTAGGGGCAAATGCCGGTTATTACGCCCAACCAATGGTGGCTCTGTCATTTGCGCTTGTTCAATCATCATGATGGTTCCGCCTTTAACAAGAAGAGCGCGCGGCACGATGCGCGCCGTCGCTGCCTGACTTGGCATGAGGTACACAATCCGGTTGCGATTGAATCGCAATAAAGATCAAATGAGCATTGGCAACCACAAATAAAACCACCACAAAAAGCGCGATTAAAATTGCGGTTATGCGCCAATGATTGCGTGTTTTCACAATTGTCGTTGTCATGGTGTTTGCGAACCTAGCGACAACACATAGGCCGTCAAAAGCTTGATTTCGGCAGGACTGAAACGGCCTTCCCATGAGGGCATCTGCCCTTGGCGACCATAATACACAGATGTATAAACCGACTGAAGATCGCCCCCGTAAATCCAGTGTTTATCGCTTAAATCCGGTGCACCGACATCTGTGCTGCCTTGCCCCTCATCACCGTGACAGGCACTGCAATTATCAGCGAAGATTTTCTGCCCCGCATTGATTTTTGCAGCCTCTTGCGCACTCGTTTCAAGGCCGGATAGCGAACGCACATAGGCGACGACTTCCAGAATTTCATTGCTCTGCAAAACCTCTTCTTGTCCAAAACCCATCATTTGCGACATCCGTGTGTCTGGGTGGGCTGAATTGATGCCGACACGGATTGTTTCGGCAATTTCATCCGGCTCCCCGCCCCACAACCAGCTGGAAGTTGTAAGGGCAGGAAAGCCGGCGCCCCCGGTTCCGCCAGTACCGTGGCAGACCGAACAGTTATCCGCAAAAAGCGTGCTTCCGGTAGCTTTCACATGTGCCATCAATTCAGGATCGCCCGAGATATCGCCAATTTCTTTTTCTGCAATCTGATCCATCCATACAGCACGTGTAACAGCTGCCGCCTGAACTTTCTTTGCGACTGTATCTCGCTGATCAATGCCGAGCAGTCCTTTGGTATAGGTCACACCCAATGGCCATGCTGGCATCAGCACCCAATAAACAATGCCGAAAAGCGTCGTCACAATAAGAAAGAATTTTACCACGCGCGGAACCGGATTATCCAGCTCTTCAATACCATTCCACTCATGGCCGGTTGTTTGCTGGCCGGTCACCGGATCAAGTTTTTTAATAGCCATAACAATGCCCCGACTAAGCCTTTGGACGATCGTCTTGATCTAGAATGGCGTATTTTGCCCGCTTGAACTGCTTTTGATTGGCGGGTCGCAAGGCGTAAATCAGCACACCTATGGCCATTGCAATCAGATAAAACAGCCCCCAGCTCTTGGAAAGAGCGACTAAAAATTCATGATTAATTTCCATCGCCTAACTCCGTTCGTTCTGCTGTTTCCAGATAGGCTGCATCCGTCAATTTGCCCAAAATTTGCAAATAGGCGACAAGCGCATCCATCTCGGTCAAGCGCTCTGCATCGCCGTCAAAAACGCGGATATTGGTGTTTTCACCGTAACGCTCAACCACCCCTTCAGCGCGTGAGCTGTCAGGATGTGCCTGCCCATAAGCATCCGCTTCAGCATTGATGATCATCTCGTCGGTGTAAGGCACACCCACTGCACGTTGCGCAGCCAAATGATTGGACATGTCATCAATCCGCAGCGTATTTTTCATCAGCCACCCATAACGCGGCATGACTGATTGCGGCACCACATCGCGCGGATTGATCAAATGTGCCACGTGCCATGCATCACTGTATTTGTCTCCCAGCCGCGCCAGATCAGGGCCGGTGCGTTTGGAACCCCAAAGCATGGGATGATCATAAGAAGATTCCACTGCCAATGAATAAGGGCCATAGCGCTCCACTTCATCACGCAAAGTGCGTATCATCTGCGAATGGCAGGCATAGCAGCCTTCACGAATGTAAATATTGCGTCCTGCCAGTTCCAGCGGCGTATAGACACGCATGTCCGGCGCGTCTTCAACCGTTTCATTGATGGTAAAAAGCGGAGCAATTTCGACAAAGCCGCCGATCGATGCCACCACTATGATAGCCACCACAAAGCCGATGGCACTTCTTTCCAGCTTCCCGTGAAGTTTAGGCATTATTACTCTCCCGCCTGCGCGCAAACAGCATTGGCCGGTACATCGGCAGACAAAGTGATGTCAGCCGCGATTTGGCGCGCCATGCGGATAGTCATCCAGATGTTATAGGCACAAACCATTGCTCCGCTTAGGAAGAACAAACCACCTACCGCCCGCGCGATATAGTAAGGATGCATCGCCTCCATACTTTGGATAAAGGAATAGCTGAGCGTGCCGCTTTCATTATAGGTGCGCCACATCAGGCCTTGAATGATGCCCGAATTCCACATTGCAAAAATGTAGATAAATGTGCCTGTGAGCGCGAGCCAGAAATGTACTTCGACAAGCTTTGGCGAATACATGGTTTTGACTTTCCACATCCAAGGCACAAGCGCATAGAATGAGCCGAATGTAATCATTGCAACCCAGCCAAGCGCTCCCACATGCACATGCCCAACCGTCCAATCAGTATAATGCGACAGTGAATTGACGGGACGGATTGCCATGAACGAACCTTCAAATGTGGTCAGTCCGTAGAAGACCGCCGACACCATCATGAAGCGCAATGTTGCATCATCACGAACCTTGCCCCATGCGCCGTTTAGTGTCGCCAGCGCATTGCCCGCAGATGCCCATGAGGGAACCAGCAATACGATGGAAAATGTCATGCCGAGTGTTTGCACCCAATGCGGCAAGGCCGTGTAGTGGAGGTGATGCGAACCGGCCCACATATAAAGAAAGGTGATGCCCCAGAAACCGATAATCGACAGCCGATAGGAATAAACCGGTCGCTCTGCCCGCTTTGGCAAATAATAATACATCATGCCCAAAAAACCGGCCGTGAGGAAGAAGGCCACCGCATTGTGCCCGTACCACCACTGCGTCATCGCATCCTGAACACCGGAAAACAGCGAATAACTCTTGGCTTGCCCCCATGAAATAGGCACAGCAAGATTATTGACAATATGCAGCAAGGCGACCGCCAGAATGAACGCCATATAATACCAGTTGGCGACATAAATATGCGGCTCCTGCCGGCGGCGCAACGTTCTTAAGTAAATGCTGAAATACACAACCCAGACGATCACCAGCAGAATATCCGCATACCATTCAGGCTCGGCATATTCTTTGGATTGAGTAATACCGAGCGGATAACCGGTCACTGCAAGAATACAAAACAGGTTATAGCCAAGCAGCACGAACCAAGGGCTGATCTGATCCGGCAGACGTGCACGCGTGGTTCTTTGCAGGACATGAAAAGATGTTGCAATCAGACCATTGCCGCCAAAGCCAAAAATCACCCCTGTTGTATGTATCGGCCGCAAACGGCCAAAACTTGCCCATGCTTCATCGACAAAGGTGAGCTCCGGCCATGCCAGAAGGGCAGCCACCCAAACGCCGACAAACATACCAAGCAGCGCCCAGGCAACAGAAATCACAATCCCCGCACGTGTTGGATCGTCATAATATTGCGTGAAACTTTCCGGTGATGGCTCCGGATCGTAAAGGCCCGATAAAACTTTGAAAATCAGCCCGACACAAAAGGCCAGAATGATAAAACCATGCACGGCCAGCGGGTCATGTCTTCCGGCGACAGCAAGTGCAAGGCCGGCCAAAGCAAAAATAAGCAGTATAGCCACCGCCCATTTGCGCTGGAACACAGTAATATTCGCTATCATAAGTGCTACTCCTGCAAGCCGTCAGCTTCAGCAAGCAACAGAGCGATTTCTGCACCAATCTGCATGTCATCAACAGCACCAATCGCGTGGTGGCGAATGATGCCTTGACGATCAATCAGTACCAAACTGGGTGTTCCACGTAATTTATAAGCTGCCATCGTCTGCGGAATGGCGCTATCAGCGCATGGGCGATCGACGGCAATAGGAAAACGCAAACCATATTCATGAATGAAAGCTTCAAGAGATACAGGGCTCATGGCAGCATGATGTTCAAAAACCGTATGGACACCGATTACTTCAACATCCTGTTTTGCAAATAACTGGCTGATCTTTTGCGCCTGCGGCAGACCATGCTGAACACATCCGGGACAAAGCATTTGAAAAGCATGGAGCACCACCACTTTTCCGCGCAATGATTTCAAACTCAACGGCGTTGCGGTGTTGAACCATTGTGCAACAATGAGTTCCGGAGCGGACTGACCCTTCATGGCTATCACTTCCTTGTGCATAACAACCAAACTGGCAGGTGGTGTCTGTGATCAGACAAATCCACCGCGCCGCACAAAGCCTAGCTGAATGGGGTAACACAAAAGAGTTCCAGTTAAGGAAAGCCGTATAGGCCAGCCTAATGTATAAATAAGTTCATTAAATTAATAACTTAAGTTAAAGCTTGCCACAAAACCAAAGAGCATGACAAGCCATAATACTGTCTTTTTCAAAAACTTCACAAAGCTGCTAAAGCTATGATTCAATCGGAAACAACCGCTTCATTTTCTTTTGCAATGATGCGCATGATAGTGCGGTAAGACACATTATATTTTGAAGCTAAGGTTTGGATTTTTTCCTGTTTTGTGTGAACTGCATGGTGAATTTCCTGTGCCTGAAGGGCCGATATACGCGGCGGACGGCCAAGCTGTATACCTTTATTGCGCGCTGTCTCGAGGCCTGCGCGGGTGCGTTCACTGATAAGCGAGCGCTCAAACTCAGCCAAGGCTGCCATCATATGAAAAACTAAGCGCCCACTGGAAGAACTTGTATCAATATTCTCATTCAATGAGCAAAGTTCAACGCCACGTAATCCAAGTTCTGCGAGAAACTCAACCAACCCGATCAGTGTTCTGCCGATTCTATCCAAACGCCAGACAACCAGAACATCCCCACGTTGCAAATATGCAACAACCTTATCTAATCCTTCACGCGAGAAGGTGGCTCCAGAAATGCCCTCATCGGTAAAAATGTGATCACAATTGGCTTTTTTAAGCGCCTCAATTTGCATATCCACGCGTTGTTCGCCGGTTGAAACCCGTGCGTAACCTATTCTCATTCCCATGTTTTTCTGTATTGACCTCGACTTTATTCGTGTTCTGCACAATCCGGTGAAAACATCAACGTGCACAAGATTGCTACTAATGAACGCAAAGCCAAGGAAGGCAACCATTGGTAGCAAAATAGTGTTGACATAAATGATCCTTTACGCCGCACGACTGTATCCCCCTGATCAACTTGCGAAAATGCCGTGAATCCGGCATATATTCGACGCATTTTTGAATTATCTTAGGAATGACAAAAAGGATGGTTTTTGACCACAGCTCTTGTGGGTAAAAAAGAATTTCATAAAACTAAAATAATCCTTTTAGATCAATTAGTTCTAAAAATAATTACTAACTTCATAAGCATCCTCACGCCCCCGGCATTTTTGTCTTTGGGGGTCTGAATGTTCGATGAATTTGATACTTTTGACCATCAATATGTGCTGGAAGTGGCTTCTGCCATCGATTCAGCTCGCATGTCATTCCATATTCAAGGCATCCATTGTGCGCAAAATCGCCATGATATTCTTTATCACGAGTGTCTTGCCCGCATGGCTGCACCAAATGGCGAGCTATATAACGCCAGCGAATTTGTCCCTGCCTTGGAAGTTTTGCAGAAAACTTCTTTGCTTGATCTCCACATGATCGGAGAAGTGCTCAATCGGCTCGAAGCAGATCAAACAGCCGTTTTGGGTTGTAACATCAGTGCAGATACTGTTTCCGGCGAAAAAGAATGGCCTCTTATTCTTGATCAAATCCAAGATCGTAAGCATCTAACGCAACGCTTGGTTCTTGAGATTATCGAAACCCGCCCACTTGGGATTTTGAGTACTCTGGCAGATCGGTTAGAGGAGGCACAAAGCTTAGGTTGCCGCATCGCAATTGATGATTTTGGTGCCGGTTATCTACCCCCTATCCAGCTCTATTCACTTAACCCGGATATTATCAAAATCGATGCCGGTTTCATTTGGGCCACACGTCAAGATGATAGCTGGCTGAACAGCATCCACCATTTTGTACAATTTGCGACGTCTTTCGCACCCATAGTGGTTGCCGAAGGTATTGAAACTGAATCTGACCTGATACGCGCCGAGAAAATTGGTTTTACTCATGTCCAAGGCTGGCACCTGTCCAAGCCTGTCTCATTGCCGGCAATGAGGAACATTTGAAACATGTCAAATTCCATCGGAAAAAAGCATAAATGGTCTTTTGTCAAAAATATTCTGTCTGCTGTCTGGCATGACTTTCTCGTTCAAATAAAAACCCGCTTACCTGCTGGTAAGGACCATTTACAATTTGATGAAGCAGCAAATAAAGACTGTTACAGTGAAAATGTAGAATTACCGATATGTCCGCAATGCCTTGATGCAAAACGGCTTTTCAGTTGTGCCCGCTGGCCGGATTGCGGCTGTCCCGATGGCACCAGAGACGTGTTTTGTCAGGGGAAGACTGTACCATGCCAATGTGTGGACAAAGATCAATCTCACAGACATTCTTTTTCGTCAGAACGTCTGCATAGTTCATTGATCACCGCAAGCTATGTGGCGCCAGCGTTGTTATGGATGTCACTGGCATCATCCCGCGCGTCATCTCAGTTATCTTTCACATCATATTCAAGATCACTGCCACCAGCACGACTTAATTCCGGCGGCTGATAAGCGTTTAAACTTACTGAATATGTTTAGTATTGCTTAAATCTAACAGTAGAAAATTTAAGCAATTCAACTCGTCCCAAAGCAATATTTATTTAGTAAAAACGAATAATATTGCAAACTTTGTTTCATTTGGAGGTCATTATGAAACTTAAATCTACCCTATTATACACTGTATTTTCAGCCGTAGCTATTTCAGCTGTTTATGCTGCCGATGCGGTTGTTTATACAGAACCTGTACCCGTAGCTTTTGTTGATACATTTTCGTGGACCGGGGGATATATTGGTTTAAATGCCGGATATGCCGGCGGTAAATTCAAACACCCATTCACATCAACATCAGTACCACAAGTGAATGCACCAGAATCTCAAGTCATGGCGCTCAGAGCAGCGGGCGGTAGTATTGTAAACTCTGGTTCTGCGGACATTACGGCAAGTGGTTTTGCTGGTGGCGTGCAAGCAGGTTACAACTGGCAATTCGACAATAATTTTATTGTCGGTATTGAAGCCGACTTCCAAGGCTCAAACATGAAGGGTGAAATCAAACTTCATCAAGATGATCTGCAGGTAAAAGCCGGCACCAAAGTCAACTGGTTTGGTACAGTACGCGCCCGTCTCGGCTACACACCTGTTGAGCGTTTCATGGTTTATGCAACAGGAGGTCTGGCTTACGGCAAGGTCAAATCCTATGCTGATGCTTCGAATGGCTATGAATCAGAAAGCCTTTCAAAATCCAAAACCAAAGCAGGTTGGACAGTTGGTGCCGGTGCAGAATATGCCTTCACCAACAATTGGACACTGAAAAGCGAATATCTCTACACCGATCTTGGCAAGACCACTTTAGCCAATTTCTCGGATGATTGGGGCACGCATTTCAAACTGAAAAATGATGTCAGTTTCCATACTGTACGTGTTGGGCTGAATTATAAATTCTAATTTCAAACCTGCAGTAATAGAAGCCGCCCTGCTCCAGTCGGGCGGCTTTTTTCATCAATCAATTATCAAGCTTGTTTGACAATCATATCACGCGGCATGTCGGAGAGGACTTCAGCGCCTGTCGAGCGCATGATCACGATCTCTTCCTGACGTACGCCAAACTCTTTCGCCAGATAAATACCTGGCTCGATCGAGAACACCATGCCTTCTTCCAAAACCACATCGGACGTGCCGGTGATGTAAGGCGTTTCATGCACATCCAACCCCAAACCATGGCCGGTACGGTGCAGGAAATATTCGCCAAAACCTGCCTGTGTAATGTGATCACGCGCTGCACGATCCACTTCACAAGCTTTGACACCCGGCTTGGCGGCGGCGATTGCTTTTGCTACTGCTTCATTCACAATATCAAACACTTGCGTGAATTTCTCTGTTGGTTCACCAAAGAAACCGCTGCGGGTCATGTCGGACGGATAGCCGTTCAATCGCGCACCAATATCGATCATCACAGCATCGCCGCTTTGTAACTTGGTTGCGCCGGTATGATGGTGTGGATAAGCACCATTTTCACCAAAGCAAACGCTGACGAAAATAGGCCGTGCGCTATTAGCCTTGAAATGATCACGAATAACAGTTGCTACATCCAGCTCTGTAATGCCGAGTTTCAATGCATCATAGCCTGCCTGCATGGCAGCATCATTCAACAAGGCGCTGGCTTTGAGCAGAGCATATTCATGCTCGTCTTTATGCGCACGCAGATGGCCAACGGTGTCATTGGTAAATTTCCGCGCTGTGTGCGGAACATTGTCCAAAACCAGCAAGGCGAAATCCGCACGCATGGTTTCATCCAATGCTATCACCGGATTGGCTGGCAGTTCGCAAGCGCTAACCAGTTCGTTAAAAGCGGCAATCGGTCCATCGGCATCCGCCCAAGTGACAAATGGCAGATCGGTTTTATTGCGTGCGCTATCCGCATTCAAAACAGGCATCAAAAAGCCCGCATGTTTTTGCGAAACGAGCAGCATTACAGCGCGTTCATCGCCATGCGGATCAACGCCGCTCATATAAATCATATGCGTCGAAGGCCCGATCACCACCAGATCGGTTCCGGTTGCAAGCATTTGCTCACGCAATGCCGCAATACGCTTTTCGTTTGAAAAAGACATGTTCAAATTCCTGATCTCAAAAGTTCGAGGGCTGCAATACAGCCCTCGAAACCTTTGATTTTTAGTTTTTGGTCACAAGACGATAATAAACAAAATCAGCAATCGCGCCATTCACATAGCCGTTTACTTTGTTGTTCATCGGAACCTGATAGGCAGCCTGAAACATAACGACAATCGGCGACTCTGCCTGAACGCGTTTTTGCAGTTCAGTATAAAGCTCTTTACGCTTTTCTGCATCTGGCTCGGATAAGGCTTTGTCGGTCATGTCATTGATGTCGTTTGGAACCGCCCAAGCATTGCGCCATGCTGTGGTTGCCTGATAATTCTCGTCGGAATTATCACGGTTATAAGCAAATGCTTTGGCATTGGAATGCGGATCCATGAAGTCCGGCCCCCAATAGAGCAACACGCCATCATGGCTGCGTTCACGATATTTGGTAATGACCTGAGAACCGGTGCCCGGCAGAATGTCGAAATTGATGCCGCCTTCAGCAAAGCTTGCCTGCAAGGATTGAGCCATATCGGCAAAAGGTGCCGAATTGATCACATCAAGCTTCACATTGATCGGTGTTTTAATGCCGGCATCTTTCAGGATCTGTTTGGCTTTTTCAGGGTTGTAGCTATATGGCGTTTCGTCATATGAACCAGGGAAACCCTTTGGCCAGAATGCCTGATGCGGCACCATCTGACCTTTAAGGAAGGTATTGGACATGCCTTCATAATCAACCAGATAACGAGCGGCTTCCCAAACAGCTTTCGGCTGCAAAGCTTCTGATTTTTGGTTGAAAGCGAGGAAGTGAACGGCTGCCTGCGGGAAGCTTTCTACTTTGATATCATCGCTTTTGATACCGGCAATCTGGTCGGCGGTCATATTGCGCGCCATATCAACATCACCTGATGTCAGCAACAATTGCTGCGTCGCAGATTCCGCCACATGACGAATGACAATGGCACGCATCGCAGGTGCGCCTTTGAAATAATCAGGATTGGCGTTCAAGCGTACCATTTCACCCGGCTTATAAGCAGCAAGTGTGAAAGGGCCTGAACCTGCACTGTTGGTGTTCAACCAACCATTGCCCATATCGCCGTCTTTTTCATTGGCCATCACTGTTTTTTCATCAACAATGGAAGCCGGACGGGCAGCCAGTACGTTCAGCACAAAAGCGGATGAGAAATCGCCATCATATTTGAGCACAACCTGACCGTTATCGACTGTAATCATCTCATCGACATTTTCAGGTGTCCAGCCAAGCTGGGTGAGGATGAAAGCCGGTGTCAGATTCAGCTTGATGACGCGGGCAAGCGAAAAGACCACATCTTCCGCACGCACCGGATTGCCGGAGTTGAACTTGGCATTTTCGCGCATGGTGAAGCGGATGGTTTTTGCCGCTTCATCGGCAACCCATTCGGATGCCAGACCTGCTGCCAAAATGCTTGTGTCTTCTGCATCATATTGCACCAGACGGTCATAAAGATTGCTGACCAGTTCACCTGATGAAAACTCGTAAGCCTGTGCCGGATCGAGTGCTACAATATCATTGATATTTTGTGCCACCACCAAGGAATGATCCGGCGTTGCCGCCCATGCAGGCTGCATGAACGGCAGTGTCAAAGCGGCCGCCATCAAGGCTGCTTTATAAAATTTCATAAAAATTTCCTCCACTTCAGTTTAAGTGCTGTTGTCAGCGTGTCAGTTGTTGATATGCATCACAAAATTTTGGTCGGCACCTCCGGCACCACCACATTGTTCAAACCGGAATTATTGAAAACGGCCAGTGAGCCAACCCATAATAGGCGGGCTGGTTTATCGCTGCGATTGCCCCATGAATGAGGCGTGATACCGCGATAATGCAGGCTGTCACCTTCAACCATGGTAAATTCCTGCCCGTCGAGACACAGAATGATTGAGCCTTCCAGAATGTAAATCAGCTCGTCGCCTTCATGGCTGACAGCCTCGGCCTCATAACCGGCCGGTGCATTCAAAATGAATGACGAAAGCTGATTGCCCGGCAATTGACTGCCAAGCTTTTCATAAAGCAAAGGCGAACCGGCAATCGAAAAGCGCGGGCGGGTGGCCGCTTGGGTAAAGCCCTGCTCCAATGTCGGCTCAGAGATAAAATAATCCAGGTTCACATCCAGTGCGCGGGCAATACCGGCAAGCGCTGCCAAGGTGGGCGTTGCGAAATCCCGCTCGACCTGACTGAGATAACCAACCGACAAATTGGCGCCATCGCCCAATTGCTGCAATGTCATGCCAAGCTGCTTTCTGCGCATACGGATCAGGTGTCCGATCTGCGTTTCAAGCTCTGATGATGGGCGGCCAAGTTTTTTACTCAAATTTTTCCCTCATAAAAATTTTTTTGATTTAATCAGATTTTTCGTTATTATCCAAGTGAAATTTTGCAAAGAGCATAGTGAAGTAAAGCGCTTTTATCCGGTTTTTTCATTGAAAAACCATAGGAAACGCGCCGGAAATCAATTGTTTGAGCAAAATCAAATGACATGCCTGTGGGAGGCTCAATGATCTTTTTCTTCATGCCGCATGCGGCTGATTCTGGCGGGAGGATTAGCAATGTCTGCTGATCCCTCAGCCTCAAATAGTCTGAATTCTCTGGAAAAAGTCACAGGCAGGCTTGGCCAGACTTTCAAAGATATGAGTTATTTTTTAATCGTCATTCTGGGTACCTTTATCGGCCTTCTGGCGATCACTTTCTTCATCGGCCGTATTGTGCCGATTGATCCGGTGCTCGCAGTTGTCGGTGACCGCGCCAGCAAAGAAGTGTATGAAGCTGCACGCCAAGCCATGGGTCTCGACCGCCCGCTGATCATGCAGTTTTTCTCTTATGTCGGCGATGTTTTCAGCGGTAATCTCGGCAATTCCATTTCCACCGGACGTTCAGTTGCACAGGATTTGGCACGCGTTTTCCCCGCCACTTTAGAAATGGCCACCATCGGCATAATCATTGGTGTGGTGTTTGGCGTACCGATGGGCGTTTATGCAGCCACCCATCAAAGCGGCTGGCTGGATCAGCTGATCCGCGTTTTCGGTCTGCTCGGCTATGCTGTTCCGGCCTTCTGGCTCGGCCTTGTCGGCCTGGCATTTTTCTATGCCCATCTTGGCTGGGTTGCGGGTCCTGGTCGTCTCGATGTTTTTTATGACGGTATGATCGATCAAATCACCGGTCTTTATCTGATTGATGCCATCATCGCGCGGGATTGGGAAATTTTTGCCAATGCTTTTGCGCATCTGATTTTACCATCATTCATCTTGGGCTTTTTCAGCCTTGCCTATATTTCACGTATGACGCGCTCCTTCATGCTGGAGCAGTTGGGGCAAGAATTTGTCACAACAGCGCGCGTGAAAGGTGTGGCGGAATGGCGAGTGATCTGGCGCCATGCGTTTTATCCGATCCGCATTCAGCTCGTTACCGTCATCGGCTTGTCTTATGCGGCATTGCTTGAAGGCTCGGTTATGATTGAAACCGTCTTTTCATGGCCGGGCATCGGTAATTATCTGACGACTGCCTTGTTCAATGCAGACATGAATGCCGTTTTGGGTGCCACACTGGTGATCGGTACCGTCTTCATTCTGATCAACAAATTGTCTGATCTTCTCTATCAGTTTCTGGATCCGAGGGCGCGCCGATGAGCACATTGCACAACTGGCTTTTAGACGACTCGCCTTCTTCGCGTTTTCAGGCACGGATCGGACGTTTTTGGCGCGTTTTCACCGCTCTTTTGCGTAATCCGCTGACCGTTATCGGCCTGATTATCATTTTGGCATTGCTGCTGATTGCAGCTTTTGCACCGATGATTGCCCCTTATTCACCTACCAGCCAAAACCTCACCGCCCGCTTGATGGCTCCAAGCAGTGAACATTGGATGGGCACAGACGAGCTTGGCCGTGATATCTGGTCACGCGTGGTTTATGGTGCACGCATCACTTTGCTGATTGTCACTATGGTTGGCGTCATTGCAGCACCCCTTGGCTTGATTATCGGTGCGGTTGCCGGCTATTTCGGCGGCTGGGTAGATCGCGCCATGATGGCGATCACCGATATTTTTCTATCCATGCCCAAGCTTATTATGGCGCTGGCTTTTGTGGCAGCGCTCGGGCCCGGCATTGAAAATGCGATTATTGCCATCGCCCTCACCGCATGGCCGGTTTATGCCCGTATTGCACGCGCTGAAACCATCACGTTCAGAGATGCGGAATTTATCGCCGCCGTTCGCATTCAAGGTGCAGGTCACACCCGCATTATCTTGCGCCATGTGCTGCCGCTTTGTGCCTCATCCACAATCGTACGTGTGACGCTCGATATGGCAGGCATTATTTTGACTGCTGCCGGGCTTGGCTTTCTTGGCCTTGGTGCGCAACCACCACTGCCTGAATGGGGCGCGATGATTGCCAGCGGTCGTAATTTTATTCTCGACCAATGGTGGGTGGCAACCATGCCGGGCTTTGCGATTATTCTTGTCAGCCTTGGCTTTTGTTTACTGGGTGATGGCCTGCGTGATGTGCTTGATCCAAAACAGGGAGGCAAACAATGAGTGCTGCTGAAACAAGCCAACCTTTATTGGACATCAAAAACCTCACCGTGACATTCCCGACCGCACGCGGTCCGGTCAATGTTGTCAAAGGCATTTCCTTTCACCTTGGTCGTGAAAAGCTCGGCATTGTGGGCGAAAGTGGCTCCGGCAAATCCATGACCGGTCGTGCCATTCTCAAACTCATTCGAAGCCCGGGCAAGATTACTGCCGACCAGATGAACTTTGACGGCATTGACTTGCTGAACACATCCGAGCGGCAAATGCGTGCCTTACGCGGCAGCCGTATTTCGATGGTGATGCAGGATCCGAAATTTTCGCTCAATCCGGTGATGACCATTGGTGACCAGATTGCGGAAGCTTTGCAAACGCATGAGAAAATCTCGCGCAAAGAGTTAAATGCCCGCGTCATTGCGATGCTGGAAGCTGTGCGGATCAACAATCCGGCGCATGTCGCCAAGCTTTATCCGCATGAAGTATCCGGTGGCATGGGGCAGCGCGTGATGATTGCGATGATGCTGATCCCGAAGCCGGATTTGCTGATTGCGGATGAGCCGACCTCAGCACTCGACGTTTCCGTGCAGGCGCAAGTGCTTGATATTATGGATGCACTCGTTTCAGACAATGGCATGGGGCTTTTACTTATCAGCCATGATCTTAATCTGGTAGCCCGCTATTGTGACCGGATCATTGTGATGAATAGCGGTGAAATTGTTGAGGAATGTCTGGCGAAAGATCTGCATCAGGCCAAACATCCATATACGCAGGGTCTTCTTGCCGCCATGCCGAAAATTGATGAGGATCGCGACGAGCTACCCGTGCTTGACCGCAGCCTCTGGAGCGCAGGAGCACGTACATGAGTGGTGCGGCCATTGAACTGAAAGACCTGTGTATTTCTTACGGCAGAACGCAGGTTGTGCATGATGTAAATGTATCGGTGGCTCATGGCGAAAGCTTTGCCCTTGTGGGTGAAAGTGGCTCCGGCAAATCGACCATTTTGAAAGCCATCATGGGTCTGGCGCCTGATTGGAGCGGTGAAATCTCCATTCTGGGCAAATCACGCCTCCATGGCGCCGACAAGCAGGCAGCACTGCAATGCCAAATGGTGTTTCAAGACCCTTATGCATCGCTGCACCCGCGCAAAACCATTGATGATTGCTTGGCCGAAGGCATGTCCATTCATGGTTTAAGCGGGCGCGACCAAAAGGTTAAAGACATGCTTGATGCAGTGGGGCTCGATCAACGCTTCCGCTTCCGTTATCCGCACCAATTATCCGGTGGTCAGCGTCAGCGCGTTGCCATTGCCCGTGCTTTGATGCTGGAGCCTAAAGTGCTGCTGTTGGATGAGCCAACTTCTGCCTTGGATGTTTCCGTTCAGGCAGAAATTTTGAACCTTTTGAAACGCTTACGCAAAGAGCGCAACCTCACATATTTGATGGTCACCCACAATTTGCCGGTTGTTTCATTTTTGTGCGACCGGATGGCCATCATGCGCCACGGTCGTGTGCTGGAAATTGCCGATGTCACCCAGCTGAAACAAGGACGTTTCAACAATGACTACGCGCAAGAATTATATGTCGCCAGTGGCGGCAACCAATAGGGAAGAAAAAGACATGACCCGTTTTCAAGCAGAATTGACTGCATTTGATAAAGCATTGGCAAAAGCCACCCAGCCGGAACAGCCATTTGAGGCACTTTGGCGTTTGACCGATGCAGTCATTGGTGCAAAACTGTTTACGCTGATGGAAGCCGATATGAAAATCGAGCGTTCGGGACGTATTTTCACCTCGCACCCGGAAGAGTATCCGGTCTCCGGCAGCAAACCGATTACCTATAATGCCTGGTTTGATGTCGTGCATAAAGAGCGTCGTACATTTGTCGCCAACAACCTCGTCGATATCGACAAGGTTTTTCCTGATGCAGTGCTGATCGGCAAGCTCGGCTGTGCGTCGGTCATCAATCTGCCGATTGTGTTAAATGACACCCTTGTTGGTACCGTCAACATTCTGAACGGTGAAAACCACCACACGGAAGAACGTGTGGAACTGGCCAATACTGTATTGTCTATTCCGGCTAAAGCGGCATGGCTTGCCAGCCGCTATATCAAAAACCAGCAGGCATAATTTGGAATAAAATATGCCTCGGAATGCTGAATTCATTTCGAGGCATATAAGTAAATTATCTTATATTTTATAAAAAGAGCCTTCGTCGTTTGCGCATTTATTCTTTCGGCATTTTGATCGACATATCGAGATAATCATTGCTGTAAGCCGTTTTGATATCAAACGGCTTTTCCAGATCGAAATATTTCTCGACCATTTCATAGTCGTTTTTCATCCGCTCGTCATCAAAAACGCCAAGACCAACTTCCGTCGTGGTTTTATCACGCATTAGCTCCTGAATGCGGTTCCATTGATCTTCCTGATTGCTCTTATCCAAGCCGGAAACCTGACTAAGCAAAGCCTCAATGCAAGGGTCTTTATCCTTCACGCAAGTTTCAAAAGCTTTTTGGGTCACTTGCATGAACTTACGGACAGTTTCAGGGTTTTTGTTCAGATAATCCGCATTGACAATAATGGAATTGCCATAAGGGTTGATACCGATATCACGCCAGGCCAAAAAGCCCAGATCATCACCAAATTCACGCACTTTCATGTCGTGTTCGTTATAAAAATCACTGGTGATATCAATGGCACCGCTTTTGAGTGACGCAACTTTTGCCTGCGGAGAAATATTGACGAATTTCACTGAAGCCGGATCAATTTTTACCGCTTCTGCAAACATCGGCCACATCACACGAGAAGCATCCGCTGGCGGATTACCAATTGAATGGCCGGGAAAATCTTCAGGCCCTTTGATGCCTTTGCTTTTCAGCCAATAAAAACCTTGCGGCGAGTTGGTGTAAACCGTCATCAAGGCCACACTATCTGCTCCCTGCCCTTTGGCCAGCAGCACTGTCGGCATATCGGCAATGCCGAATTGTGAGAAACCGGCACCGACTTTTTGTGCAGCCGCACCAGAACCGCGACCGCTCTCGATATTAACGGTCAGTCCTTCTTTTTCATATAAACCCGCCTGTTTGGCATAAAAATAGGGCATATGATCTGCGGTCGGCACCCAGTTTAAAACAATATTGATGTTTTCAGCTGAAGCAACGGCTGGCACCATGATACATGAGGCCAAAAATCCTGCAATCAATTTATTGAACGTTTTCATGGATATGCCTCCCAACATGTTCCGTTATATTTGTTCAAGTCATCACTTATTTTGAAGCCTTGTCAGAAATGAAAAGCATGCTTGATCTATCGTGACGCCGCGTTCATATCTGGTAAAATATTTGCACAGATGTTAAAAGAACGCAATAACCAAACAACTGGTTGGTTGATTAAAGGATATATTTTTGACAGCGCCAAAAAAACAAGAAACCGTACAGAAGCGTGATCCTGTTGCGACATCAAAAGCATTGCTTCAGGCAGCCATGACAGAATTTACCCAATATGGCTTTGAGGGTGGCCGTGTTGATCGTATTGCCCAAATGGCAGGTTGCAACAAGCAGCTTGTTTATCACTATTTCGGCAGCAAGGCTGATCTTTATAAACTGACGTTGGAAGAAGTTTATCGCGAAATTCGTGAAAGCGAGATGCAGCTTCATCTGGAAGATTTACCACCCGAAGAAGCAATGGCACGTCTGGTGGGCTTTTCTTTTGACTATCTGGCCGAGCATCCGGAATTCATTGCGCTTCTCAATGATGAAAACCGCATGGGCGCATCCCATCTCAAAACCTCCGACAATATTGCTGAAATGCACTCGCCGCTTGTGAAAATGATTGACCAAACATTGGCCAGAGGCATTGAGGCCGGATTGTTCAATCAGAAATTCGAGCCGGTTAATCTCTATCTTTCGATTGCTGGTCTCTCGTTTTTTTACTTCTCCAATCACAAAACGCTCTCGGTTATTTTCAAACGCGATATGACCTCGAAAGAAAGCATTGATGCCAGACGTCAGCATGTTATTGACCTGATCCTGAATGCGCTGCGGCCGTAAAAGTAAACCTCACAAATAATCAACCAACTGGTTGGTTGACATTTTCCTGAAAGCGCGGTTTACTTCAAATCAGGAGTTCAGGGGAGTGATAAATGGCCGAAGCGATCGATTCCGGCAGTGAGCAAAAAGAATTGCTCCGTTTAAAGCGCCGAGAGGTGAATAAAAATCGCGCGATTGCGATTGCAGTTCATGTGGCGGCGCTATTGTTATGGGAGTTTGGCGTTCGTTGGTTTGAGGTTGCGCGCTATATTCTGCCCGCCCCAAGCGACGTGATCGCAACCATTACATCTGCAAAATATGACTGGTTCAACAATAGCTGGGTTACGGCAAGCGAAATTCTGGGCGGCTATCTGCTGGCTATTGTTTTAGGCATTGTAACAGCCTTGCTGTTTTCATGGTCAAAATGGCTGACAACACTTGCTTTTCCATTGCTGATTACGCTCAACATGATCCCGAAAGTGGCACTTGGGCCTTTGGTGATTGTCTGGTTCAGCTATGGTATCAGCACCAATATTCTGATCACATTCTCGCTTTGCTATTTTCCGATTTTGCTGACCACAATCAGGGGTTTGCGCGAGATCGAACCCGATCTGCTTGATCTGGTCAATTCATTGCGCGGCACCAAATGGCAGCAATTTATCTACATTCAATTGCCGGGTGCCATGCCTTTCATTTTCTCCGGCATGAAAGTTGCAACCATTCTTGCTGTTGCGGGCGCTGTGGTGGGTGAATTCATCGCTTCCGACCGCGGTCTGGCCTATCTGATGATACAGGTACAAGCCTCCCTTGATACGCCGGCAATGTTCATGGCCGTCACCCTTATCACGCTTATCGGCATGCTGCTTTATCTCGCAGTGCTGCTTCTTGAGCATATGATCGTTCCACAAGATGCGAGAAAATCATGACACAGACTTCATCACAAAACGGCATCAAAGTGCTGGATCTCAGCAATCATCCTGCTGGTTTTACCTCCACAGACGAACTTGAAGCTTTCTTGTCGCTGCCGTCCCAAGCTTTGATTGATGATATGCGTAAACTGGACGGCGATATCATGATCCTCGGTGCATCCGGTAAAATGGGGCCATCACTTGCGCGTCTTGCCAAAAATGCAGCACCTGAAAAACGCATTGTGGCAGTTGCACGCTATAGTGACCCTGCTGCGCGTGAACAATTGGAAATGCACGGCATTGAAACCATTGCCTGCGATATGCTGGATCGCGAAGCTTTGGCTAAACTGCCGAAGATTAAAAACATCATCTTTATGGCAGGTCGCAAGTTTGGTTCCAGCGGTGAGCAGGCTGCCACTTGGGCAACCAACACGCTGATGCCGGCTTTGATCGCGGAAATCTTCCACCAGTCGCGCATTGTCGCCTTTTCGACCGGTTGTGTTTATGAATTTGTGGCCACCGACAGCATGGGCAGCAATGAAAATTCACCGCTCAACCCTCCGGGCGAATATGCACAATCCTGCATCGGTCGTGAGCGTTTGCTGGAACATTTTTCGCAAACCCATCAAACACCCGGCATTCTCTATCGCCTCAACTATGCAATTGATCTGCGTTATGGTGTTCTGCATGACGTCGCAGTTAAAGTCCGCGATGGCCTGCCGGTCGATGTCACCATGGGACATGCCAATGTGATCTGGCAGGGCGATGCCAACGCTATTGCATTGCGCTGCCTGTTACATGCAACCGTGCCGACATCCCCGATTAATGTGACCGGCCCTGAAACAATTTCTGTGCGCTGGCTTGCCAATGAATTTGCCCGCATGATGGGCAAAGAAGCCATTATCACGGGTGAAGAAGCCGATAAAGTGTGGCTCTCCAATGCGACACTTTCCAATCGTCTGTTTGGCTATCCCATCATTTCGCTCGGCCAAATGATGCAGTGGACATCCGATTGGGTGATGGCGCAGATGCCCTCGCATAACAAGCCGACGCATTTTGAGGCACGCGATGGCACCTACTGAGGCTTTCAATATTGTTCAACTGTCTGAAAAAGACATGGCTCAAGCCTGTTTGCTTTCCAGTCAAGCAGGCTGGAACCAAACCGAACAAGATTGGGAACTGTTTTTCAGGCACGGATTGGTTTTTGGCGTATTTGCAACGCCGGAACAACTGGCAGCCAGTGCAGCGATCATGCCTTATGGCGATGATATTGCATGGATTAGCATGGTTCTCACGAAAGCTGAATGGCGCGGACAAGGTTTTGGCACAAGTTTGCTCAAACATTGTTTGCAATGGATAGAAGCTCAAAACCGCACAGCCTTTTTGGATGCGACACCGGCAGGTGAACCGATCTACCGCGCACTCGGATTTGTGCCTTGTTGCAAAATCACACGCTGGCAGGGTTCTGGCAAAACTCTGGCGTTCGCAACACCAGCAAAAGGCTATGCCGATGCGGCTATTGACAAAGCGAACAGTGCTTTTGGCGCGAACAGACATTTCCTGCTGGACAATTTCAACAAGCGCTATCCGGTGGCAATATCTTCGGATGCATCAACAGTATGTTTTGTCAGAGATGGTCGCCTAGCGTGGCAGATAGGGCCGGTTATTGGTTGCAATGAAGTCAAAGCCTTGCAGAGCATCGAAATCCTGATCGAACAATTACCAGGCGCTGTCTTCATTGATCTGCTGGATGATTTTGCAAATCTTGCCCAAGGTCTGGTGCAGCTCGGATTTACCAAACAGAGGCCATTTTTGCGGATGCAAAAAGGCTTGCATCAATTTCAACAAACACAATACCAGACACTAGCCATTGCAGGGCCGGAATTTGGATAGAGCGTCCGATTATAACCAGATTAAAGGGGCGCAAGGAGTTCAGGAAAATGGGATTACATTACACACAACTGCCTGAAAATGTTCTCGATATCATTCGCCGTGGCGCGGTTATTCCGGCGCATCCGCTGGCATTGGATGAGAAACGCAATTTTGACCGCAAACGTCAGCGCGCTTTGACACGCTATTATGTTGATGCCGGTGTCGGTGGTCTGGCGGTAGGCGTACATACCACCCAATTTGCCATTCGCGACAACGGTTTATACGAGCCGGTGCTCAAAGCTGCCATTGAAGACAGTCGCGCATGGACAGATCGTCCGCTTGCTATGATTGCAGGCGTTGCCGGCCAAACCGCACAAGCACTCAATGAAGCAAAAATCGCCAAAGAGCTTGGCTATCACGCCGTTCTCATCAGTATGGGCGCATTAAAAGGTCAAACAAGTGCAGAGCTGATCCAGCATTGCAAAACCATTGCAGAAGAAATTCCTGTCATTGGGTTTTATATGCAAACCTCCGTTGGCGGCATTATTCTGGACGAAGATTTCTGGTGCGAATTTGCGCGAATCGACAATGCGATTGCGATTAAAGTAGCACCCTTCCATCGTTATCGCACACTGGATGTTTTGCGCGGTATTGTCAAAGCCAAGGCCGAAAACAAGATCACTTTATATACCGGCAATGATGACCATATTGTTGCCGACCTCACATTGCCTTTCACCTTTGCGCGCGGTGATGAAGCGGTGACGCTTCGTTTCAAAGGCGGTCTGCTCGGTCACTGGTCGGTCTGGACAAAACGCGCCGTTGAATTGCTGGATCGCATTCATCAGGAAATTGCCGATAATAAACCGGTTTCGCAATCCCTGCTTGCACTTGATGCAAAAGTTACCGATTGTAATGCAGCCTTTTTTGATGTCGCCAATAATTTTCATGGCTGCATAGCCGGATGCCACGAGGTTTTACGCCGCCAAGGTTTGCTTGAAGGCATCTGGTGCCTTGATGAGAATGAAGGGCTTTCCCAAGGGCAGGCTGAAGAAATATCACGCGTTTATCAGGCGCATCCGGATTTGCATGATGATGAATTTGTAGCGCAAAATCGTGAAAGGTGGCTCGCATGACAAATCTGGCAATACAACACAATATCAATGCCGCTCAGCCTTTGATCCGCCTGCAAAATGTACGCAAAACCTATCATACCGGCAATAAAGAATCCGTTGCTGTCTCGGATGTAACGCTTGAAATCAATGAAGGCGATCTGTTGTCGGTGGTCGGGCCTTCCGGTTGCGGCAAAACCACGGTGCTCAAAATTCTGGCAGGCCTTCATAAAGCCAGCGGCGGCAGCGTTATCATCGGCGACGGCAGCAAAACCGATTTTGACGGCACAGATATCGGCATGGTCTTTCAACAGCCTTTGCTGCTGAAATGGCGCACTATTTCTGAAAATGTCATTTTGCCAGCACAGATTTTAGGCTTGCCAAAAAAAGCTGCCAAAGAGCGTGCCAAAGACCTTTTACACATGGTTGGCCTTAGCCATGCACTGGATAAATATCCTTATGAATTGTCGGGCGGGATGCAGCAGCGCGCCGCCATTGCCCGTTCACTTATCCATGATCCAAAGCTTGTTTTAATGGATGAGCCTTTTGGTGCACTGGACGCAATCACCCGCGAAAAGATGAACCTTGAAATGCTGCGCATCTGGCAAGAGAGCAAGAAAACTTTTGTCTTTGTAACGCATGGCATTCAGGAGGCTATTTTCTTAGGCTCGCATTGTGCGGTTTTAACTGCCGGCCCTGCCCGTATGGCGGATTACTTTAAGATTGATCTGCCATCCCCGCGCACATTGGAAGTCAAATTGACCGAACCTTTCGGAAATTATGTGCAACGTGTTTATAGACAACTCGGCATGCATTGATGACATCGTAAATTGAGGGCTGATCCTGAAATGAGATCAGCTCTTCCTATTAATCACAAAAATCTTATTCATTAATTTTATCAAAATATTTTAAAGCTTTATGGAATTTGCTTATTCACAAGCTACGGCAGCAATGTCAAACTCTCATTTTATTAAACATTACTGATACTATAGTATTATACTATTTTAAAACTAAGATGAATTGTAAGTTTTATCACTGCCATTCAAATCAAATCTTCGTGAAAACGCTGAAATAAAACAAATATTCGAATGGTATGAATATTTCCTAGTTTACCAAAAGAAATATTTAGCATTGACTAAAATCAATGACCGAGCTTGATTAATGTCACACTCAGCTAAGAAAGTTTCGCAATAATCAGGCGCAGTCAATGTCAAAAAAAGAATCAGGCAAGTATAATAAATATACTCTTGTTGTAATCTTAGCCCTCGTCGCAGTCGGCGGTTATTACGCATGGCAAAAACTAAACAATGGCGGTTTGCCAGCAGGTATTGCTTCCGGTAATGGTCGCATTGAAGCCGTTGAAATCGACATTTCCACCAAAAGCCCCGGGCGTATCCGCGAAATCATGGCTGATGAAGGCGATTTCGTAAATGAAGGCGACATTCTCGCCCGTATGGATACGGATCAGGCCGAAAGTCAGCGCCGTCAGGCTGAAGCGCAGTTGCGTCGTGCTGAAATCGGTATCGAAACTGCCCGCAGCCTCGTAGCGCAGCGCGAAGCCGAGCAAAAAGCGGCGGCAGCCATTATTGCTCAGCGTGAAGCGCAACTGGATGCAGCCCAACGCCGCTTAACCCGTTCGCAGCAGCTAAGCGAAAGCCGCACCGTATCGCAGCAAATCCTCGATGATGACCGCGCCAATACGCGTGGTGCTGAAGCCGCGGTTAGTGCTGCCAAAGCACAGCTTGCAGCAACAGATGCAGGCATTAATGCTGCCAAAGCGCAAGTGATTGATGCTGAAGCCGCCGTTGATGCGGCAAAAGCCGCTATCACCAGCATCAGCGTCGAAATTGATGATGCAACACTAAAAGCGCCAAAACCGGGTCGTGTTCAATATCGGGTAGCACAGCCAGGCGAAGTAATTTCTGCCGGTGGTCGCGTGCTTAATCTGGTCGATTTAAGTGATGTTTACATGACATTCTTCCTGCCGACTGCACAGGCCGGTCAGGTGGCAATCGGTGCAGATGCGCGTATCGTGCTTGATGCAGCACCGCAATATGTCATTCCGGCCAAAATCAGCTTTGTTGCCGATGTGGCACAATTCACGCCAAAATCAGTGGAAACCGAAGAGGAACGCCAGAAACTCGTGTTCCGTGTTAAGGCTAAAATCCCGCAAGACTTACTGCAAAAGCATATTCAAATGGTTAAAACAGGTCTACCCGGTACCGTTTATGTCCAGCTGAATCCTGATGCCAAATGGCCAGACCACCTTGCGGAAACAGTAAAATGAACAGCGCATTGGCGAGCGGTAATGTGGCGGATGACAAACCGGTCGTCCGCATTCAAAATGTCAGCTTGTCTTATGGCGACAAGCAGGCTTTGCGTGACCTGACACTCGATATTCCTGCCGGTCGCATGATCGGCCTCATCGGACCTGACGGTGTGGGAAAATCCAGTCTGCTGTCGCTGATTGCAGGCGCGCGCATCATGCAGGAAGGCCACATTAATGTGCTGGATGGCGATATTGCCGATAAACGCCATCGCCAGCAGGCTTTTCCGCGCATTGCTTATATGCCACAGGGCTTAGGTAAGAACCTTTACCCAACCCTCTCGGTTTTTGAAAATATCGAATTTTTCGGCAGACTTTTCGGCCATAACAAGCATGAGCGTGAACGCCGCATCGCCGATCTTTTGGCGCGTACCGGCATGTCGCCTTTTGCTGATCGTCCGGCCGGCAAACTTTCCGGCGGAATGAAGCAAAAGACGAGCCTTTGCTGCTCACTGATCCATGATCCTGATCTGTTGATCCTTGATGAACCGACCACCGGTGTTGACCCTCTTTCGCGCCGCCAGTTCTGGGAATTGATCGACGATATCCGCAAAGACCGCCCCGGTATGAGCGTGATCGTTGCAACCGCCTATATGGAAGAAGCCGAGCGTTTCGACTGGCTGGTTGCAATGAATGACGGACAAATTCTTGCCAGCGGCACCCCGAAGGAGTTGATGCAGCAGACAGGCACCGCAAATGTGGATGAAGCCTTTATTGCGCTGTTGCCGGAAGAATTACGCCGCGACCACCATAAAGTGGTTATCCCGCCGCGTGATGAATCCATCACCGACATTGCCATTGAAGCCGAACATGTCACCGTACGCTTTGGTAAATTCACCGCGGTTAGTGATGTCAGTTTCCGTATTCCCCGTGGCGAAATTTTCGGATTTCTTGGCTCCAATGGTTGCGGTAAATCCACCACCATGAAAGTGCTGACCGGCTTGCTGCCTGCAAGTGAAGGTATTGCACGTCTCTTTGGCCGTGAAGTCGATACCAAGAATATCGATATACGCCGCCGCGTCGGCTATATGTCGCAAGCTTTTTCTCTCTATTCGGAATTAACTGTCCATCAAAATCTGGAGCTTCATGCCAAATTATTCGGGATGGAGGAAGCGCGCACTAAAGAACGTATTGCCGAATTGGCAGATCGTTTCGATTTGAGCGATATGATGGATATTTATCCTGACGATATGCCGCTTGGTATCCGCCAGCGTCTGTCATTGGCAGTAGCGCTTATTCATCAGCCGGATATTTTGATCCTTGACGAACCAACCTCCGGTGTTGATCCGGTAGCACGCGATGCATTCTGGCAAATACTGGCCGATCTGTCGCGCAAAGATAATGTAACAATTTTCGTCTCTACCCACTTCATGAATGAAGCTGAATTGTGCGATCGCATATCGCTGATGCATGCCGGTAAAGTGCTGATCAGCGACACACCTGCCGCCATTACCGCCAGCCGTTCTGCCGAAACATTGGAGGAAGCCTTCATCGGCTATCTGGAAGATGCGATCGGCGAAACAGCGCCTGCGCCCCAACCCGTGCATAAGGCAGATGAAACAGTGAGCCGCGAGCCGGTGAAACCGGTAAGAGAACTGCCGGCACCTTCATCCAGCTGGATGCCGGACTTGCGGCGTATGTTTGCTTATACGCGTCGCGAAACACTGGAACTGCGTCGTGACCCGATCCGCGCCACACTGGCAATGCTCGGCAGCGTGATTTTGATGTTTGTGATTGGCTACGGCATCAATCTGGACGTGAATAATCTCAGTTTCGCAGTGATCGACCGTGACGACACCACTATCAGCCGCGATTATGTGCGCCAATTCTCTGGTTCACGTTATTTCATCGAAAAAGCGCCGATCCTTGATTATGACGATCTGGACAAACGGATGCGCAATGGCGAGATCAGTCTGGCAATTGAAATTCCGCCAAATTTCGGCCGCAACATCGAGCATGGCCGCCCTGTCGAAGTGGGCGCATGGATTGATGGAGCAATGCCGGTGCGTGCGGAAACAATTCAGGGCTATGTGCAAGGCACACATCTGAACTGGCTGTCGCAAAAAGCCCGCGAGCTTTACGGTAACACCACAGCGCTCACCAGCTTCAATATGGAAATCCGCTATCGCTATAATCCGGATGTGCAAAGTCTGGTGGCGATGGTGCCAGCGGTCATTCCGCTGCTGCTGCTGGTTATTCCGTCGATGCTTTCGGTGTTGAGTGTGGTGCGTGAAAAAGAACTTGGTTCCATCATCAATTTCTATGTCACACCGGTGACGAAATTCGAGTTTCTGGTCGGCAAGCAATTGCCTTATATCGGGCTGGCTTTCTTCAACTTCCTGATGCTGACGGCATTTGCAATTTTCATTTTTCAGGTGCGTTTCACCGGTAGTTTCCTCACCTATGCAACGGCAGCTCTTCTTTATGTGATTATCACAACAGCTATGGGGCTGGTGATTTCCACCTTTATGAACAGCCAGATCGCAGCCATTTTTGGCACAGCTTTGATGACGCTCATTCCTGCTGTCCAATATTCCGGCATCATTGATCCGGTGTCGTCGCTGCAAGGTGCCGGTGCCATTATCGGCCAGCTTTATCCAACCACCTATTTCACCATCATTTCCCGTGGTACATTCTCGAAAGCGCTTAGCTTCTCCGATCTGGGGCTACCGTTCATGATGTTGCTGATAACCATTCCGGTATTGATGGTATTGGGTATTATTCTGCTCAAGAAACAGGCGCGGTGAGATGAGGATTTCCAATATATTCCGTCTCGGCATCAAGGAACTGCGCGGGCTTGCCCGCGATCCGATGCTGATTATTCTGATTGTCTACGCGTTTTCGCTCGCCATTTACACGGCTTCCAAGGCGATGCCGGAAAATCTCAACAATGCTGCCATCGCAATTGTTGACGAAGACCAATCGCCGATATCGGGACGCATTACCACGGCATTTTATCCGCCATATTTTGTGCCGCCCAAACTCATCTCGACCTATGAGATGGACAAGCGCATGGATTCAGGACTTGATACATTTGCGCTCAATATTCCGCCAAGCTTCCAACGGGATTTGCTGGCTGGCCGCAATCCGACTATCCAGCTCAATATTGACGCAACACGCATGAGTCAGGCTTTCAGTGGCGGACGTTATGTCCAAACCATTGTCACCAATGAAGTGAGCGAATTTCTGGATCGTTATCGCGGCGGCACCAAAATGCCGGTCGAGCAAAATATGCGCTCACGTTTCAATGAAGAACTGAACAAAGGCTGGTTTGGTGCCGTCACCAACGTGATCGCATCCGTTACCATGCTGTCGATTATTTTGACAGGTGCTGCCCTCATCCGTGAGCGCGAACACGGCACGATCGAGCATCTTCTGGTCATGCCTGTCACGCCCGTTGAGATCATGATCAGCAAGGTGTGGTCGATGGGGCTCGTCGTGCTCGTTGCAACCGCATTGTCACTGGTTTTTGTCGTTGAAGGCATATTGGCTGTGCCGGTCAATGGCTCGCTTGTGTTGTTCTTGTTCGGCGTTGCCCTGCAACTTTTCGCAACCACAAGCCTTGGCATTTATCTGGCAACCATTGCCGGTTCAATGCCGCAATTCGGGCTGCTGATTGTGCTGGTTCTGTTGCCTTTGCAGGTTTTATCGGGTGCGATGACACCGCGTGAAAGTATGCCGGAAATCATCCAAAACATCATGCTCGCCGCGCCAAACACCCACTTTGTCATTCTTGCGCAATCGATCCTGTTTCGGGGTGCGGGTTTAAGCGTAGTCTGGCCACAATTTCTGGCCCTTATGGCAATTGGTTCGGTGCTGTTCTTCTTTGCACTAAAGCGGTTCCGCAACTTCTTGAGGTGATTGCGCGTAACTGACTTGCCTGTCACAACTGCAAACCTGCCGATTACGAAAGGACTTGGAATGAATGATTTAATCCTCACATTCAATACAGGGTCATCGACCGTGAAAATCGGCAGTTTTGAACGTGATGGCTCGTCTTTACAAAAATCCGCGAAAGCAGGCATTGATTTTGCCGCGTCTCCGTTGAATTTTCACATGGAGCGCGGCAAGGAACGGCTGGATTTGCAACTGCAATCGCAAGTATCGGCCGATATTGTCGATGTCCTCGGCGAGGTGTTTGATAAGCTTTCAGCTCATATTGACCTGACCCGTATCAAAGCAATCGGACATCGTGTTGTGCATGGTGGCGATATTTTTGAGGGGCCTGTGCTGATTGACGAGCACTCAATTCAGGCCATTGATGAACTCTCCGCCTATGCACCTTTGCATCAGCCCAAAAGTCTGGCGCTGATCAAAGCGATCGCCAAACTTTTTCCTGATATTTTGCAATCAGCATCATTCGACACAGCCTTTCACCGCACCATGCCGGATGTCATCCGCCGTTTTGCACTTCCACGCGCCATGCATGATCAAGGCATTAAACGCTATGGTTTTCATGGACTTTCCTATCAGTCCATTGCAAAAAATTTCAGCAAGCTTGAGCCGGATTTAAGTGCGCAAAAAATTGTTGTTGCCCATCTTGGCAGCGGTGCCAGCCTTTGTGCGCTCGATCAGCGAAAAAGTGTTGATACCAGCATGAGCTTTTCAACGCTTGACGGCATTCCGATGGCCACACGCTGCGGCAATATTGATGCAGGTGTTTTGCTGCATCTGTTGAGCCAGCAGAATATGAGCGCCGATGCCTTGACAGATATGCTTTATCACCGCTCCGGCCTGCTTGGTGTTTCCGGTATCAGCGGTGATTGCCGTGAGCTGCTGGCAAGTGATGCTACTGAGGCAAGCCAAGCAATTGATCTTTTCACCACCCGCATTGCCGGTGAAATCTGTCGTCATGCCAGCAGTCTTGGCGGGCTGGATGCCATTATTTTTACCGCCGGTATCGGCGAACATCAGCCGGAAATCCGCGCCCTCATTGCCCAAAAATTACAATGGCTTGGGCTCGAGCTGGATGATGCAGCCAATAATAACAACGCATTTCGCATCAGCAAACAAGCAAGCAAAATCGCGGCTTTCATGCTCGCAACTGATGAAGAGCAAGTGATTGCCGCTGAAACCCTCACTATTTTAAACCAATCCTCCCAATAGGTTAAGGAATTCCGGAATGACTGATCAGACTGGCACCCAGCCTCTTTCACCCGAACAGTTAAAACTAACCGACCGTTATTGGCGCGCCGCCAATTATCTTTCCGTCGGCCAGATTTATCTGATGCAAAATCCAATGTTGCGCGAGCCATTGAAGCCCGAACATGTCAAGCCGCGTCTGCTTGGCCATTGGGGTACCACGCCTGGCTTGAATTTCATCTACGTGCATCTCAACCGCATCATCAAAGAGCGCAATAAAGACGTGCTTTATGTCTGCGGCCCCGGCCATGGTGGCCCGGGCATGGTGGCCAACACCTATCTGGAAGGCACCTATAGCGAAACCTATCCCGACATCACCGAAGATGTCGACGGTATGCAAAAGCTTTTCCGCCAGTTCTCCTTTCCGGGTGGTATTCCAAGCCACGTGGCACCCGAAACACCGGGCTCCATTCATGAAGGCGGTGAACTTGGCTATGCACTGGTGCATGCTTATGGCGCAGCTTTTGACAATCCTGATCTGGTGGTTGCCTGCGTTGTCGGTGATGGTGAAGCCGAAACCGGCCCGCTGGCAACCGCATGGCACTCCAACAAGTTTTTGAACCCGAAGCGTGACGGTGCAGTACTGCCAATCCTGCATCTCAACGGCTATAAAATTGCTAATCCGACCGTGCTTGCACGTATGTCGGATGAAGAGCTGCACAGTCTTTTTACCGGTTATGGTTATGAACCGTTTTTTGTGGAAGGTCATGAACCGGAAAAAATGCACCAACTGATGGCGGCCACTTTTGATAAAGCTTTTGATCGTATCAAAGCCATTAAAGATCAGGCTGATGTTAACTCTCCCGAGCGCCCGCGCTGGCCGATGATTATCCTGCGTAGCCCGAAAGGCTGGACCGGCCCAAAAGTAGTTGACGGCAAAATGGTGGAAAATCATTGGCGCTCCCATCAGGTACCAGTGGCCAATTGCCGTGCGGATGATGCACATCGCAAAATTCTTGAAGACTGGATGCGCAGCTACGATCCGGAAGATTTGTTTGAGGAAAACGGCAAACTGAAACCGGAGCTGCGCGCACTGGCACCGGAAGGCGAAAAGCGCATGAGCGCCATCCCCCATTCCAATGGTGGTTTGCTGCGCAAAGAGTTGAAAACACCGGATGTGCGTGACTATGCGGTTATGGTCACAGAGCCGGGCGCTGTAGAAGAACAAACCACCAAAATTCTCGGTGATTATCTGCGCGATGTCATCCGGCTTAATGATGAGGATAAAAACTTCCGCGTCTTCGGGCCTGATGAAACCGCTTCCAATCGTCTGGGCAGTGTTTTTGAAGCAACCGACCGCGTCTGGATGGCTGAAACTTTAGACAGCGACGACCATCTGACCGCCGATGGCCGCGTGATGGAAGTTTTGAGCGAGCATCTGTGTCAGGGCTGGCTGGAAGGCTATCTGCTGACCGGTCGTCACGGTTTCTTCTCTTGCTATGAAGCCTTTATCCATATTGTGGATTCCATGTTCAATCAGCATGCCAAATGGTTGCAAGTGGCACGCGAATTGCCATGGCGCAAGCCGGTCGCATCGCTCAACTATTTGCTGACCTCCCATGTCTGGCGTCAGGATCACAACGGCTTTTCACATCAGGATCCCGGTTTTGTCGATCTGGTCGCCAATAAGAGCGCCGATATTGTCCGCGTTTATTTCCCGCCGGATGCCAATACGCTACTCTTCGTAGGCGATCACTGTCTCAAAACTTGGAACCGCGTCAATGTGATTGTGGCCGGCAAGCAGCCTTCCCCGCAATGGCTGACCATTGATGAAGCTGAAAAACATTGTGAAGCCGGTCTTGGAAAATGGGATTGGGCAGGCAGTGAAGACGGCATGGAGCCGGATCTGGTGATGGCTTGTGCCGGTGATGTGCCGACAATGGAAACATTGGCTGCCACCGCGATCTTGCGTGAAGCACTGCCGAATTTACGCATTCGCGTTGTCAATATTGTTGACCTGTTGGCGCTGCAATCACCACAGCATCATCCGCACGGCATTGACGACAGTAAATTTGATGCGCTTTTCACAGCTGACCGTCCGGTGATTTTTGCCTATCACGGCTATCCTTATCTGATCCACCGTCTGGTTTATAAGCGCACCAACCATCCAAACTTCCATGTGCGTGGTTTTATCGAAAAAGGCACGACAACAACGCCTTTCGATATGGCGGTGATGAATGAGCTTGACCGTTATCATTTGGCTATTGAAGCGCTCAAACGTCTGCCGCTTGCTGCCGACATTGCCGAACCGCTGATCGCCACACTCAATGAGAAGCTGCAAAAGCATCATGATTATGTGCGCGAGAACGGCGAAGATATGCCGGAAGTGCGTGACTGGAAATGGCCTTATACCCGCAAGGCTCAGGCGTGATTTTTTCAAACAACGGAGCGGGCATGTCTGTCCGCTCCGAACCTGAATTCATTTCCCTGATATCTTAAAAACAACAATAAACGGATGAGCTAACATGGCTTTAAACTCGGTTGAGAAACGTTTGATTATTCCGCTACCCGGCAATGAAGAACTGGCTGCCGCTATTGCTGCTGCCGGTGATTACCAACTTGGCTCGCTGGAAACCCGCCATTTTCCTGATGGTGAAAGCTATGTTCGTTTTCTCGATAATGTCGAGGGGCGCGATGTTGATCTGATCTGCACACTCGCTCATCCCAATGATAATTTTCTGGCCGTTGTTTTTGCCGCCGATGCCGCGCGTGAGTTCAATTCGCGCTCCGTCAATCTGGTGACACCATATCTGGCCTATATGCGTCAGGATATCCGTTTCAAATCAGGCGAAGCCATTACATCACGCACATTTGCGCGGTTGGTTTCTTCTTCATTCGACAGTTTACTAACCATTGATCCACATCTGCACCGCTATCATTCCTTGTCGGAAATTTACACTATTCCGGCACGGCATCTGGCATCCGCTCCGGTACTGGCCAAATGGATCAGCCAAAATATCGAAAAACCACTGCTGATTGGACCTGATGAAGAAAGCGAACAATGGGTGAGCGAAATCGGCGAGCTCGCCGGCGCGCCTTTCACAGTTTTACGCAAAACCCGCTATGGTGACCGCAATGTGGAAATCCACATGGGTGACCTTTCCCAATGGAAAGACCGCACACCGGTGCTGGTGGATGATATCGCCTCTTCCGGCCGCACCATGGTGGAAGCCGCCAAGCAACTGCAAACCCAAGGTCTTGCCAAGCCTGTTTGTGTGGTGGTGCACGGCCTTTTTGCCGATGATGCTTTTGAGCGTTTAAGTGCCATTGCCGAAAAAGTTGTTTCGACCGATTGCGTACCGCATAGCAGCAACGGCATATCTGTCGCTGAATTGCTGGTTGAAGGTATCAATTATTTTGCTGCCGCCAATGCTGTTGAAACTGCCAAAGCAGGAAAGAGCGCATGATGCTGACACTCAAATCATTAGGAGCTGCCGGTACGGTTACCGGTTCCAAACATCTGCTTTCCAACGGCAAGCATAATGTGCTGATTGATTGCGGTTTGTTCCAAGGCTTGAAAAACCTGCGCGAGCAGAACTGGGAAAATTTAAGCATTGCTGCGCGCGATATTGATGCGGTGATTTTAACCCACGCCCATCTTGATCATAGCGGCTATCTGCCCCGTTTGGTTAAGCAAGGTTTTCGCGGCAAGATTTATTCCACTTCCGCCACGCGCGATGTTGCCGAGCTCATTCTAAAAGACAGCGGTCATTTGCAGGAAAAAGATGCCGATTTTCTCAACCGGCACAAACTCACCAAACATACGCCTGCCCTGCCGCTTTATGATGCACGTGATGCAGAAAATGCATTGGGCCATTTTTCGCGCGTTGAATTTGACCAGACGATCACAATTCTCGATGATCTGCACTTTCGTTTCCGCTATGCCGGTCACATATTGGGCGCTGCCAATGTGCAAATCGACTGGGCAGGAAAGCGCGTGGTTTTCTCCGGTGATATTGGTCGCTATAATCATCCATTGATGCCTGATCCGATCACGCCTGAAGAGGCTGATTATGTGGTGGTTGAATCCACCTATGGCAATCGTCTGCACGACCATGCCGATCCGGCAGAAGCATTAGGCGCGATCACCGAAAAAACGGTTCAGCGCGGCGGCACATTAGTGATCCCGTCCTTTGCGGTTGGCCGTGCACAAGAGCTGTTATATTATTTCTGGAAGCTGAAACAAGCCGGACGCCTGAGCACGGTTCCGATTTTTCTGGATAGTCCGATGGCCATTGATGCAACCACATTGATGAGCAAGCATATGCAGGATCACAAGCTCTCACCGGATGAAGCGCGTGAAGCTTATAAGATTGCCCGCTATACGGAAGATGTAGAAGATTCAAAAGCTATCAACAACAATCCATACCCGAAAGTGGTGATTTCTGCCTCTGGTATGGCAACCGGCGGGCGCATTTTGCACCATTTAAAAAATTATGCTCCGGATATGAAAAACACCATTTTGCTGGCTGGTTTTCAGGCTGCCGGTACACGTGGGCGTGCGTTGCGTGAAGGTGCAAAAGAGCTGAAAATTCATGGCATGTGGGTGCCGGTCAATGCGGAAGTTGCACAAATTGATACGCTTTCCGGCCATGCTGATGCCAATGAGCTGATCCGCTGGCTCTCAGGTTTCCGCATTCCCCCAAAGAAAACTTTCATTGTTCATGGCGAGCCTGATGCATCCGAAGCTTTGCGCATTCATATCGGACGCAAACTCGGTTGGGAAAGCATTGTGCCGCGTCAGGATCAGGAATTTAAATTATGAGTGTTGTTCATTGTGATCATCCTCCATTGAAAGCCCGCCGTTTAGGGCTTTTCACCCATGATCAAGCCGTTGTCATCATGAGAACCGATTGTCCTGCCTGTCATTCAGCTGGTCTTTCTTCCCGCTCGCATATTCAGGTCAATGCCGGAGACCGCTCTGTCTATGCCGAATTGTTGCAAATCGACAGCGACTTGCTCGCACTCGATACAATCGGCCTGTCACAAACGGCATGGGATTTATTAGGCGTCGAGGAAGGCGACGAAGTGGAAGTAAGCCACCCGCCTGCGCTCACTTCGCTTTCTTATATTCGCAGCCGCATCTATGGTAATCGCTTTGATTACGAAGGCATCAGCGCCATTATCAGTGATGTGGTGGCGCGCCGCTACACCGATGTGCATTTGGCAGCCTTTCTAACCGCCAGCGCCACGCCGCCGCTTGATACGCAAGAAACCATCTATCTGACCAAAGCCATGATTGGTGCCGGTGAGCGGTTGGACTGGAACAAAGATATTGTGCTCGACAAGCATTGTGTCGGCGGTCTGCCCGGCAACCGCACTACGCCGCTCGTGGTGGCAATTGTCACCGCACACGGGCTGACAATGCCCAAAACCTCATCACGTGCCATCACCTCCCCTGCCGGTACGGCAGATACGATGGAAACCATGACGCCGGTGGATCTGGAACTCGAAAAGCTGAAAAAGGTTGTGCGCGAACAAGGCGGCTGTATGGCATGGGGCGGCGCGGTGCAGCTTAGCCCTGCCGATGATGTTTTTATCCGTGTCGAGCGTGATCTTGATATTGATACCGAAGGACAGCTGGTAGCTTCCGTCTTATCAAAAAAAGTGGCTGCCGGTTCCACCCATGTGGTGATCGATATCCCGATCGGCCCGACTGCAAAGGTGAGAAGCATCGAAGCTGCTGACCAGCTCGGCGGACTTCTGACAACTGTGGGCGAGGAATTCGGCCTGAAGATTGCCTGCGTCTATACCGACGGCACACAGCCCGTGGGCAGAGGCATCGGTCCTGCACTCGAAGCGCTGGATGTGCTGGCAGTGCTTCGCAATGAAGAAAACGCACCGCAGGACTTGCGTGAACGCGCGGCGGTGCTTGCCGGTCTCGCATTGGAAATCGGCGGCGTTGCGGAAAAAGGACAAGGCACAGCGCTGGCGCTTGAAACTATTGCCGATGGTCGTGCATGGGCCAAATTCCGCGATATCTGCATCGCACAAGGCGGGTTACAAATCCCTGAATCCGGCGATCATGTCTACACGGTCACCGCAACTTTTGACGGCATTGTCAGCAATATCGACAATCGCAATTTGGCACGTGTCGCCAAGCTTGCCGGTGCGCCACGCGCTACAGGAGCGGGCATTTATATGGATGTGCGCCTTGGCGATAAGGTTACTAAAGGGCAAAGTCTGTTTAAAATTTACGCAACGGCACCGGGCGAGCTGGCCTATGCGGTAGAGTTTGCGCAGAATGCTCAAACACTGGTAGATATTCAGCCAATTTAATCATTAAATAACAAGCCAATCACGAGATGTGCGCTCGGGTTGGCTTGTTCCACGCAAATAAAGATGAAAGATCAAATCTTCGTTATTACTTATATAATTTCTTGTAAAAACAGCATTAAAATGCAATAATTAAATAGATGATCGGTGTTATTTTCAGGCCGGATATCATCCATTCATACTAGCCATAATGTGGCTTTAAAAAGCTCCAAAAAAATCCGGCAGTCAAATGTTGTTATCACCAATTTCAAAAACCAGTCACTCAACCTATCTTTTGAGCAATGTTCATGTTTCAAAACAGCCGATCGCTGCCGGGCGTTCGCGTAATGTTTATGCCATTCCGCATGAACCGCCATTATTATTAAAAGTTCAGAAAAAAGCCCCCTCACCGCGCCGATTTTTCAAAAAATGGAAATTGATGGTGCGGATGAGAAGCTATTATAAACAAACAATTCCGCTAATGCGTGAAGTGCGCGAATATAAACGTGTGGCCGATGAGGGTAATCTGACCAACCAGCATTTGCAGAATTTTGTCAGCGTTGCCCAAACCCCGCAAGGAAACGGTATTATAGTGCAGGCAGTATGCCGTGAAAACGGCCAGCTGGCGATGACCTTGCGTGAAATTATCACGCAAGGGAAATATGATAATAAATGCCATTCTGCCTTGAATGATTTTCTCAAATGGTTCGTCCGCAGTAAAATCGTAGCAACAGATGTCCATCTCGACAATATTGTCTACGATGAAAAATCACGCTCTATGGTTTTGATCGACGGTATCGGTGACAAAACATTCGTGCCGTTGCGTGCCTGGTTTTCACGATTGAACCAGCTCAATAAAAAACAAATTGCGAGTGATATTTACCGACAGGTTTCGGTACATTTTCTGGAAGCTACCATCAAGAAAAAAGCTCTTATCTGCCTTCTTGTCTTTGCCGGCACTGCCTTTGGTATCGACATTTCCGATGGGACTTTGTTTGACGGCTAGAATAACCGACAGCATTAAGAGTAAGAATAGGCTGGAGTATAATATACTCCAGCTTTTTTATTGGCATTTAATTGGGAGCAACAATAACTTGAGTTTTATATTCATATTATTATTGACTTTTATGAATATTAGCTTATTTTAATTTATTATTAAAAACAGAATTCATTTGAAATACCAATGCCTTACGGAGATACGTATGGGGCTTTGTAAGCAAAACTATATTCTCATTGAACCAAACAGATTAATACCAACCGAAGAAATAAACGAACTCCACGCGCTGGAACTCGAAAAGCACATCAAAGCCTGCGGTCGCTGGAAAATACCGGTCTCTGTGCATAAGCATGCCATGTTTGTCATGGATGGCCATCACCGTCTCAGCATTGCCAAAAGGCTCAAATTAGCGCGTATGCCGGTGGTTTTGCTGGATTATGACAAAGTCGATGTCTGTGCATGGCGCGACGGTGAAATCGTCACACCGCAGCTGATTATAGAAAAGGCGCAAAACGGCAAAAAGTTCCCTTATAAAACCACCCGCCATATTTTTAAAGAACCGCTGCCTGCCTGCGACATTCCTTTACATGAATTACAAAAGTAATCGCGTGCCTTTTATTTAAAATTTAATTTGAAAGACATGTACATGTCAAAACAATATTTATTGACACCCGCCCTGCATATTTTATCCCGTCAAGATTTGGCGGATATTGAACTGGCACCTGCCGATGTTATTCAACTGGTCGAAAATGCCTATGTTTATTACGCGCAAGATAAATCGCGCTGTCCGACCAAGCTGATGATGCCACTGCCCGATATCAAGCGCGATTCCGTCTCTTATTCCATGATTGGCTATGATGGCGTGCTGCAACAATTGGGTTTCAAAACTTCTTATCGGCAGGGCAATGACAATGCCGATAAATATTATACCACCATCAGTCTCTACGATGACACAACCGGTATGCCTTTTGCATTGATGGATTGTCACCGCGTTGGCGGTTCCAGAACGCCGGCCACCACTGCTATTATAGCCAAATATTGTGCGATTGAAAATCCGCAATCGGCACTAATGGTCGGCACCGGCGCACAAGGGATCAATACCCTGCCCTATTTACTGACAGCTTTGCCCTCTTTGAAGCATCTACGTCTTTTCGGCACACATCCGGATGGAATTACGGCGACCTTTGAAACTTTTGCCCGTTATTTCCCTGACCGCGAAATTGAGCTTGTCAAAGATGTACCCGATGCGGTTACCCAATCGGATATTGTGGTTGCTGCATCCGGGCGCGCTGCACACCCCAAAATTCAAACCCAATGGATGAAACCTGGTGGCTTGCTGATATCCGTTGCCAGCAAAGGCGTTGCAAGCGGCTCTCTGCATCAAGCAGATTATGCCGTTGCCACCAATCAAGTGCAAATGGGTGTTACCGGCAAAAGATTGGCCGGAGCGGACGGCATTATTAAAATTGATGCGGAACTGCACGATATTATCACCGGTCGCAAACCCGGCCGCACCTCCCCCACCGACCGTGTTTTTGCTTTCAGCAGCGGCATGATCATCACCGATATTCCGGTGGCACATGCGCTTGCCACCTGCGCCATTGCGGCAGGACGTGGAACGAGGATCGAGCTATGGACGTGACCCTTTCCAGCCTGCCGGCAATTGAACAACCATGGATGCAGAAAGTTTTGCAAAATAGCGGTTTTATCACGCAGATTGCTGATACAATAGAAGGGCCTTTCCATCTCGTCGAGCCGGAAACTTTTGCCCATAATCTCAACGACTTTGAAGATATTTTACAAAAACATCAGGTCAAGGGGCACGTTTTTTACGCAAAAAAGGCCAATAAAGCTGCTATCTGGCTGAAAGTTGCAGCACTTTTTAATGGTTTTGCAGATGTTGCCAGTCTTCCGGAATTTGCCCACGCTTTAGCTTGCGGTATTAAAGGCAACCATATCGGCGTCACGGGGGCTGCAAAAAGCAATGATCTCCTGCGCCTTGCCAACCAGCATGGTGCGCTTGTTGCCATTGACGCCTTGGACGAGTTGGAACGGCTATTGCAATCGCAGAAGTCACGCAACCCATGCGGATATTATTGCGTGTTCTGCCACCGGAATTTCCTGACAGCCGCTTCGGGCTTAATCCCACTGATTTACAAATGGCGTTGCAAAAATGTGCTGACAATCGCCATCTCGTCACCATGGAAGGTTTTTCTTTCCATCTCGATGGCTATGAGGTTGGCTCGCGGGCAGCACTCACTTTTCACCTGATCGGGGAATGTCTTGCAGCGCGCCAAATCGGACTCGCGGCCCATTCCATTTCCATCGGTGGCGGCTTTGCCTGTGCTTACACGACTGAAGATCATTGGGATAGTTTTCAGGCCAATTTAAATCCCGGCCAATTTCACGGGCATAAAAGCTTTGCAAAATTTTATCCCTATCACCAAGCACCAACTGGCGCTGCAATGCTGGATGAAATTTTGCAAAGCAGTGATAGTGAACATCATTTAAGCCAGGCTCTCAATCAAACAGATATCAGCCTATTGGTGGAGCCGGGGCGCGCATTGCTTGATGGTGCAGGTTTAAGTGTGTTTCCGGTGCAGGGTTTCAAACAAAATGATGCGCACGGTATCATTACCGTTGCAGGTCTGAGCATGAGCCTTTCCGAACAATGGAAGGCAAGCGAATTTTTGCCCGATCCATATCTGGTGCAACGCGGCGCAGAACGCGAACAAAAGCCGGTGCTTGCTTGCATCGGCGGCTCCAGCTGCATGGAATATGACATGTTGAGCTGGCGTAAATTAAGCTTTCCCGCCCGTCCTCGCTATGGCGACCTGATTATCTATCCCAACACGGCCGGTTATCAGATGGACAAGAATGAAAGCACATTTCATCAGCTTGCCCTACCGCCGAAAATTATCGTCTGGCAAAATGAAAATAATCTCGAGTGGAGTATTGACGAATGAACCTGCTCAATACGCAAATCTTACATCCCATTGCGAGCGCGGCTAGTGAGCTGATCGGCAATACTCCAATGCTGGAACTTGCCCGCACCGGTACAGGCAGCCGTCTGCTGCTGAAATTGGAACAAATAAACCCGACCGGCTCGTGCAAAATACGCATGGCGCGCGAAATGATTATTGGTGCCGAACGTGACGGCAAGCTGCAAGCAGGCGGCCATATTGTCGAGCCCACTTCGGGCAATACCGGCAGTGGCCTTGCCCTTATTGCCATTGAACGCAGTTATAAATTTACCGCCATAGTTGATGATCATGCCGCGCCCGATAAATTGCGTGCCATGCAGGCAATGGGTGCCGAACTTGTCTTTGTCAAAAGCACCAAGGGCGGTCCCAGCACCGTGGAGCGACGGCAGAAGGCATATGAAATTGCCGAGAAAACAGGCGCATTCTGGCCGGATCAGCACTATAATCCAGATAATAATCTGGGCTATAAAGGGTTGGCGGCAGAATTATTACGTGATGTCGGCACCGAGGTTGATTATCTGGTGGGCGCGGTAGGAACGGGCGGCACTTTATGCGGTACGGTCAAGGAGTTACGCCATCTTGGTTCGCATGTCACCAGCATCGGCGTTGAACCGAAAGGCTCGATAATTTTCGGCGGTAAGCCGGACAAATACTGGCAAAGTGGTGCCGGTGCACCGCATGGTTTTACCATTGGCAGCAATCTGGATCGCAGCTTGATTGATATAGGTTTGCGCGTCAGCGATCTGGATGCGTTTGCGGCCGCACGTGTCGTTGCAAGGCGCACTGGTCTCCTTGTCGGCGGCACGGCCGGAGCGGCAATTCATGTCGCTTTACAACGTCTCCATTTGATTGAACCTGAAAGCACAATGGTAGTGCTTGTATGCGATGCGGGCGAAAAATATCTCGACAGTTTTTATAATGATGACTGGCTGCGCCAGCGAAATCTTCTCGACAAACAAACAGAGCAACGGCTGCATCAGCTTTTGGATTCCTATCAGGCATCCCTCAAGCTCCCAGCAAAAAATGTGCCGGTAGATAAGCGAAAGTTCCATGCGTGCTAAATTTCGCCCCTATGTCGACATACTGAACATTGCTGCACCGATTATCGGCATCCAATTTGCACAAGTGGCGCTCACCAGCACCGATCTGTTCATGATGGGTTTTTTAGGCATCCATCAGGTGGCGGCCGGTGGTCTGGCGCTACTTTTATATAATCAGTTGCGCACCATGAGTGTCGGCATGGTGACAAGTGTCGGCAATATGATTGCAGCCACTGTCGGGCGTGGTGAAAATCAATCAGGCGCACATAGTCTCGACGAGCCAACGGCTGATGCCGTGCAAAACTTATTGCGCAGTTCCATGCTGCTGGCAACACTGACCGCCGCAATTGCCGCCCTGCTGATGGTGGGACTAGGCATGTGTTTGAACCTGTTGGGGCAGGAAGAAGATATTGCCGCCCTCGCCCTGCCCATCATGCTCACGCTTGCACCCGGTCTGATCCCGATGTTGTGGCTTAATGTTTTGCGCCAATTTGCCGTAGGCATGCGCCGCGCCGGATCATTGATGATGGTGACGCTTATTAGCGTTATCATCAATGCATCGCTCAATCTGATCTTTATTTTCGGACTATTGGGCATGCCCAAACTGGGGCTTGCCGGTATCGGTCTTTCCACCACATTGGTGCAATTAACAAATTTTCTGATTTATTGGCGCATCATCAGCTGCGATAAACAATTATGCCCTTTACTGGCGTTTAATCCATGCCGCGCGACATGGGCATCGCTTGTCAAAATAGCCCGTATGGGACTACCCATTTCTTTAACTTATGGTTCGGAAGCGGCAATCACATCTATTGCCACGGTTTTGATCGGCACATTCGGGCCAATAGCATTGGCGGCTTCCAACATCGTCAACCAACTTGCTTATATTGTTTATCAATTCAATATCGGCCTTTCTCATGGTTCATCCATTCTGGTCAGCCGCACCTTCGCGCAAGGTAATATTGATACGTTAAGCGCAATTGCCAAACGCAGTTTTATCCTCAGTTTCAGCACGATGACGCTCATCGCACTGATTTATATTTTTATCCCGCAAGCCGTCTTGCAGCCATTTATAAAGCCTGATCAAAATCCTGCAGTTTTTGGTTATGCTGCTGTTTTATTATGGTTTGCCATCGCACATCAGTTTTTAAAAGACTCGCAAAATATCTGCATCGGGCTAATGCGCGGCCTTGGCAACACACGCGCGGGATTGACCAAAACCATGATCGGTTATTGGCTGGTCGGCATTCCTGTCATGTTTATGAGCAACCATCTGACCCTGTGGGGTGCCTATGGCATCTGGGGCGGTTTATGCCTCAGTTTCGGCGTCACCAGCCTGTTACTGTGGTGGCAATTTTCACGACAATTACAAGAAATGAAAACATTTCCAACCACTATTTCATCGTTTATTTAAGCAGGATTTTAATCAAATGATATTTAAAAACTTATCCCCACTTGCTCTCGCTGCCATAACAAGCATTGTTGTTGCCACTGCCGCCCATGCCAATATTGAAAGGCCGGTGACCATTACCGATGATCGCGGCGTCAATATCACTTTTAGGCGCCAACCTGAACGCCTTGCCGCCGTTTCATATCTTGGCGTCGATATTGCTTTTGCTTTGGGCATCCAGCCTGTTGCTACCACTTATATGGAAAAAGGCCGTGAACCGGAATATCTGATGGGCAAAACCAAAGATATCCCGCAAATTGGCCAACGGGCAAAGCCCAATCTGGAATTGCTCTCGCAAGCAAAACCGGACGTGATTGTCGCCATGCGCCGTTACACAGTGGCCAATGCTGCCCAATTTGAAAAAATTGCACCTTACATCGCCTATAATATGGAACTGCTCGACGAGAGCTATAAAGAAGTAAACGATCTCGCCACCCTCTTTGGCAAACAGCCGCGCGGCGAAGAATTAAACGCCAATTTTAAAGCCCATTTGCAAGAATTTGTGGCGAAAGCACCAAAAGACAAACATCCGCGTTTTCAAATTATGTGGGCGGGTGATACGCCTTTTTCCTTCCATACTGAAAACACAGCCGCTTCAATTGTGGCCGCTCTTGGCGGTGATAATATATTGGGACCTATGACTACAAGCGGTAAATTTGGCGAGGAAGTCAGCCTTGAAACCATGCTGGAAAAGGATCCGGAAGTGATCTTTGTCTATGATAGCGGCCCTGACCGTCCGCATGAAAACAACCCGATCTGGAACCAGCTTTCTGCCGTCAAAAACCACCGTGTTTATTATGTCGGCGATCATTGGGTGGAAACAAACGGGCCTATTGCCCGTGAAATAGTTTTGCGGGAAGCAGCTCATTATCTCTACCCGGATACATTTCCCGCCATTGATGTGAAAGAAGAAGCCGCCAAATTGATGCCGGCCAAAGACGGATCATAATGTCCGCTCTCGCCCCAAAAACAGGACATGCGCATATGCAACTATGCGCAGTCTTTTTGCTGCTGGCTACCTTTAGCCTGATCATCATCACCGCCGGTTTGATGGTTGGGACGCGATCGTTAAGCTTACAGCAATTATGGCCGGTTCTGAACCGGCCGGATGGTCATGTGGAATCCATTCTGGTCTGGAAATTGCGTCTGCCGCGCTCTCTGGCGGCATTTTTCGCCGGTGCGGGATTGGCGCTTTCGGGTTATATCTTGCAAGCGCTTACCCGCAATCCACTGGCAGGTCCCGGTTTAACCGGCGTAAGCGCCGGCGCGATAACGCCGATCGTATTTTGTTTTGTCTATTTGCCCGCTATTTCATCCATTTATTACCCGTTTATCGGCATGATCGGCGGCTTGGCAGCTGCCAGCATTACTTTGCTGATCGCTCGTGGCGGCAACGAGCATCCCTTGCATCTGGCTCTTGGCGGCATCAGTGTCTCACTCTTTTTAAATGCGGTCATCACCTACATTATCCTGGCAAGCGGGGCACAAGTGCCTTCTTTATTATTTTGGCTCACCGGTGGCTTGCAAGGGCGCTCATGGCCGCAATTACTCTATATGCTGCCTTGGGTCATCATTGCGTTATGCGGCATATGTTGCTGCCAACGAATTTTAAGCCTGTTGTCACTTCCTGAGCAGGTGGCTGCCGGCATGGGTTTGCAAACAAATATTTGGAAACCTTTTCTGCTGCTTTTAGCCGTATTGCCTGTTGCAGGCATTGCGCCGGTTGCAGGGCCTGTAGCTTTTGTCGGGCTGGCGGCACCTCATATTGCCCGCCTCTTAAGCAGAAACAACCAAACCCAAACTATTCTTCTATGCTTTTTTCTCGGCGGCAACATGGTGTCTCTGGCCGATATTATTGCGCGCACAATTGCTGTCCCGCAGGAACTGCCAGTCAGTATTGTCACCGCTTTGACAGGCGGGCCCGTCTTTATCTATCTGGCTCAAAAACGCTCTGTTTCATCACAAGGAAATTGCCGGTGAAACAGCAAAATAATCCTTTATGGCTGCTTTTATTTTGGGGGCTGGCAGCAATTCTGACACCACTGCTGGCTGTTTTTCTAGGGGTTGCCGATATTCCTTTGATTGATGTATGGAGCGCAATTACCGGCAATGGTTCTGCAAACACGCATTCCATTATTTGGGACATCAGACTACCGCGCATCATTACAGGCGCATTAGCCGGCATCCATCTCGCTGTCGCCGGATTAATTTTGCAAAACATCACCCGCAATCCACTGGCCGATCCCTCCATTATGGGTATTTCGCAAGGTGCAACTTTTGCTGTCAGCCTGTTTTTGCTGCTGGCCATGTCGCAAGAGTATCATGGTTCCGCTGCATTACCCGCTCTGCCGCTTGAATATTTGCCGACAATCGGTCTTGGCGGCGGCTTGTTGGCCGGCCTCATCATTTATTATCTTGGTAGCCATGCAGAGTTATCCCCCTTGCGTCTCACTTTATGCGGCATTGCAGTGGGTGCCGTTCTGCATGCGCTCGCTATCGGCATGATTGCCGGATGGGGCTCAAACCGCATGGAAATCATGCTGGAGTGGCTGACCGGCAGCCTCTATGCCCGCAGTTGGGAGCATGTACGCTATCTCTTGCCTTATACAATCATCGGCCTTTGTGCCTTAATTTTCATACGCCGCCCGCTCAACTTATTACAATTTGATCCGCTAAGTGCCGCATCCTTCGGTCTTCCCTATCAAAAACACTTCACAATCGTGTTGGCGTTTGCTTGTCTGATGGCGGCCAGTGCTGTTGGCACGGTCGGACCAATTAGTTTTATCGGGTTGGTTGTGCCCCATCTTGCCCGCTTTTTAAGCCGCAAAAGCGGACAATTCATATTACCCCTCACCATTTTTCTCGGCATGATCACCATGACGCTTAGCGATCTTGCCGGGCGCCTGATCGGTCAGGCTGATGATATTCCGGTGGGTGTCATGTCCGCTTTTTTCGGGGCTCCGATTTTCATTGTTTTACTGCGCAAAATCCCGTGAGATATCATGCAATTAATCTGTGATCATCTGTCCATTCACTATAAAACCCGAAAAGCCCTGAATGCTTTCAATTTGCAGCTAAAAAGGGGAGAAATATGTACACTTATCGGCCCCAATGGTTCAGGAAAAAGCACGGCTCTCCAAGCGATTGCCGGTTTAATCCCCCCCACACAAGGCAAAAGTTTTTTAGATAATTATCCTGTTCAGTCCATGTCGCGGCGACTGCTTGCGCGCAAACTTGCTTTTTTGCCTCAACAGCCACTCGCACCCGATGAAATGCGCGTCTGCCAATTGGTGCGGCAAGGACGTTTTGCCCATGTCGGCTTGTTGCGCTCTTATAAAAAAAGCGACGAAGAAGCCATTGAATGGGCCTTGCACAGCACAGGATTGAGCGGCTATGGCGAACGCTTTTTAAACGAGCTTTCAGGTGGTGAACGGCAAAGGGCATGGATTGCCGCTGCCATAGCACAGGAAGCCGAAATTCTGTTGCTGGATGAACCGACGAGTTTTCTGGATATCGGTTATCAGGCCGAAGTGCTTGATCTGGTTTATCAATTAAGCCGTGAATACGGCACCACAATTTTAATATCTATCCACGATATCAATCAAGCAATGGCAATCTGCGACCGCATTGTGTTGCTTGACGGAGGCAAGCAGATTTTTAACGGCACAGCAGATATTTTGGCGCAAAGTGGACTGATTGAAAAAACCTTCCGTGTCAAAGGTCAATTTGTGTCGCTCAGAACAGATGCCCCACCGCATTTTGATATTGAGTGGTTAACAAGTAAATGAAATCATTGATTTAAAAAACGATAAGCTCGGCCAAGCTATGCTCACCCTTATCTTGTTCAATCGCAACTAATATCTGCCCCCTCATAATTGGAATTGGTCACGAATAAAAATCTAATATAATCAAGCCATATAGTTGATTTTTTTAAGAAAGGATCATTTTATGAAAAAGTTCGTAGCCTCTGCAATTATCGTAATGGCTGTCATGAGTTCTGGTTCAGCTTACGCTTTGACATGCGGAACGAATAAAGATTGTCTGGACAAATGCACCCAAGGTTTCCAAATTTTAATTCCGATTTGCCTCTAGTCAATTTTACCCATTATGACAGCCCCACATCCATAGCGGGGCTGTCAGTCAATGTTTATTACAAAAAGCACAGCCTTTAGCATTAACTGATCTTGTAAGGAAGAAATGAAAAAAACCATTACTCCCAATACAGAATTTAACGGTAGACAATACCACCATCGGTCAAAATAGCCTGACCTGTGATGTAATCGGAATCCGGACCTGCAAGGAAGGAAACCAACGAGGCGACATCATCAGGGGTTTGTGCACGGCCCAGTGCAATGCCTTCAACATATTTTTTGTAGGTTTCACCTATCGGTGCTCCGGTCAATTGGGCAAAACGTTCATCAATTTCAACCCACATATCTGTACCGACAATGCCAGGGCAATAAGCATTGACGGTAATACCGGCACTGGCATATTCCTTAGCGGCTGCTTGTGTCAGTGCACGTACAGCGAACTTGGTCGCAGAATATACACCCAACATTGCAAAACCATCATGCCCGGCGATCGAAGAAGCATTGATAATCTTGCCCTTCTGTTTGCGCGCGATAAATTTTGCGGCAGCAGCCTGAATACCCCACAACACACCTTCAATATTGACTTTGAAGATACGTTCAACTTCCTCAGGCTTCACCTCCGAAATAGGCTGTACCTGTGCGATGCCGGCATTATTGACAATCACGTCAAAACTGCCGAGATCTTTTTCTGCCTTATCAATTGCGGCATAAATATCATCACGATTACTGATATCAGCAGAAATGGTCGTTACTTTACGGCCAAGTTGCTCGACTTCTTTTTTAACACTTTCAAGTTTCTCTGCTTTCAAATCGACCAGAGCGAGATTGAATCCATCCTTAGCCAAACGCAAAGCAATACCACGTCCGATACCTTGGGCAGCTCCGGTAACCAGGGCAACTTTATTCTCAAGCGTTGTCATAATCTGATCCTTCTCATCAGTGTTTGATAGATAACCAACTCATAAAGCCGGATATTCAAATTATAGTTTAACGAGCATTTTACTAAAGGAGAATGATTACAATCAAGTGTGATACAAACATTGAAAGATTGCATCACATTTGATTGACAATGGCGATTATATTTCCACTTTCCAAAGCTTTGTTGTTTCAATTCTTGATTATTGGATTTTACAAGATTTTTATTTTGCCAGCCGATAAATACGATCACGCATATAATACCAACCAATGACCAGTGCCGGTATAATGATAATCAATGAACCAACCGTCCATGAGCCAAGCGGGTAATCGACCGCCATCAAGACCACAACGCCAAACAAAAACAAAAGCGTCAAAAGACCCGTGTAAGGCGCACCACACATCCGGAATTCAGTCGGGGCTATTACTTTTTTGCGCACCAAAAACCACAATTTGAGTTGGCATAAAATAATCACACCCCATGCCGTAATAATTCCAAGTGATGCCATATTAAGAGCAATTTCAAAGGCCGCTGCCGGGACAACAGCATTGAGCACCACCCCGATGGCTGTGACTAAAGCCGTCATGGCAATACCGACATAAGGAATGCCGTTTTTGCTCATTTTACCCAAAGCGGAAGGTGCAGAACCGGAAATAGCCATCGAATGTAAAATCCGCCCTGTCGAGTAAAGACCGGCATTGAGTGATGACAGAACTGCCGTGAGCACCACGAGATTCATAATAATATCAGCCCCGTCAACACCAATCTTGCCAAAGAAAGTAACAAACGGGCTTTCACCGGCGCTATAACTGCTAAAAGGTAACAGCATGGTCAATAACAGCACGGAACCAACGTAAAATATCACCAACCGATAAATCACTGTACGAATGGCGCGCGGCATAATTTTGCGGGGATCTTCCGTTTCACCAGCTGTTGTGCCGATCAGTTCCATCGAGGCATAGGCAAAAACCACCCCTTGTATCACCACAAGAGCAGGTAATATGCCGTGAGGGAAAAATCCGCCACCTTCAAGAATGAGGTTGAAACCAGGCTGATGTCCGTCAATAGGCGTGCCCGTCACAACAAAATAAATGCCGATGCCAAGAAACAAGACGAGCGAAAGCACTTTGATCAGGCTCAGCCAGAACTCCAGTTCGCCAAAGACTTTGACCGACAATAAATTCATCGACAGCACGAAAATAAGAGCTGTCATGGCAAACATCCATTGATCAATGCTTTGCAGCCAAGGTACATAATGTTTGAAGAAATTCATATAGAGAGCCACGGCTGTCACATCGGCGATTGATGTCATGGCCCAATTGAGCCAATACATCCAGCCTGCCACAAAGGCCATTTTCTCACCATAAAACTCGCGTGCATAAGAAACAAAAGAGCCGGAACTGGGGCGATGCATGATCAACTCGCCCAAGGCACGCAGAACCAAAAACGCGAAAAATCCGCATAAAGCATAGACAAAAACCAATGAGGGGCCGGCCTGTGCCAAACGCCCGCCAGCGCCCAAGAAAAGCCCCGTACCAATTGCGCCTCCCATGGCAATCATCTGGATTTGTCGCGGCTTCAGCGCTTTATGATAGCCGTGATCTTCTTCTTTAAAAATTTCATTTTTAATATATTCTCTTGTCATCAAGCCTCCCCGAAAGCCGGGTTTGATGACACCTTTTAGCAATATAGGTTGTATTTTTATTTTATACTTCAACAAGCTCAAGTAATAAACTGAAATGCTAATTGGTATCATTATCATTAATAAAAATATTTCAGTTTCTTTTATGCATTTAAAATGAAAATAAAAATCCTAATAAATTGCGGGTAATTTTATTTGTTACCAGTTTAACTAATTATTTCTTATGAAATTTCTTTTTATTTGGTGTAATCCAATTGAAATGCATATTTGCACGTCTTAGATTTCTGCACAGTGAAATCGATTAATTTTGCTGTGTCTGCTTTGTGTACGATATCTGACGCAAACAGCCAGAATATAACAAAACAATTTCAAGGTTATGCTACATTAGTCTAGCCTTATGCAAATTCTCTTTAACTCACCGGCACACAGGAGTAATCGCACAGAGTGTTTGTCTGTGCGAGAGAATCATATTTCACCGGCATGCATGCAGAAAACAAAACAGAATATTTCTTTAGATTTTGGAGGGGAAATATTCTGGCAGATGAATTGTGAGGCATACTGAATGGATACTGCATCAGGACACTCCCGTGCTCATTCCGGTGAGGAAGAACCACATCTGGCGCGAAATCTGAAAAACCGACATTTGCAATTGATCGCTATCGGCGGTGCAATTGGTACGGGGCTTTTCATGGGCTCGGGAAAAACAATTTCACTTGCAGGTCCGTCAATCCTGCTGGTTTACGCAATTATCGGCTCCATGCTGTTTTTTGTGATGCGCGCTTTGGGCGAATTGCTGCTTTCAAATCTGAATTATCGCTCTTTTGCTGACTTTGCCGGTGACTATCTTGGTTCATGGGCACAATTTTTTACCGGCTGGACTTATTGGCTTTGCTGGATTGTAACCGGTATTGCCGATGTGGTTGCTGTTGCTGGCTATATGTCCTTCTGGTTTCCGGAACTGGCATTATGGATACCAGCTTTAGGCCTGATTGTAGCACTTATTGCATTGAACCTGCCTAATGTACGCAATTTCGGTGAAATCGAATTTTGGTTCGCACTCATCAAGATCGTCGCCATCGTCGCTTTGATCATTACCGGGGTGGTTATGCTGACATCGGGTTATACATCACCCAATGGCACTAAAGCTTCCGTTGCCCATTTGTGGGATCAGGGCGGTTTCTTCCCGAATGGCTTCTTTGGTTTTGTAGCTGGTTTCCAGATTGCCGTTTTTGCCTTTGTTGGTATTGAACTTGTCGGTACTGCTGCAGCTGAAACTGAAAATCCGGAACGCAATCTGCCGAAAGCAATCAATTCGATCCCTGTTCGTATTGTGCTGTTCTATCTCGGATCGCTCTTCGTTATCATGACGGTAATGCCGTGGAACCAGATTGATCCAAGCAGCAGTCCGTTTGTTGCCATGTTCTCGCTGGCAGGTCTGGGCATCGCGGCTCATGTGGTCAATTTCGTAGTATTGACCTCGGCAGCATCAAGTGCGAATTCCGGCATCTACTCAACATCGCGTATGATTTTCGGTCTTGCCAGCTATGCTTTGGCGCCCAAAACACTTGGTAAACTGAACCGTCGCAAAGTGCCGGTCAATGCGCTGTTTTTCTCCTGCACCTTCCTGCTCGCAGGTGTTGTGCTGCTCTATGCCGGACAGAGCATTATTGAAGCTTTCACCATTGTAACCACAATCTCAGCATTGTTGTTTATCTTTGTCTGGTCGATCATTCTGGCGTCTTACGTACAATATCGCCGTAAACGCCCTGATCTTCATGCAAAATCAAAATTCAAAATGCCGGGTGGTTATGCTGCTGTCGTAATGGTGTTTGCATTCTTTGCCTTCATTCTCTGGGCCTTGACACAGCAAGCGGATACGGCGCAGGCTCTGCTGATTACACCGGTTTGGTTCGTGCTTTTGGCAGTCGTTTATTTCATAATGCCTAAGAAAAAAGCTTAAAAATAAAAAGGCCACTCAACTGAGTGGCCTTTTTAAATTGTACATGAAACAGCAATCAGAAATTCGCAGTCAACGACGCATAGAATGTGCGGCCGGGGCCTGGTTGCAATACAAGGCTGAGCGGATCAACATAATATCTGTCTGTCAGGTTTTCGATACGCAAACTTGCGGTGTAATTATCGTTGATTTTATATTCGGCGAATACATCCACAAGCGTATAAGGTTTCCAGTCAACCAATGTGATGAATTGAGACATGCCTTGTCCGGTAACATCGCCATGACCAACCGCACGCGACGACGTATATGAAATACGACCGCCAACGGTAAGCGCATCTTCAAGCAGTTTTTGCGACAGTGTCAGATCAATACCATATTTAGGCGGGATCTGGTTGGTTGCATAATCTGCATAAAGAGACTTGTTTTCGCATGTGCCTGCATCGCGACAGAATTCAACATTGAGATAATAATTGGCGGCCAATGTCGCTTCAAATCCGCCGACCGTGTAATTTGCCGACAATTCAAGACCTGCAAAACGGGCTCTGTCGATATTGCGGATACCAACATTTTGCGAATTGGCATATTTACGAAACTCGCGGGCGATATAATCTTTGACGTCCCAGTTGAAATAGCCAATTTTCACCATTGTGCGGTCATCATCGGCGAATATATCATCGTGGATGAAATTCGCTCCGATTTCCCAATTGCTGGAACGTTCCGCTTTGGTGTCTTCATTCACCGTCATATTGAAAGCAGAAACTGCTTCCATAATACTTGGTGCACGCAAGGTGCTTGAATAATTGGCATAAAGCTGAGTGCCTTTAAATGGCTCTACAGTCACACCCAATGACGGGCTCCAGCCATCCTGTTTGAGACGTGCTTTACCATAGACCATATCAGGATGATCCATATGCATCGAGCTTCGATCACGTGACCACATTGATGAATAACGTAAACCGCCATTGATGGTCAGCCAGTCAATCGGCTTATAGGCTGTTTTGATATAGGCTGCTGCTTCCTCGCGTTTGCCATCACGCAAATCCAGCCAGCTGTCATATTTTTTTGTATCCGCAGATGGCTTGGTGGATTCCATCTTATATGAACCGCCAAAAGTAAGATCAAAATCACCTAGATCTGTTTCAAATTGCGAGCGATTGCTGACATCACCACCCCATGTCCAAAGATCAGGCCCTGACTTGAACCCTGGAGGAGGATTGTTGCTGCCGCCATAAGCTGTCGGGCTTCGTTGTTTGAGCTTGGTGCCCCAAAGATTGGCCTTGAGATTGATCAGGTCATTACCTGCCGGATCCCACCGATATTTGAATGTACCCGTATGGGCATCAACATCTGTTGTAAGTTCTTGCTGGACAGCTTGCTGGGTTAGCCCTTTGAAATTTGATGCCATCCGGTCACCGGCTTCGCTTGAAAAGCCGGTATAGCCAAGTTGGATACTATGACCATCACCAAACATCACCTTGCCTTTAAGCAGGGTTGATTTGGTTTCGAGCTGGGTGTTGAGCACCTGCTCGCCAGCGCGGTAATTAGCTATTCCTGTATTCTCAATATAGTTTGGAAACCAATTGTGATTAGACGGATTATCGCAGTAATAGAGACACGCGACCATGCCGCCGCGATCAATTGCCTCTGCCGCAGGGCCATGCTTACCGGCATGATAATTACCGCGTTTGCGATAGGCATAACCGGCTAATAATTCTACATGCTCATCCTGCATGGCTGCAACAATGCTACCTGAGCCATTGGTTGGCTTGAGAAAAGCCGGACGGTTCATTGTTGCGTCAGATGCCTCCGCAGTTGAATGATAATATGGATCAAGGTCAGGATTTTGCGGGCCGGAATAGCCCCTGTTGTTGATTAAATATCCTGCTTTCGTGTCTGCTTCCGGCTTACTGGAATTTGTGCCAAAGCCGCCCTTAACACGCAGGCCGAAGCGGTTGCCTTCCTTGACAATATCACCCGCTTCAAGGGTGCGCATAGCAATTGTTCCGGCTATACCGCTGGAGGCAGCATCCGAGCCTTTTTGAATATCAATACCGCCGAGAAAATCCGGATCGACAAATGTACGGTTCGAAATGCCCTGATAGCCCTGATAGACATTGACAGCGTTTTCCGCACCATCAATCGTGGTGGCAACACGTCCCATGCCCTGCATGCCGCGAATATTGACGTCAATTGAGCCCGCACCATTACGCGATTCACCTGATGAAACTCCGGGTGTACCGCGGAAAATATCAGCAGGACTTGAACCACGGAAACGTTCAATATTCTGCTCTGAAATATAGGCTGTCGGTGCTGCGGTATGATAAGGGGCATCAACCGCTGCTGTTGCCGCATTTGTCACGGTAATTGTATTAAGCAAAAGGCTGCCGTCAGGAGCTGTGGTATTTTGCGCATTATCGGACGGATCTCTGACAGTGAGTGTTGATCCTTGTATGCGATACTGCAGATTGGAGCCGGATAAAAGTTGGCGCAATGCCTGATCACGGGTCAGATTGCCTTGCAGCGTGGGACTGCGTTTACCGGCAATCATATTTGACTGCATCAAAAGTTTAAGTCCGGCACGATCTGCGAAAGCAATCAGCGCTGACCCCATATCTTGTGAGCGGATATTGAAATTTATCGTTTGCGGTGCGGATGTTTGAGCATTTGCAATGCTTCCCGAACCAAATTGAAGAATTGCGATAAATGCAACAGAGGTCATAAGACCAATTTTTTTAGTCTTTTGGGATAGAGAAAACTGCTTTGCTTTTATCATGCCCTGCATAAAACTTACCGCCTTTTCATTATTATTTCCGGTCTCCGCACAAGCAGATTTTCCGGCCTCATAATTTAAAGACGAAAGGAGATGCAGAAGATGGAACCTTAAAAATAAAAAATTTGACCTTTTTAATCATATTTTTCTGAAAGCTGAATTCGGGCGTATAATTGTTACATATGGCAGACGTGTAACATAGACAGGAAGCGTGTTTTCAATTGCCTGAAGAATTTCTTCAGGCTGTGTCAAATCGAAGATACCCGTAATTTGTAATGCATATAATTGGTCACTGGCGAGAATGATTTTTCCAGAGCGGTAACGTTCCAATTCGGCAATAACATCACCAAGTGGCTTGGCATTAAAAATAAGTTTGCCTCTGCGCCAAGCCGTTTCCATTTCGACATCCACATAATCCTGTAAAGATACAGCACCATCTTCCAGATAGAAAATACGGGAATTGGCCTGCACGACCATCATATCACGGTCTTTGAAATGATGATCGACATTGGTTGTGACACCGACTGTCCCTTCAATAACAGTTACCGAAACCTGACGTGGACGAATATCGATATCAAATATAGTGCCCAATGCGCGGGTCTGCCCGTATAGTGCATCCACAATAAATGGACGTGTGCGATCCTTGGCAACGCTGAACAAAGCCTGCCCCTCATACAAGGTCAGGCGTCTCTCTTGCTCAGTAATTTTGACAGATAATGCTGAATTGGCATTCAGTGTAACAACTGAGCCGTCCACAAGCGTTACAGCACGTTGCTCGCCTGTGCCGGTGGTATAATCGGCAAAAAGGCGTGGCCCGATAAGACCGGTTTGATAAAGAGCCGCACCGCTCACAAATGCCATTGAAAGCCCAAGCAAGGAGCGTCTTGTCAAATGGCGCTGTTTGGCGGTTTTGTTGATGCGTTTACCGGCCGAGCCAATGCCGTACCACAAGCTTTCAGCTTCTTTTGCCGCCATTTCATGCTGCGGGCTTTGGCGACGCCAATTGTTAAATTTTTGATAGTCTTGTTCGGTTGCACGCCCGGAACTTAAATAAACAATCCAGTCGATTGCTTCATCGCTTAAGCCAATATCCGCTGAAGATTGATTATTTTTAATCATAATGCGCTGTTGATTTGGCGGAAATGATCGCGGCAATGACGCAAAGCTTGCGTCAAATAACGGGTGACCATTCTTTCAGATACATCCAAGCGCCGCGCAATTTCATAATGGGTCAGCAAATCACATCGCGCCATCAATAATGCGCTACGCGGTTTGGGTGGCAGTTGCAATAAAGCATAGACCAACTGACGCAATTGATCGCGGTCTATTGCATGTTTTTCAGGGCTCGGCGCGGTATCCGCGACTGTTACAAGAATTTCTTCATCGCTCAGACAGGCTTTGGTGTGGCGCTGCTCGCGGCGTAACAAATCAATGACAATATTATTTGCAACGCGCAGAATAAACGCGCGATTATCGCGAACCTCGTAAGGGCGGCTTTCTATATTTGACAACCTGACCCATATTTCCTGAATAGCATCTTCCGCCAATTCATGAGAATTGGTTCGTTTTTTCAACATGTCCCGAAGATATTTCAGCTGTTGAAAATAAACGGACATCAGATCTTCAGAATTTTCGGCGGATTGAATGCTCATCATATGGTCTGTTGTTCGATTCAGGTTGACCGAATAATACTAGACCAAAAAACTCAAATTTAATAGCGGGATTTTTTTATCAAAATAATCGGAATCATCACAGCTCCTGCCTCACTCAATTCCTACATAAATTCATATGATAACTCATCAGATGTGAAAAAAATGCGACACAATCGGCTTGCCAGCACATAAACGGTATGGACGGTTGCACCCTGACTTTTATGGATGGTCGCCGCATAGCCATAATCTGTTGACGGCGCTGCACCTCAATATCGGCATTACCCTTGATACGATCCGATTGCTCTCCCTTTCGATCGATACCATCAGCAGCCGGGCCGCGGTGCATCGCGGGTTTGATAGATATGCCACGTTCCGAATAGAAACGATGATCAACGCGGAAATCAAAACCATGCTGCGCAAGGTGTTGATTTTGTGTTTCCGCCCAAGACTTCCGAAGAGCTGGAATAAGCTCTTTGTCAACGCCCGAATTGCCGATAGAGCACATGTCCGTTCTTGGAGAATTTCGGATTGCCTTCAGCATCCAGCGAACGGATATTTTTAGTCCCATTGCCATGTTCGGCAAGAGGGCGCAATACCGACATTATGTGAACGTGCGGATTGCTTCGGAGGTGAGGTTCACAATTTTTTTCCACAGTTTGCCAGCACAACTGGCTCCATCATGGCAATTTCCAGAATTTCGCTGGAGGGGTGTTCATATCTAAGATATGAAAATTGTTTCGTGTTTCCATTCTTATTTTTAATTGAGTTTCACTAAGTTTTTTTGTTTATATTTGCCATCACCATTGCCTGAATGGATAACTCCCCTGCCCGCGCTTTTGATGTGAGTGTACGCAGATATCCGCCGGCTGATTGGATATGGTTGCAGCGTTGTAAAATGCACGCAATTGCAATTGCTGTGTCTTCATGCCCCATTTGATCCAGAGCATCCTGATAGGCTGATGTGGAAATATTCAAATAATTTCGTACTTGTGCGGTGGTTTTGATAAAATCACGCCAATTTTTAATGCCATCAACGGCATAATCTGCAATTTCAGGGCAAGCTTTTAAAACAAGATTGAGTGTTAAAAACGGATGTCTTGTTTGAGATTGAGGATTTAATCCAACTTCTGTTTCAATCTTTTCTAAAGCTGATTCAGATTCAATATAGTAATCAGTATTGGATTCATTATGCTGCCGCTCATTTTGGCAGTCATTGCCGCTCATATTTTTGGAATTTTCATTTAATTTCAGTGTTTTATCAACATCCGTCCGTAGTGCGTTCAATTCTGTCAGAATGGTTTCAAGCTGATTGAGTGTGGCGCGGCGTGGCAGAGCGTCTACAATTGCTCTAAATTTGTTGAAAAGCCCCTCCCAATTACCCGACATAGTTTCAGTCAATGCTACATCAATGAGCTTTCCGATGTCACGACGCTGAAGGGTAATGCGCTCTCTGGTGCGTTTCAGTTTGAGATTGCTTTCAGCAACACTTTCAGCTGCTTGCACGATTTCATCATAGCGTACCAGCAAAGGAGCCAGCGAAAAGCCGAAAGCTTCCTGGACAGCACCTTGTTTGTTTTTATGGGCATAGCGTTTGCCGTTCGGGCTGTCACGTCGAATGATAAGGCCTGCATTGACCAATGCTGCCAAATGACGGCGCAAAGTCGGGTCAGGCATGCCATGCGCGCGCAGCGACAATTGCTTGTTGGAAGGAAAGACGACGAGACCGCTTTCTTCATTCAAACTTATTTCGGGATAAAAAGACAATAGAGCGCTGAGCACTGATAAAGAACGATCGCTGATATTGAAATGCGAACGGCCTTCACAAAGCGCTTTATAAAGTTGCCATTTATCGACTTTTTTATCTTTTAAATTGGATTTGCGGGCAAAATGTTGCGCTGACAAAAGGTCAAACGACATCACCCGCCCCCCGAAAGGGGTCGTTGCAAACTGCACATCCATGGTTCTTTACCCTTTAAATTCAGGCAAAAGAAATTTGTTCGCCAAAATGACGTTCCCACACTTGACAGGGATTCATGGAAATGCGATTCTAAACGTGCTTAAGGTTTGAGAAGGGCTTCCATGACGGAAACGTTTTGGTGGCCTTTTTCTTTTGCGGTTGCGCTCCTGGTTACATCCTGATATTTAAACGATTTTCACCGTTTTATTGTCGCTTGAAGGCTTCGTATAAATCATCCAGCTGATTGGTTATAAAATCAGCGAATTTTGTACTGTCAGCGGCTTCAATCGATAATGTCGTTTTCTTCAGGCTCCTCTTCACCGACACATTCACGGCCCTATCTATAGCATCCCACCGGGTGCTGTTGGATAAGTTTTTTGGTTTTTGTATGGGTTGCGCCTGTGCTTTTTGGCGAGCAATGAGTTTGCTCGAGAGTTTCAGGAAGCGCTCATCAGAGCTAAGTGCTTTAAAATCACTGTGTGAAAGCAGAGTTTCGATTGTTTGATCGGGCGTGACTTGCTGCCATAATTTGGCAAATTCTTCCCAGCGGCCGCGGCCAATGCCCGGTGCTTTGCCAATCGCATATAAAACCGGTTTTGGCAGCGTCTGACCAATGCGGATCATCTCGGAAATATGTGATTTGCCGGTGGAAAGGGAAGCGCAAATGGTTTCACGCTTAAAGCCTGCTTCTTCCTGCGCCACCGCAAACAAACATTTTTCGATGAAAGAGAGATCTTCACGGGCGGTGTTTTCCTCACCCTGAAAGATCACCGCTTCTTCATCGCTTAAACTGCGAATGGCAGTTTTAAACTTGATGCCCAGTTGTTTAGCGGCGGCAAGACGCCTGCGACCATAAACAATCTGAAATTTACCTGGTTGATCATCAAGCGGGCGCACGAGTCCTGGAACAATCTGGCCGCGCTCTTCAATGGATGCCACAATTTCGGCAATGGCGGCATCATCATAGGCGCTGTCAAAGCGGTCATCGATGGTGGACGGCAGAATGCGTTCCGGCTCCATCTCGACGATCTGATCGGCGTTTTTCAGCAAACGTTCAGCCAGTTCACTGCGTTCTTGCATATGGCGTACACCGGCAGCCACTTTCATCAGATGTGGCGAAGCCGAACGCGCGGTAGCTTGTTCGGTTGTTGCTTCTTCATCCAATTTGCCAAGTACGGCGGCAAACATGCCTTTTGAATCTTTTCGGCTCATAATTCACGTCCCCATGCAGTTACAATGAGGTTTTCAATTTCTGCATTGGCAGCATTGATCGATTCAATTGCGCGGTCATAGGTTTTAGGTGCAGAGAAACGCGACCGCTGCACTTCATAAAGACTTTGCTTCCAAGTCAGAGCATCTGAAACGGCTGTGGATTTGGCGACAGCATTGAGCAGCAAATCCTCACCAAAGACCTGCCGCATCAAAGCCTGCATATTCGCTTGCGGATGATCATTGGCTTCAAATTTGGTGATCAGGAATTTAGCAAAATCCCATTGCGCCCCTGCCCCGGCTTCATCAAGAATTTGCATGTATGATGCAGCCAGCTCCAAAAACTTGGCGGTGGAATCGACATCCAGCATTTGCGCCGGCACTGGAATGAGAACACCGGTTGCGGCTGTCAGTGATGACAGAGTGAGGAAGTTGAGCGAAGGCGCACAGTCCAGCAGGATAACATCATAATCATGCGCCACTTGTTCCAGCGCTTGCGAAACGCGCAGCAAGAAACCGGTGCCGCCGCTTTTGCGCATTTCCAACGCCACAGATGTTTCAAACTCGGTGAGTTCCAGACCGGCACAGATGACATCAAAACCGGCAATATGGGTTTTGCGCACGATCTGTTGTGTCGGTATCGGCTCATCAAAGCGGATGGATGAATAAAGCGTATCGCCATCGCGATAATCAAAATTGGGCAAAGCACCATGCAGACTGGTCAGAGACGCCTGCGGATCCATATCAACGGCTAAGACACGATAGCCACGCAAAGCCAGCCAATGACCTAAATGGATGGTGGTTGATGTTTTGGAAGAGCCGCCCTTAAAATTGGTGACCGCAATGATCTGACATTCCTCGCCTTCAACGCGGCGCGGATTGATCCATTTTTTGCGACCGTTCTCGGCCAGATACATCCGCAGCTCCAACACTTGTTCCAGTGTATAAAGACGGCGGCCATTGGCGAGTGTTTCAGGTTCCGGCCCCTGCCCCTTTAAGGAGACCTGACGAATATAGGCTTCGGTGACACCCAAGAGCCCCGCCACTTCGGTGGAGGTGAATTTGCGCATAGTGCGGAAAGCATTTGGCGGGTATTGTGCAAGGGATAAATTATTCAGCGCCTTGTCGAGCTTGCTCGAAAAGGTGTTCATAAAATGCAAACTGCTTAAATGACGAGACAACCGATTTTCTCCTTAAACCGTATATTGCTCTAGACCAGATATGGTTAACAAGCAGTTAACGACCCTCAAAATACGCAAACTTTCCGAAATACGACAATTTAGCGTAGCTTCAATATGGCCGATTCTGATCATAAGTGCAAATGCCCATTTTCAGATCAGTTCCCAGCTGGGAACTTTTCAAATTCACCCTTCAATTTGCGCTTCCTCAATTGATAGTTCCCTGCTGGGAACGGTTTGAAAGACACTTCATTCTTGCTTGACTTATAACTGTCTCTCTATAGTTTCACACCGTCATGGTTTTCCGGTTGACGCCGGAAGCTTAAGAGGGAATCCGGTGCGAGACCGGAGCTGACCCGCAACTGTGAACGGCGAGCATAAAGCCAATATGTCACTGACAGGAAACTGTCGGGAAGGCGGCTTGAAAGCATTGACCCGTGAGCCAGGAGACCTGCCCTGACGCGATGAATTCTGTGGTCGGGGTGTGCCGCAAGAATGCGCCAATGGGTACAAGCAAACCATATGCGCATTTTCTGTCCGCCTCATTTGCATTCGGGGTGGAGATTAAATGGATCAGTGCAGTGTTAAAGACAATCAATCCCCTGCAGCGCCTGTCGCGCAAGAGGCGGTGATTTTGCTGGCTAAATCCGCCTTTGCCGCCGCCCCGCATCAGGACATGCAAAGATTGGCTGAACTTGCAGCCGTGCAATATCCGCAGGCTCACATTATCTATGCCTTTAGCGAGCAAGGCCGCCCTTCATTCAAACAAGCTTTGTTGGAACTTAGTCGCCAAAATTTCAAACAGATTTTAGTGCTGCCGCTTGTCTTGCCGATGGAGCCTAGCTTTCAGCTTTGGATCACCAAGATGCTGCGCCGTTGGCAGCAGGAAAGTGACCTGCCGTGGCCGGAAATCAAGTTGGGAGCAACGCTGGATAAAAGCCCGTATTGGGCAGCACTTTTGAAAGGCCTGTTGCATGAGACGGCGCAATCCGTTCCCCTCCCCCCAATGGAAAAACCATTTAATGAAGGTTCGCTGATACCGGCGCAAAAATATCGTATGCTGGTTTGCGAAGGACGCGCTTGTCAGGCGGCCGGTGCTGACGCGATATGGTGCCATTTGCGCAATGAGCAAGAGCGGCAAAAATTGCGCATTGTCGGCGAGGGCATGATGAGCGCGCAGACCAGTTGTCTGGGGCCGTGCAATTTGGCACCGGTGGTGCAGGTTTTTCCTGATGGTACTTGGTATGGCGGCGTCACTGAACAGGCGATTGACCGCATCATATCCGAGCATTTGCTGCAAGGTTTGCCGGTTAATGATTTTGCCTATAGCGCTACGGGTAAAAAACAACGCTTGCGCGGATGATGACAAGCACTTTGATTTTTCTTAACAACTTGATCCTGCAATCGCATTCTCAATGGAGATCTATATGCGTCTGACTTTAAAAAAATGGCTGGCTTCGCTATTGGTGGTGTCGGCACTTACGGCGGTCAGCACTGTTGCTTACGCGGCCGAAACTTTGCGCATTGGTCAAAGCTTTATGACCAATGGTCTTGATCCGGCGAAAGGCTCCAACGGCTGGGCGCTGGCAAGTCATGGTGTGGGTGAAAATTTGTACACCGTCAATCAGGCTGGTGAATTGGTGCCGGAATTGGCAGATAAAGCCGAGCGCATCGATGATCTGAACTGGAAAATCACGCTTAAAAAAGACCGGTTATTTTCTGATGGCACGCCGGTGACATCGAAAGCGATTGCGTCCGGTTTCGACAATACTTTTAAACTCAATAAAGCGGCACATGCCACCGGTGGTCTGATTGCTTTTGAAGCACCGGATGATTTGACCCTGATGGTTAAAACCGAAAAGCCGGTGGCGCTCATTCAGGCATTATTTGCCGAATGGCCGCTGATTGTTTATAAGCTCAACGATAAAGGCGAGGCGATTTATACCGGCCCTTATGCGATTAGTGATTTTAAGGCCGACACATCGCTTGATCTGATTGCCAATCCGCATTTTGAAGGCGCTGAAAAACGTTCACCTGTTCACTTGCAGAAATTCGGCGACAGTCAAAGCTTGGCGCTGGCATTTGAATCCGGCGAGCTGGATTTGGCCTTTGGTTTGCCGTCTGAAATAGTGCCGCGTTTGAAAAACAATACGGATTTGACCCTTAAACCTTTTGATGTCGGCTATCAGTATTTTGCTTTCCTCAATACAGGTCGCCCTGCTCTGCAAGATGTGCAGGTGCGTCGCGCCATTGATCTGGCGCTTGACCGCACACAGCTTATTCAATCGATCAATGCTGGCAATATCGCCACCGGAGCTTATGCGGCTTATTTCCCGTTTGCGTTGCAAGAGCCGCGCTTTACTGATTTGGATGAAGCCGAGAAAATTCTTGATAGCGCTGGCTGGGTTAAAAACGCGTCCGGTGTGCGTGAAAAAGACGGCAAGCCTTTGTTGTTGCTGGTTGCCACCTACTCGCAGCGTGCCGATTTTGTCACCATGTTACCGGTGATGAAATCAGCGCTGATGGCAATGGGTGCGCAGGTGGAAACAAAAATCGTTGAAAATGGCAATGAATATGGCGCCGAAGGCGATTTTGATGTCTTCTTATGGGCACAACATACCGCGCCAACCGGTGATCCGGCCTTTTTCCTTAATTCCATGTTGCGTTCTGGTGCATCGCTTAATTTCAGCCGCTACGCAAGTGCCGAATTCGATAGCATCATTGATGGTTTTGCCAACGAGACCGATATGGCAAAGCGTGTAGACATAGCACGTTTGGCGCAGGAGAAACTCTTTGAAGATGTTCCGGCCTCTTTCCTCGTTTCGCCGGTTTGGACAGTTGGCCTTTCCAAGCGGTTGGAAAACTACCAGCCATGGGGCTCGGATTATCATGTTTTGCGCGCGGATATGGGCGAGTAAAACAGGATCATGATAAAGGCAATCATCCACCGCGTGACGCGTAGCAGTTTGAGCCTGCTCGTTATTTCACTGTTGGCATTTTACATCATTGCATCTATGCCCGCCGATCCGGTGATGATTGCCATCCGCGCTTGGAACTTGACGGCGACTGATGAAACAGTCGCCGCATTGCGCTCCCAATGGGGGCTGGATCTGCCACTGTTCGAGCGTTATCTGATTTGGCTGAAAGGTTTTGTCAGTGGTGATTGGGGCCGCTCTTTCCGTACCGGCGAGCTGGTTCTGGATGAGTTTATGCGCCGCCTGCCCGTGTCATTGGCACTGGGTCTAAGCGGTCTGACACTAGCCATTTTATTGGCCATTCCTTTCGGTTTTTTTGCTGCTCTTAAACCAAAAGGCGCGGTTGATCGCGTCAGCCGTTTTTTATCCATCTTCGTGCAGACAATGCCGGGCTTCTGGATTGCGCTTATTTTATTATGGTTTTTCGGGGTTTATTTTAAAATCCTGCGTCCATTTTCTGGTAACAATAGTGCCTATATTTTGCCAATTATCATTATCAGCCTGCACTCGCTTGGTGTGCTGACGCGTGTTTACCGGCGTGATTTGATTCATACCCGTGAACAGGCTTATTTCACCACTGCGCTTGCCAAGGGGCTATCGATGCGTCAAGCCTGTTGGCATCACGGCCATCGCTCAGCCCTTTATGCGATGCTCAGCGCTGTTCGTTCAGAAGCGGGCTGGGTGATCGGCAGCACAGCGACAATGGAAATTTTGTTCAACCTGCCGGGCATTAGCCAGTTTTTGGTGCAGAGTATTTCGGCGCGCGATCATATGGTGCTAGTTGCCTATGTGATGGTGGTGGCACTTTGGATGATGGTGCTCAACGCGGTTATTCTCACTCTATTGAACCGCTTGGATCCGCGTGCCGCATGAGAGTGTCGCGTCTTATCCCTTACTGCCTGCTTGGTGCTTTAAGCCTGTTTTTTGTGCTTGGCTTTTGCTGGCAGCCTTATGATCCGGATATGGTGGATTTGGGCAATCGTTATGCTTCATCGTCATGGACACATTGGCTTGGTACTGATCATCTGGGGCGAGATTTGTTTTCGCGCATTATGGTGGGTGGCTGGCGCACCGGCAGTGTGATTGTCTGCGTCATGCTGGTGGGTTTTACGGGTGGTGCGTTGCTTGGCACCACCGCTGCGGTTTTGGGTGATTGGCGCGGCAATGCGCTTTTGCGGCTATGCGAAATGTCGATTGTTATCCCGACACTCATTATTGCGCTGACAGCGGCGGCGATCTTTGGCCTAACCCCATTAAGTGCGAGCTTGGCCTTGGGGTTTGCTGGTGTCGGCCCGCATGCTTTATTGGCGCACACACTTACACGGCGTATTTTGGGGCGGCCCTTTGTGCAGGCAGCACATGCCTTGGGAGTAGGGCGGATAAGGCTGATATTCCGGCATATTTTGCCCAATAGTCTGCCGGTGATGCTTACTTATGTTGGCAGTCAGGCAGGTATGGCGGTGGTGGCTTATGCCTCGCTTGCTTTTATCGGTCTTGGCGCTGATCCGTCAAAGCCGGATTGGGGTTCGATGTTGTTTGAATACCGGATGTTTATCTTTGATTATCCGATGCTGATGATCTGGCCGGGTGTGGCGATTGCGGTGACAACTGGTTTGCTCAATTGGATTTTTGATCCGGAAACGGATACAGAAAATAGCCTGAAGCCAGAGCATTCTATACGATAGATTGTATAAAACGACATTATACGGCAATTGGTATATTTTGAAATTATACGCTTAAACGTATATTGCTTGAATATCGCATTTAGCGTATAAATAACCGATGAAACAATTAGCCCGCAGTCCGGAACAGATAGGTAACCTTATTCGCCGCGCCCGCAAAAAGCAGGGGCTCAGTCAGGCAGAGCTTGGCGAGCGCACAGGTTTGCGTCAGGCGAGTATTTCGCTGCTTGAAAGCGGAAATCCGGCCATTCGGCTGGATAATTTGCTAAGCGTTTTAGCGGTACTTGATCTCGATATGAGCATCGGCATCCGCAGCCAAACAAGCCTTAGCGATCTGGAAGACTGGCTCGTTTAATGGCACGGCGCGCGCAATATCGCCCGCTTCGGGTGCTTTTGAACAATCGTCTGGTTGGTTTTTTACGCAAATTTCCAAGCAATGCCATTGAGTTTCAATATGATGTTTCATGGCTTGATCGCCCAAATAGTTTCCCGATATCGCTTTCGCTGCCTTTGCGCGAGGATGCTTATCGCGGCGAGGTGGTGAGTGCGGTTTTTGACAATCTTTTGCCGGATTCACCGCATTTGCGCCGTTTGGTAGCTGAAAAAACCGGCGCGCGCAGTGCTGATGCTTATGGGCTTTTACAAGCAATCGGCCGCGATTGTGTCGGAGCCTTGCAGTTCTTGGATGATGATGCTGATCACAGCCTTGAGCACAATATTGAAGGCGAGGTGGTGGATGACAGCCAAATCGAAGCGATTTTAAACAATCTGGCTTTGGCACCTTTGGGGTTGGGGCGCGACAGTGATTTTCGCATTTCGGTGGCAGGTGCGCAGGAAAAAACCGCACTTTTGCGCTATCAGGATCAATGGCTTAAACCCTTTGGCACCACGCCAACGACGCATATTTTCAAAACGCAAATCGGCACTTTGCCCAATGGCATCAATCTCAACAACAGTGTCGAGAATGAGTTTTATTGCATGAGCTTGTTTAAAGCTTTCGGCTTGCCGGTTGCCAATGTGGAAATGCAGCACTTTGGTAGCACAAAAGCTTTGGTGATTGAGCGTTTTGATCGCGCTTGGCGGGAAAATGCCTCAAGCAAGAGGGCGGGGGAGGGGAGAAGAGGGGAGCGCTTGTTGCGTCTGCCGCAAGAAGATATGTGTCAGGCTTTATCTTGCCCGCCGAGCCTTAAATATCAGGCCGATGGCGGGCCTGGCATTGTGCAGGTGCTCAATTTGTTAAAAGCAAGTGATAATCCGCAACGCGATCAAACGCGTTTTATGATTGCGCAAATCCTGTTCTGGATGATTGGCGCAACCGACGGGCATGCGAAAAATTTCAGCATTTTCATGCTGCCGGGCGGCGGTTTTAAAATGACGCCGTTTTACGATATTTTGACAGTCTTGCCCAATCTGGCGCAGAGGCAAATTGAACGGCGACAGATGAAGCTTGCAATGTCGGTGGGGCAAAATAAGCATTATCTCTGCCATGAAATCCAGCCGCGCCATTTTATGCAAAGTATTGCTAAAGCAGGGCTTGCAAAAATCATTGTGCGCGATGCGTTTGACTATATCATGGCCCATTTTGATCAGGCATTTGAAAATGTAGTGCTGGTTTTGCCGGATGATTTTCCGTTTAGCTTGCATGAATTGGTCAAAGCTTCAGCCATTGAGAAGCGAAAGCTGATTGAGCAATATTGCCAAGAACTTTGATCTAAAAACGGGCAATCGTGAAAGCGACAAATCTTTCACGATTGCAAAAGTTTATTCAGCCGCTTCTGCACAAAGTGCTGCATTGGCGGGTGCAAAACGCATGCCTAAACGGTCAATCATGGATTGATCCTGCCATGCTGCGGGATTGCCGGTTGTAAGCAAAACATCACCCACAAAGATGGAATTGGCCCCAGCTAAAAAGCATAAAACCTGCAATTCTTCGCTCATGCCGGTGCGGCCGGCCGATAGGCGCACCACGCTTTGCGGCATTAAAATCCGCGCCAAGGCAATGGTTCTGACCAGAGAGAATGGCTCCACCGGTTGCGCGCGTTTTTGCACCGGTGTTTTGTCGATCTCGTTCCAGAGATTGATCGGCACACTATCGGGATGGGCGGGCAGTGTGGCGAGTGTCACAAGCATGGAGATGCGGTCATCCAGCTTTTCACCCATGCCCAGAATACCGCCACAACAGACTTTGATGCCGCCTTTGCGCACCTGTTCCACGGTCTGCAAGCGATCTTCCATGGTTCGGGTGGTTGCAATTTCGCGGTAATAGTCGGGCGAGGTATCAATATTATGGTTATAGAAATCAAGCCCTGCGCTTTTAAGCTGTGCAACCTGCTCCGGCGATAACATGCCAAGCGTCATGCAGGTTTCCAAGCCCAACTCGCGCACACCTTTGACCATGGCGCAAAGCTTGTCCATGTCTCGGTTTTTGGGGCTTCGCCATGCAGCTCCCATGCAAAAACGCTGCGCGCCGGATGTTTTGGCGCGTCTTGCCGCCTTTAAAACATCATCGACATCCATCAGCTTGGTGGCTTTGACACCGGTATCGTGATGCACACTTTGCGAGCAATAACCGCAATCTTCCGGACAGCCACCAGTTTTGATCGAGAGCAGACTTGCTGTTTCAATGGTGATAGGGTCAAAATATTGACGGTGGGTTACTTGCGCGCGGTGCATCAGATCGGGGAAGGGCAGTGCATGAATGGCACGCGCTTCTTCCATTGTCCAATTGGTGCGGATCATGGGTTTGTCACCTTGGCGAGGTTTTTAAAGCCATAAAGAAGCGCGACACCTAATGCCACTTTAAGCAGATCACCTAACAAAAATGGTGTGAGGCCGATGGAAAGGAGATTGGTGGCTGGTACAAATGCTGTCAACCAGAGCAGGCCGCAGATATAGGTCACAGCCAGACCGCTCAACATGGCAGCGCTTGTGCGTAGGAGATTACCTTTGGCGGCAAGTGTTGGCGTGAGCCAGCTAGCCAATAAATAGCCAATCAGATAGCCGCCGGTTGGCCCCATTGCATAGGCAAAGCCGATGCCCCTCTCCGGCGATCCCGAAAAAACAGGCAGCCCGGCAAGGCCGGCTGCAAGATATGTGGCCATTGCCGCCAGCCCCAAACGCGGCCCAACAGCAACTGCCAACGTTAAAACCGCCAAAGTGTGCAAAGTCATAGGCACCGGCCAAAACGGGATCTGAATTTTTGCCCCGATTGTAATAATCGTCGCTCCACAGATGACGAGGGCCGTTTTTTTGACCATATTTGATGGCCGAAGCCGTGAATTTGCTGTTGCCTGCATTATTAAAAATCTCCAAGTAATTCGATTTATCTATAATAATGGAGTGAAATTTAAAATTGCAATAGTAATATAGATTATTTTTATAGATTTTATTATATTATAGATAATTTATTTAAGTATCTGTAATCGTTTGATTAATGCTGATGCCATTTTAAATGAAAATGAAATTTCAGCACCAATTCATATGGTTTTAATTTCAAAGAAACACAGCACTTAGGATGCAAGGCCAAAACAATGAGCGACTCAAATATTATTATCTATAATTATTAGTTCTTGATAAGTGGGATTTATCATAAAGGAAAAGAGAAATTGTAATGCTCATTGCTGGACATCTAGATGGTTGAAAACCGTGTTTGAAATGTGCGGCGTTTTTCTATATAGGCCTATAAAGGCTTGAGCCTTGCTCGGTTTATTGAACATTATCTCTGGCAGATAATAGATCACTGCTTTTTATGAAGCCGCATTCGGGACGACCCGAAACGTGTAATTCAGGCGGGGACGACCCCAAAAGTGGTTGTATAAAATGTCCCGACTGAAACATTCTCCTCAACTTGTTACTGCTTTCAAACTCATCGCAATTTGGTGTGTTGTAGCGGTGTTTTTAGCGTTTGGCACTGATTGGCTGAGCGCGCAAATGCCCCTTGGAACGGCGCTGATCGGTTTTGTAATTCTGTTCGCCACCATTTTGGCCGCATCTTTTGGTGTGGTGCATGAAGCGGATGAATTGGCGCAACGATTGGGTGAGCCTTACGGCACGCTGATTTTGACGCTTTCGATTGTTTTTATCGAGGTGATTTTGATTGTCTCGGTGCTTTTAGGGCCGGGTGAGGCGCCTACCATCGGGCGTGACTCGATTTTTGCGGTGATGATGATCATCATGAATTTGGTCACCGGCCTTTGTTTGCTTGCAGGCGCATTGCGCAATGGCGAGCAGGAATATAATGCCCAAGGCTCGCTGTCTTATCTTTCGATGATTATTGTGCTGGCTGGCATTGCGTTTTTGCTGCCCAATACATTGGCGCAAAATTCAGGCAGTTTTTCTGCCATACAGGCCGTTGTCATCGCGAGCTTGACGATATTGCTTTATGCGAGCTTTTTATATTTTCAAATGGGGCAATATAAAACGCATTTTCAACAGCCGCCAAAAGGGGCGATGTCGATAGCCCGCGTTGAAAGCACTCAAGTAGAACAGGCTGAAAAAGCGCCGCTTGATATGCGCAAAAACATCGGCCACGCTATCAAGCTAGTGGCTTTCATGGTGCCGATTGTATTGCTGTCCAAATATCTGGCAATCATCATTGATTATGGCGTGGCAACCAGTGGGGCGCCGATTGCGCTTGGCGGTTTGTTGATTGCGATTATTGTTTTCACGCCGGAGTCGATCACCGCGATTAAAGCTGCGCTCAACAATGAAACGCAGCGCGCGGTTAATCTCTGTTTGGGGGCTTTTGTTTCGACAGTCGGTCTGACAGTTCCGGCAGTTTTGGCAATTGGTCTTCTGACCGGAAAAACCGTCACCTTCGGCATTTCAGTCACTGAAACTGTGCTTTTTGCTATGACCCTAGTTTTAAGCACTTTCACCTATCTGGGCCAGAAAACCACTGCCATTCAGGGGCTTTTGCATCTGGTGTTGTTTGCGGTTTTCACGCTGACATTGCTGAGCGCATAAAACAACAAAGGCAGCATTTGATGCTGCCTTTTATTATTATTCTTTTAAACGATCGCTGTCTTTGCAGAGGAAACAAAGCTCCTCATGAGGATCGGCGGAAAGTGACGCGAAAATAATTGCGCCGTCATACGGCATGATAATATCGCGCCCATCGGCGCGCTTGCCGATAATCTCGCCAGCTTTCACCGCTTCGCCGGCGGTAAAATGTTTCACCAAACGGTCATCAGGATGCTGGCTTAAAATCGGATCACAAATTTCCAAGGTGCGCGGAGCGGGAACTTTGGGTTGCGTATCTTCTATCATGCCAAGGGTCATCATACCATTAACGACACAATCATAACCGACCTGCGGCCCTTGCGGATCAAGATGCTGGCCGCATTCAACTGTAATGGCATAGCCACCGGAAAAACGCATATATTCTGTAGTGCCAACACCATGCAAAGAGGCCAAGCCTTCGGATACACCTGCTTGGCGTTTCATTTCCAAGGCCTTTTCATGGGCGGGAAGCCAGCCATAGGCCACCATTGGCAGGCCGAAGGATTTGACCAGCTTTTCTTCAGCCTTTGCATGTTTGAAAGGCTCAAGTTCACCATCATTGTCATGCGGGCCGATCAGTGCAAAAGCATGGCCTTGTGAATTGAATGAATGAAGATCAATCAGCACATCTGCGCCACGGAAAAGCGGGCACAAGACATTGGCGACACGGTCTTCATTATCTTGCGGGATGGCGCTTTCGGCCAAGTTGCGGTTGAGATTACGGTCGCCGATGCGGGTATTATTATGACGCGCCAACGCATTGACGACAGGCACGAAAGTCACCTGACCATGCAACAATTGCCGTTTGCCGGAGCGAAATTCTTCTATCAGACGTGCAATCGCCAAAGGCCCTGCGGGTTCATTGCCATGCACGGAACCGGTGACAATCAGGCGCGGACCTTTATGCAATCCGTAAAAACTGACCGTTTCAATAGATGTGAGATTGCTTTGCATTTAGTTGCCTGCCTCATTATTTGCCGAATTGGCTGGCTGAATATCGATCATCATGCCTGGTTTTAAACGGCGGGCGAGTTCTTCCAGATGTTCATGTGCCACAACCACACAACCGGCAGTACCGCTATAATCAGGGCGTGCGGCATGGATAAAAATCGCAGAGCCTGCACCTTTAACCGGCACGGCATCATTCCAGCCCACTGGAATGAACATATCAAACAGCCTTTCGCCACGGCGTGAAGGCTGGCTTTCATCCGTTTCAAATACCAGCTGATTGTAAAATTCGCTCGAAGGATCTTCGCTCCAGCGATAATTTTCAGGCTTAGGCAAAAAAGGGAAATCAAAGCTGCGAAAAGCACCACTGAAAACTGTCGGGTCATAAAAACCATAACGCAGCGGATAGCGGCCAATTGGCGTTTTGGCGTCGCCCTCGCGTTTATCAGCAGGCTGAGCCAAGCCATTGCGACCGGTGGCACATTGCACGCTCCAATCACCAATGGACAATGTGCCGATATGCGGGTTTTGCGGATCTTGTCCGGTGCGTACAACAATAACCGGCTGTGAAAGCGTGGAGCTATTTTCTGAAACTGATGACATGGGTGCAAATCTTACAGGTTTAAGGCTGATATAAATTGACCTGACAATTACATGCTTTGGTTAAAAAACCAATCTATAAGAGAGACTGAAATGAAACTGGCTTTTAAATGGCAAAAAGCCCGCTGCATCGTAAAATTTCAATGCAGCGGGCTATCGTCTAAACTTTGGATATGAGCGGCTTATTTACCCTGTTTTGCCAGTTCCAAAAATTCGGTGATGGAGCCGTATTTCTTCGGGCTTTGCAAAACCTGAGTGGCAAATTGCAGGATTTTCTTCTCGATGCCTGCACGCTTTTCATCATCTTCAATCATATCAACATCAATGACATGGGCGCGGCCAATAGTGCGGCGGATCATTTCGGTTGCGGCATAGCCGACGCTATCCTGCAAGAGATTGTCGAGATAATCATGCAGCACCGAATTGAGCGCGGCAGTGGCTGCACCATTTGGTTGGGCAAAACCGGCATCTTGATAAGCGCCACCTGTGCGACCTTCATGCCAAAGGGCTGTAAATTTTTGGCTAAAGCCTGTCCAGATATCTTCAATCATTTTTAGCACTGCAAGACGATAGGCGGCGCGGTCATTTTCCGTTGATTGATACGCTTCCTGCGCATAATAATTGATCAGTAAATTGCCGATCAGAATGCCGATATCAAAACCCATTGGCCCGAAAACGGCAAATTCCGGATCAATCACTTTGGTTTCATCAGCCGTCAGCATGATGGAGCCGGAATGGAGATCGGCATGGAGCAAAGCTTCTGATCGAGTGAGGAACTTATATTTGAGATCCGCAACACGCAGTTTCAGCGCCAGATTATTCTGGATAGCGTGAACGGTTTCGTCCAAAGCCGGGCTTGTCCAGCGATTGTTTTCGGATGCCGTGAACGGCTCGTTGAAGATCAAGCGCTCTGTGATTTCGCACAGTTCAACATTACGCGCGAAATAGGCCACCATTTCGCGCTTTTTTGACGGATCAAGTGCAAAATCCGATGTGCCATAGAGGCATTTGGCCAGATAGGTGGAAATATGATCGGCAAATTTTGGATATTCAACACCATCAATCATGCCTTTGCGCATGATGATGTGGGGCGATAAAAATTCCATTACCATCAAAGATTGTTCGGTATCAAAATGATGGATATGCGGAATATAATCCGGCGCAAGGCGGGCAAATTCGCGTAAAGCCGCAGTTTCAAAAGCCAGCCGCTCGCAGGTTAATGCGCGCGCGCCGCCTGACATACGCGAATAAGGCAGCGCTTGTTTGAAGGCAAGAGCGGCCATTTTATTGGTGACAAAGAAAACGAAATTCAAATTGCCGTCGCCGATTTCATCAACGCGCACATCGCTTAAATCATTGCCAAATATTTGATGAAGATGCGGCTGCGATGCGATGTAACTTTTAAGCGTCTCTTCATTAAAAGCTTTCGCCAATAGCTGATTGGCTGCGTTCGTCATAATGCCTCAGTTTCCGGAAGAGGTTCTGTCAGATATTTTGCTTATGTGTTTGAGTTTCCTCCAAATGGTTTTCTCAAACAGCAGCAAAATGTGTTTGATCTGACTAGTCTCCCATTCGTCAGATCAAATTAATATACGCATTCGTCTAATTATCATATCACAATTTAGAAATTCGCTGTCAATATCTATTGTTATATCAAATATATTACGGCATGCTGCACCGGTGGGAACGAAGAAGGTAGCTATGAGTGATTTAAAAAACGACCTGACGGTTGAAAATTCTGCGGATACGACAACACCGCGCAATATCACGCGCCAGATCGCTGATGACATCCGCGATAGTATCTTGAACGGTGATCTCAAAATCGGTGAACGCTTGCTGACGGAAGAGGAACTGGCGGAACATTATGGTGTTTCGGGGCCAACCATCCGTGAAGTGTTGAAACGTTTGGCTGCCCAGCATTTGGTACGCTCCAAGCGGGGGCCGGGGGGCGGCACTTTTGTCAATCGTCCAAGCTTTGAGCAGGCACGCGAAAACATGGTCGGTATCATGATGCTGCTTAGCAGTCTTGGCTCGTTTTCCTTGGTCGATATTGCCGAATTTCGCCACGATACAGGGCTTATCTGCTTATCTTATGCGGTGCAAAGGCGCACCGATGAAGACCTGATCAATATGGAAAAACTGTTGCTTCAGCAAGAAGATGCCTCGATCAGCGATGTGGATTTTTGCGCCGCCGATGTTGGTTTTCATCAGGCAATTGCGGCCGCCACGGGCAATGGTGTCTATAGTTTTTTCCTGCAAGGTTTGCTGGAAGTGCTGATTCCGCCTGCCAATATGGTGATGTTTAAATTCCGCGACCGTATGATTATTTGCGGGCTTCATCGGCGTATTTTGATGGCAATTTACAGTCGCAATATTCGCGCTGCGGAAGAAGCGTTTATTGAATTAATGGATTATTTGCGCGTCAAATATGCAGAAGCGCAGGACTGGCGTTCCAGTCACGAGGCTGCCAAATAGCAATGAGCGACTTAAAAAAATTTAGATATTGCAATTATTAAATTTTGATATGATAATATCTTTCAAGCAGGCAAATAACATATCGGGAAAGATATGAGCCTGCTTGGAGGAAATTATGCAAACGATCACCATGCCTACCATTATGCGCGAAAGCGTTTTGCTTGAGCCGGATTGCGTCCGTATACTTGACCGGCGCGTTTTTCCTTTTGAGACAACATTCGTCACCTGCAAGACGGTTGAAGATGTTGCCGTTGCCATTGAGGAAATGGTGACGCAGAGCGGCGGCCCTTTTTATGCAGCAAGTGCTGGTATGGTATTGGCAGCGCGTGAAGCTGCAAAATTGAAGTCAGCTGACGAGCGTCTGGCCGCCATGCAAAAAGACGGGGCGCGCTTGGTTGCGACCCGCGCCACCAACAATCACATTGCCCATGTCATTGCGCAGCTTTTGAAAGATGCAAAAGCATTGGTGCTGGATGGCGACCGGTTCGTAAGCGCTTTTGAAGCGCGGGTGCAGGAAATTTGGGCGGCCAAACGTCAGACTGCGCGCAATTTGGGCGAATATGGTGGCCGTGTGATTGAAGATGGTGATGCAGTTTTGACCCATTGCTGGGCAGAATCCACCATTGTTGAAACCGCTGCGGCAGCGCTGCGGATGGGTAAAAAATTTCAGTTCTATTGCTCTGAAACGCGGCCCTATTTGCAAGGCGCTCGTTTGACCGCGCATAGTCTGGCCGAAATGGGCATCGAGGTGACTGTCATCACCGATAATATGGGGGCTCATGCGATGAGCCTTGGCAAAATCAGCCGTTTGATGACAGCTGCCGACCGTGTTTCGATGTCCGGCCATGTCATCAACAAGGTTGGTACTTTGCAACATGCGCTTTCGGCCAATCATTTTGGTCTGCCCTATTTTGCGATGGTGCAGACACCGGATAAATCCGCCAAAACGGCTGCCGATGTGCCGATGGAAGATCGCGACCCGCAGGAAAGCTTGCATTGCCTAGGTCAGCGCACCGCTTCACCATTGGCCAAAGGCTGGTATCCGGCTTTTGACGTGACGCCGCCGCATTTAGTGTCGGGTGTTGTTACCAGTCGCGGTATTTTTTCAGCTTTTGATCTCGCCGATTTTTACAGCGCGGATGAGGGATAAAACTATGACAGAGCGTCTCGAACTGTCAGAACTGATTGCGCGTATCCCGTCAGGCACGAAGCTGGCGGTGCCAGTGGATTATGCCGGTGTTTCGATGGCGGGAACTGCCGAGATCATCCGCCAAAAGATCGGTGGTTTGCATCTTATCTGTGTGCCGACCGGCGGCATGCAGGTGGATATACTGGTAGGTGCAGGTTTGGTTGCTTGTGTGGAAACCAGTGCGGTCAGCCTTGGTGAAGCAGGCGGTGCGCCCTGTTTCAACCGCGCGGTCAAGCAGGGCTCGATCAGGCTGGTGGATGCCACATGTCCGGCCATTCATGCCGGATTGATCGCCGCGCAAAAAGGCGTGCCGTTTTTGCCGATCCGTGGCCTTATCGGTTCTGATGTGTTCAATAATCGCGCTGATTGGAAGTTAATCGACAATCCTTTCGGCGAAGATGATCCGATTGTGCTGATCCCTGCCATTCAGCCGGAATATGCGCTGTTTCATGCGCCATTGGCTGACAAATTCGGCAATGTCTGGATTGGGCGGCGGCGTGAATTGGCGACGATGGCTTATGCAGCCAAACACACGCTGATTACGGTTGAAAAAATCACAGACGATAATCTGCTCGATGATGAAGTAATGGCAGCAGGCGTTTTGCCGTCGCTCTATGTGGATGCTATTGCTCATGTGGCCGGTGGTGCCACACCTTATGGTGTCTGGGGTGAATATCCTGCCGACAGTGAGGAAATCGCAAAATATGCCAAGGCTGCGCAAACGCAAGAAGGCTTTGCTGAATATCTAGCAAGTGCGGCTTGGATACAGGAGACATATTCATGAAACCTGTAACAGATCGTGAGCGCTTGATTGTCACCATTGCCGGATTGCTGCAAGGCGTGCGCCATGTAGCGGTGGGAGCTTCATCGCCAATTCCGGCGGCAGCATCAATGCTCTTGCGAGCGCGTGAAAAAACCGCCGGTAATGCGCCGGTTCGTATTTCCATCCTTGGTTCTGTCAAACATAATTTCTTCACCAATGGTAGTGTGGAACTGTTTGATTGTGCAGCACAAGGGCGCATTGATGCGTTTTTCTTAGGCGGTGGACAGATCGACGGCCAAGGCAATATCAATCTGGTGGGTGTGGGCGATTATCCGCAGAGCAAAGTGCGCTGGCCAGGTTCCTTCGGCTCCAGCTTTCTTTATTTTCAGGTGCCGCGCGTTATTTTGTTTCGGGAGGAACATAGTCCGCGCGTGCTGGTAGAGAAAGTGGATTTCATCAGTGCGCCCGGAACATCCGAACCGAATGTCGAGCGTCATGGCGGGCCGTATGCGCTGTTGACCAGCCGTGCCTTGTTTCATTTTGACAAAGATAAAGCGCGCTTTGTGCTGAAAAGCATTCATCCGGGGCAGACACTAGATGATATCCGTGACGCGACCGGTTTTACCTTTGATATCGCCGATGATTTGGGCGCAACGCCTGATCCGGATGCTGAGACTTTGAAATTGTTACGCGGGGAGGTGCTGGAGGAGCTGGCAGAAACCTATCCGCAATTTGCAGAACTGATGGCGGCTGATCTTCAGTAGCAGTTTCAGTTCGGCGATTTTTTAAAGAAATGTGAGGGGGCATAATGACCAATTCGGAGAATCAAAGCCAAGGCCAAAGCCAACATGAAAATCCGGTGCAGGGTGCGTTGGCAGGTTTGCGTGTGATTGATGTCAGCCGTGTTTTGGGTGCGCCTTACTGCACACAAATTTTGGCCGATCATGGCGCGGAAGTGATTAAAATCGAGCCACCGCAGGGGGATGAAACCCGTGGTTGGGGGCCTCCGTTTTTGGGCGATGCAGCCAGTTATTTTTTGGGGCTGAACCGCAACAAAAAAGGCATGTCGGTTGATTTTTCGCAAGAAGCGGGACGCGAACTGCTTCTGCACATGCTTGAAACCGCCGATGTGTTCGTTGAAAATTTCAAAACCGGCACATTGGAAAAATGGGGCATCGGGCAGGAGATGTTGACTCAACGCTTCCCGCGTTTGGTGCATTGCCGTGTTTCCGGCTTTGGAGCGGATGGCCCTTATGGCGGACGTCCGGGCTATGATGCGGCCATTCAGGCGCTCAGCGGTATTATGAGTGTGAATGGCGAGAGTGGCGGCGAACCTTTGCGTGTTGGTCTGCCGGTGGTGGATATGGTGACGGGCTTGAATGCTGCAATCGGCGTTTTGCTGGCACTGCAAGAGCGCAACACAAGCGGCAAAGGGCAGTTTGTTGAAGCCGCTCTTTATGATTGCGGCGTTTCATTGCTGCATCCGCATCTGCCGAATTTTTATCTCAATGGTAAAGTGGCAAAGCCTTCTGGCAATGCGCATCCCAATATTTCGCCTTACGACACTTATGCCACCAAAACCGGCGCTTTGTTTTTGGCTGTCGGCAATAATCGCCAATTCGTGAACTTATGCAAAATTTTAAATATTGCGCATGTGGCGGATGACCCACGTTTTGCAAACAATGCCGAGCGTAATAAAAATCGTGATGCGCTGAAAGTGGAACTGGAAGCAGCACTTGGCTCCCACGAATGCGCGGTGATTGCTGAAACTTTGGTGACATCAGGCGTGCCATGCGGAGCGGTGCGCAGCATTGATGAAGTGGTCAATGATCCGCACACGCATGCACGCGGTATGATTGTCGATATTGAAGATTATCGCGGCACGGGCAGTCCGGTGAAACTGTCACGCACACCGGCAAGCTACCGGATGAAACCACCATCATTTGCCGAACATACGGATGAATTGCTGGCGCAAGCAGGGCTGGATATTGAGGACTATGCAGCTGTTTTGCCACGCGAAATCATCAGCTGAGGCGTGCCACGAGAGTTTAAGCGCGTTTCAAATACAGACACAAAAGGGAGAGCGAAAATGTCATTTTCGCCGGAGGAGAGAGCACTCAGACAAGAACTGATTGATGCTTGTTGCAATATGAACAAGCTCGGCATCAATCGGGGAACGTCAGGCAATATCAGTGTGCGCAATGGCAATGGTTTGCTGATTTCGCCCACCGGTATTCCTTATGATCAGCTAAAACCTGAACATATTGTGCAGCTGGACTGGGAGGGGAATTTTGAAGGCGACATTCTGCCCAGCAGCGAATGGCGTTTTCACCGCGACGTTTTACAAGCGCGCGCCGATCTCAATGCTCTGGTTCACACCCATTCCACCCATGCCTCCGCTTTGTCGGTGATGGGAAAATCCATTCCGGCCATTCATTATATGATTGCAGCAGCTGGCGGCAAAGATATCCGCTGCTCCGGCTATGCCACTTTTGGTACGCAAGACTTGGCAGATGAACTTCTTATCGCGATGGAAGACCGCCGTGCCTGCTTGATGGCACATCATGGTGTGCTGGCGGGGCATGTTTCGATTGCCCGTGCTTTGGCATTGGCAGTGACAGTAGAAGAACTGGCAACGCAATATCTGCTTTGCCTGCCGCTTGGTGAACCGCCGGTTTTAAGCGACGAAGAGATCACTACTGTTTTGCAAAAATTCCGTAACTACGGACAACAACCACGCAAAATGTGAGCCGCGATCAATATACGTCAATATATTTTTCCGCAAAAATTTGAGATTGAGCGATGGAAAAAACAGAAAATCTATCATCAATGAGCGAGGCGGGCAGGCCAGTTTCTCCTGCATTGCGTTGCTTGTATAATCTGATTGTCAAAATCGAGACGATTGTTTGTTACGTCTTTTTTATCCTTGGCACTGTGGCGCTAGTGGTTGATATTTTCGGCCGCGAAGTGCTGGGGCAAGGGGTTTTTGGTGCTCAGCGCGTGGCCGTTTACTGCATGGCAGTTGCCGGTATCATGGGCTTTTCCTATGTGGTTTCGCATGGCGGCCATTTGCGCCCGACAGTGCTGGACAAATTGGTGCCGGAAAAATTCGATGCTTTTACTGCCCGTTTGGCCGATTTTCTGTCCTGTCTTTTGTGCTTCGGCCTTGCTTATGCAAGTTATCTCTTCATCTACAGTACCTATTCCATCGGCGAGCGCGACATGACGCTACCCGTCAATATCTGGACTATCCAGAGCGTGCTGATTTTTGCCTTTGGTTTTGCAGCGATCAAATTCCTGATGTTTGTTGTGTCTCCGGCTCTGCGTCCACGAGATGGTGGGGGTGATATATGACCGGTTTTCTGATTACAGCGGGCAGTCTCGCACTTGTAGTGTTGCGTCAGCCGATGGTGCTGGTGCTGGCCTTTGCGGTGATGTGTGTTCACCAGTTTGTGGCGCGCAATTCCTCCGTTGAATTCTTCATTCAGGATTTGTGGTTCACCGTCGACCGTGACGTGTTGTTGCCAATTCCGATGTTTATTTTGGCCGGTAATATTATGAGCCGCGGTGTGATTGCACAGCGCCTCATCGATATTATGATTGAACTGACCGCCAATATTCGTGGTGGTCTGGCGGTTGCAACCATTCTGGCTTGTGCGGTTTTTGCAGCGATTTCCGGTTCGTCCATCGTGACGCTCGCAGCTATCGGTTCGATCATGTATCCGGCATTGCTGCGTGAAGGCTATTCCAAATACCTGGCCTTGGGGCTTTTGTGTTCGGGCGGCACATTGGGCATTCTCATTCCGCCATCCATTCCGATGATGCTTTATGGCATTATCACCGATACTTCGATTGTAAAATTGTTCATGGGCGGCATCGGACCGGGTCTGTTGATGACAATTTTCTTCGTGGTTTATTGTGTGATTGTGGCGCCGATCAAAGCACGCGGAAAGTTCTCGTTCCGACGTTTGCTGACGGCCTTGCGTCGTGGCGGCCCTGCAATTTTCCTGCCAATTTTGTTGCTCGGCGGTATTTATACCGGTTATTTCACCGCAACAGAAGCTGCTGTTGTTTCGCTCGTATACGCATTGGCGGTTGAAGGTCTGGTCTATCGTGATCTGACTATGAAAGACTTTTCCGCTATGTTGGGCGAGTCTGTGCGCTTGTTTGGAACCTTGCTCCCGCTACTGGCGATTGCCGGTAGTTTCAACACCATTCTCGACTATGAAGGCATTCCGAAAATGCTGGTCGAGTGGCTTAGCCAGTGGATTACCAATCCGGTTTCCGCCGGTATCACCATGAACATCATCTTGCTCATTGCAGGTTGTTTCATGGATGTGGGTTCGGCTATCCTGATCTTGTCGCCATTGTTGCTGCCATTGATGGAAGCACAAGGTTTTGATCCTGTGCATGTGGGTGTGATCACCACCGTCAACCTTGAAATCGGCTATATCACCCCGCCGGTTGGTATGAACCTTTTCGTGGCGATGAGTGTCTTTAAAGAAAGCTTTGCGACCATTGTGCGCGGGGTTTGGCCATTCGTGCTCTTGATGCTGATCCCGCTATTGATCACCACTTTCGTGCCGCAAATCGTGTTCATGTTTATCCCTTAATTGGTACGGATTTTAACAATCAGACATGCCGCGAAAATATTGCGGCATGTCATCAAACAAGAAAAATATCTGCCTTGGTAAGTTAGGACATAAGATGAAAATGAACGGTGCTGACGCCCTTTGCGACACATTGCTTGCGCATGAAATTGATGTCTGTTTTGCCAATCCGGGCACATCGGAAATGCATTTTGTGGCAGCTCTCGACCGTAAACCGGAAATGCGCTGTGTTCTCGGCCTGTTTGAAGGCGTGGTGACCGGCGCAGCAGATGGCTATGCCCGCATGGCCGATAAGCCGGCGGCAACACTGCTTCATTTAGGCTCCGGCCTTGGCAATGGTATTGCGAATTTGCACAATGCGCGGCGTGCTTTTACGCCGATGGTCAATATTGTCGGCGATCATGCCACCTATCATTTGCAATATGATGCACCGCTGACAAGCGACATTGAAGGCATTGCCAAACCTGTTTCCGCATGGCTGCGCACCACCAAATCCGCCGATGATGTGATTAATGATGCAAGTGATGCGATTGAAGCGGCGAGTAGCAAGCCGGGACAAATTGCAACACTTATTCTGCCAGCCGATACGGCTTGGAATGAAGTGCAAAATACGAAGATCACGCCAAGACAAAAACGTTCCCCCCAGCAAGTGGGCGAAGAAGCCGTGCGTGAAGCAGCAACTGCAATTCGCAACGGCAAGCGCACAATGTTGCTGCTTTCGGGCATGGCGCTGCGCGAAGAAGGGTTAGCCATTGCAGGCCGCATTGCTGGAAGTACAGGTGCGCGCATTCTCGCCCAACAATCCAACGGTCGTATGCAGCGCGGTGCAGGGCGTGTGGCGATTGACCGCGTCAAATATCGAGCCGAAGATGCAACTGCAGATCTGGCCGATGTTGAGCAGATGATCTTGATCGGTGCGAAAGAACCGGTGGCGTTTTTTGCCTATCCGGGCAAGCCGAGCACATTTTTGAAACCGGAAGCAACGGTTATTCCATATGCCAGCAATGGGTGTGATCTGATCCATGCGCTGCAATGGCTGGCTGATGAGTTAGGCATTCCGGTAAATGCACCGGTGACGCTCAACAAACGTGAAACCGCAATCTTGCCGACCGGCCATTTGAACTCCAACAAAATCGCCACCGTGATTGGGGCGTTGATGCCGGAAAATGCCATTGTGGTGGATGAATCCATTAGTTCTGGGCGTGATTTTTTCAATTTCACCCATTCATCTGCGGCGCATGATTTTCTGCAATTGACCGGTGGAGCGATTGGTATCGGCCTGCCATTGGCAACCGGTGCGGCGATTGCCTGCCCAGATCGTAAAGTGGTGGCTTTGCAGGCTGATGGCAGCGGTATGTATACGCTACAAGCACTGTGGTCGCATGCGCGTGAAGAGCTGGATATTGTCACCGTTATTTTTGCCAATCAGCGTTATGCGATCTTGCATCATGAATTGAAAAATGTCGGAGCAGGGGTTGCCGGACGCAATGCCACCCATATGCTGGATTTGGTCAACCCGACACTGGATTGGGTGAGCCTTGGCAAAGGCATGGGAGTGGAAGGTGCACGTGCGACCACAGCTGAAGAATTTGCCGATCTGTTTTCTTATGCTTGCTCGCGCAAAGGCCCGTTCTTGATCGAAGCCTTTATCTGATTTTTTGCATGGAAATGCTCTTGAAATTGAGTGGAGATGAAAATGTATTCTGAAAAACTGCAACTTCTGATCAATGGCCGATGGATTGGTGAAGAAGGAGGCCGCAAGGGTGAAGATGTTTTCAACCCTGCCGATGAGCAGGTGCTGGCCCGTTTGCCGCATGCCACCCGCGATGATCTGGATGCGGCCTTGGAGGCTGCACAAAAAGCATTTCGTAGCTGGAAGAAAAGCTCGCCGATGGAACGTTCCAAAATCATGCGCCGTGCCGGTGATCTGATCCGCGAACGCGCGGATGAAATTGCCCGCAACATGACGCTTGATCAGGGCAAGCCGTTTGTGGAAGCGCGCGGCGAGATCATGGCTTGTGCCGATTTGCTTGATTGGCATGCCGAAGAAGGCCGCCGCATTTATGGCCGTGTTATTCCGGCAAGAACTGAAAATGTGCGTCAGCTTGTTGTGCGTGAGCCGATCGGCGTTTGTGTCGCCTTCACCCCGTGGAACTTTCCGGCTAATCAGGCGATCCGCAAAATTGCGGCAGCGATTGGTTCCGGCTGTACGCTTATTCTCAAAGGCCCTGAAGAAACGCCAAGTGCGGTTGTGGCACTGGCGCGCGCCATGCAAGATGCAGGCCTGCCGGATGGCTGTCTCAATCTGGTCTGGGGTGTGCCATCCGAAATTTCCAGCTATCTGATTGCCTCGCCAATCACCGCAAAAGTCAGTTTCACCGGTTCGGTGCCGGTTGGCAAGCAACTGGCCTCATTAGCATCTCTCCATATGAAACGCTCGACGATGGAACTTGGCGGCCATGCGCCGGTGCTGATTTTCCCTGATGCGGATGTGGAACGCGCTGCCGATATTATGGCTGCTTCAAAGGTCAGAAATGCCGGTCAGGTTTGTGTTTCGCCAACACGCTTTTACGTGCATGAAAAAGTGCAGGAGCAGTTTTTGGAACGCTTCAGCGCCAATATTGCCAATGTAAAAGTCGGTAATGGTCTGGATGTGGACAGCCAGATGGGGCCACTGGTCAATGCGCGCCGACTGGAAGCGATTGACGGTTTTGTGCAAGAAGCACGCGGCAATGGTTCCAAGATTATGTGCGGCGGTGAGCGTATCGGCAATCGCGGGCATTTTTATGCGCCGACTGTAGTGTTTAACCCGCCGGAAGATTCACGTTTGATGACCGAAGAGCCGTTTGGGCCGATTGCAGCCGTCACATCGTTTAATGATACCGATGATGTGCTGCGCCGTGCCAACAGCCTGCCTTTTGGTCTGGCGTCTTATGTGTTTACCCAATCCAGCAAGACAGTGACACAAGTGTCGGATGGTTTGGAAAGCGGCATGGTGACCATCAATCATTTAGGCCTTGCACTGCCGGAAACACCATTCGGCGGCATTAAAGACAGCGGCTATGGCAGCGAAGGCGGAACGGAGGCTTTCGACGGCTATCTGAACACCAAATTCATCACGCAATTTGAATAAAACCATCATAGTTCGGGAGGGACTTGAATGAAAAAACTAACAACTCTGGCCGTATTTTCGGCACTTGCTGCCACGGTGTCGTTCAGCGGCACCGTCCAGGCTGCGGAGAGCATGCGCATTGCAGGCTCGCTGCGTCCGGGTTCGATGATGGAAGGGATCATCCAGACATTCATCACCAATTTCAACGAAAAAGCCGGTGAAGAATATCAGATTAAATATCAGTTGGTTGCCAATGATCAGGAAATGACCCAGCAGGTTATCCGTGGGCGTCTGGAAATCGGTACCACCGGTCTTGCCGGTTCTGCAGTTTCCATTCCTCCGGCGGCGGTTCTGTCGTTACCTTATCTGTGGGATAATGATGCACAGCGCCGTTGGGCAACCGACAATGTCGTGCGTCCGGCTTTGGAAAAAATCTTTGAGGAAAACGGGCTCGTTGTTATTGGCCTTGGTGATGCTGGTTGGTCGCATATGTTTTGTAAAAGCACTTGCTCGACACCGGATGATATAGCAGGGCAGCGTTTCCGCATTCCGCCAGCCGCATCTGCTCGTGCCTTTTGGCAAAATGTTGGTGTAAACGGTGTTCAGCTTTCATTGCCGGATTTCTTCACCGGTTTGGAACAGGGCATGGTTGAAGGCGGCGATTTGCCATTTACATTCTATGTCACCACCCCTGCGGCGCAGTTTGCCAAAACCTATACAGAGACCCATCAATATCATCATGAGCAGATTTTTTTCGTCAACAAGCGGTTTTATGACAGCTTGCCTGCTGAAATTCAGGCGCTGTTGAAAAGCTCGATGCCTTCAACCGATGAAATGCGCCAACGTCAGGATGATGATGAAAAAGCGCAAGTCAGCAAGTTTGAAGCGGATGGCGGTAAATATGTGCCGCTGACCGAAGAACAGCAAAAAGTCTGGGCTGACAAGGTTGGCGACACGCATTCCGATCTTCTGAAAGACCTGCCTGCTGCCGCCACTACGCTTTATGAAGCGGTACAGGAAGGCAAACGCCAATATGCCGAGAAGAATAAGTGAATAGAGCATGTCTTCCAAAAGTGGATACCGTCTGCGCAGGGAAATCAGTTCACTGGATTGATTTCTGTTCCTGCTTCGATGGGACAAAGACATGCGTCAAGATAAACCCCAGTTTTGCGGGTGGGGTTATCACCCGCAAAAGCTGATTGTTTAAGCCTATAAGAGTGCTATGAATGGAGCCTGTTATGACTGATAAGCCTATCAGCCGCTTTCCTGTGCCTGATTTAAAAGATCTGCCGGAAGATATTGCTGCCCGCATCAAAGATGTAAGCGATAAATCCGGCTTTATTCCAAATGTGTTTTTAGTGCTGGCGCACCGCCCTGATGAATTCAGAGCTTTCATGGCCTATCATGATGCTTTAATGGAAAAACCGGGCAATCTTACCATTGCCGAACGTGAGATGATTGTGGTTGCCACCAGCACCGTCAATCAGTGCCAATATTGCGTGGTTGCGCATGGTGCAATTTTGCGTATCCGCGCTAAAAATCCGCTGATCGCCGATCAGGTTGCGCTTAATTTCCGCAAAGCCGATATTACACCGCGCCAAAAAGCGATGCTCGAATTTGCATCAAAAGTGTCGGCACGTGCTTATGAAGTTGGTGAAGATGATTTCGATGTTTTGAAATCACATGGCTTCACGGAAGAAGATATCTGGGACATCACCGCGATTACTGCGTTTTTCGGTATGTCAAACCGCATTGCCAATGTCACCAGCATGCGCCCGAATGACGAATTTTACATGCTTGGCCGTGTCCAGAAATAAGCCTGTAACATCAAGACGGAAGAGTACGATATGACAAATTCATTCAATGCGATGGTCATTGAGGATGTTGATGGCAAGCCTCGTGCTCACATCAAAACATTGAGCCTTAACGACCTGCCCGATCACGATGTGCTGGTGGAAATTTCTCATTCCAGCCTCAATTATAAGGATGGTTTGGCAATTTCCGGCAAGGGACGCATTGCACGTCGTCTGCCTATGGTTGGTGGTATTGATCTGGCCGGAACCGTGGTGGAAAGCCGCTCCGACCTGTGGAAAGCCGGTGATCGTGTGGTGGTCAATGGCTGGGGTCTGTCGGAAACCGAATGGGGCGGTTATTCTAAGTTTCAGCGCATCAAACCGGAACATCTGACCCGTCTGCCGGATGCTTTCACACCGGAACAGGCGATGGCAATCGGCACCGCCGGTTATACCGCGGCCCTTTGCGTCAATGCGCTGGAAGATTGGGGCATGATTGAAAGACAAGGTCGCGAAGTACTGGTTACCGGTGCCGCCGGTGGCGTGGGCTCGGTATCGGTCGCACTTCTGGCAGCCCGTGGCTATAATGTTACCGCTTCAACAGGGCGCCCTGAAACTCATGATTATTTGAGCAAACTTGGCGCTTCTTCTTTTGTTGACCGCGCGTCTCTATCAGAAAAAGCAGGTCCGTTGCAGAAAGAGCGTTGGGGCGGTGCGGTGGATTCTGTTGGCTCCACAACTCTTGCCAATGTGCTGGCACAGACTGTTTATGGCGGCGGCGTTGCTGCTTGCGGGCTTGCAGGTGGCGCGGATTTACCGGCAACGGTTCTGCCGCATATCTTGCGCAATGTCGCGCTTTTGGGCGTGGATTCCGTGATGGCTCCCACCAATAAGCGCGAACGCGCTTGGAAACTGTTGGCGGAAAGTCTCGATCATAAGCTCTTGGCTGATATGACAACGGTTGAGCCGATGTCTGCCTTACCGCGTTTGGCTGATGATATTTTGGCCGGAAAAACGCAAGGACGTGTGGTGATCAAAATTGATGGTTAGTTTATAATCATCAATATGATGCCCGAGCATGGCTTGTGCGGGCCTGGGGAGGGCCCAGGGGAGAGTATGAATGAACGCGTTTGAAATGAACTTGGATAGATGTGCTGCCAATTATCAGCCGCTGAGCCCGATCGGCTATCTGGAACGGGCGGCAATGACCTTTCCGGATCAGCTCGCTGTGGTGCATGGCAATACCAGACACAGTTATCGTGATTTTTGGAAACGCTGCAAACAGTTAGCTGCTGCCTTGCATCATCAAGGGCTTGGCAAGGGCGACACGGTTTCGGTCATGCTCTCCAACACGCCGCCGATGCTTGAGGCACATTATGGGGTGCCAATGGCAAAGGCGGTGCTGCACGCAATCAATACCAGACTTGATGCCGCTTCCATTGCCTTTCAGCTTGATCATGCGGAAACAAAAATTCTCATAGTTGACCGTGAATTTGCCGATGTCACCGCTAAAGCGCTGTCTTTGGCAAAGACCAAGCCGATTGTGATTGACTATGATGATGGTGAATATCCGTCTGATGCGCCGCAGCCCAAAGGGGCTAAAATCGGTACGCTTGATTATGAGGCTTTTGTCCGGGCAGGCGATCCGGATTTTATCTGGTTGCAGCCGGATGATGAATGGGATGCGCTGTCGTTAAATTACAGTTCCGGCACCACCGGCGACCCGAAAGGCGTTGTCTATCATCATCGTGGTGCAGCATTGATGTGTTTCGGCAATACGCTCAACACCAATATGCCCCGCCATCCGGTTTATCTCTGGACATTGCCGATGTTCCATTGCAATGGCTGGTCGTTTCCGTGGACGATAGCTTTGCAGGCAGGCACACATATTTGTTTGCGTTGGGTGCGGGCAAAAGTGATTTATGAAGCGATCGCCAAATATAAAGTAACGCATTTATGCGGCGCTCCGGTGGTGATGTCCATTCTCATCAGTGCCAAAGATGAGGAACGCACAAATTTCGACCATACGGTTATTTTCAATACGGCTGCTGCCCCACCACCCGAAACCGTGCTGACGCGTATGGCGGAAGCAGGCTTTAACGTCACCCATATTTATGGTCTGACCGAAACCTATGGTCCAAGTGTTGTCAATGAATGGCATGCAGATTGGGACCATCTGACCTCATCCGAACGTGCCAGCCTGAAAGCACGCCAAGGTGTGCGCTCGCCGGTGCTGGATGCTTTGTCAGTACGTGATCCGGAAACGATGGAAGTTGTTCCCGCAGATGGTGAAACATTGGGCGAGATCATGTTACGCGGCAATGTGGTGATGAAGGGCTATTTGAAAAACCCCAAAGCCACCCAAGAAGCTTTCAAAGGCGGCTGGTATCATACCGGTGATCTGGGCGTGATGCATAAGGACGGCTATGTGCAGCTGAAAGACCGCTCGAAAGATATTATTATCTCCGGTGGCGAGAATATTTCTTCCGTGGAAGTAGAAGAGGCACTTTATAAGCATCCCGCAATCAGCCTTTGTGGCGTGGTGGCAAAACCGCATGAGAAATGGGGCGAAGTGCCGGTGGCCTTTGTCGAGTTGAAGGCGGGTGTGACCGTGACGGAGGCCGAGCTTTTGAGCCATATGGCAGAATTGCTGGCACCGTTCAAACGGCCCAAAGAGATTTTCTTTATGGAAATTCCCAAAACTTCGACCGGAAAAATTCAAAAATTCCAGCTACGCTCTTTTATTGCACAGAAATAAACGAAACCAATTGTAGATTGATTTGAAGCCCGAGCTTTTATGCTCAAGCTTTTTCAGTTTTGTGGGTGCAATTCTGCCTTGACAACAAAGCACGATGTAATATTGTAACGTTGTTGAATGTAACGTAATAACATTATGTGCAGATGAGCGCACAGGCATTTCATAATGCCTGTGCGATTGAGAGATCGTGTCTGGAGGCTCCTTTTATCGCTCAATATGTAATGTTAGCACGTATCGATTTTAAATTTTGGTCATTGATGGCCAGTGACAGTTAATTATGGAGAACCCGCATATGGGCGTGCCCCTTATCCGCAAACATCTGCTGGCAGCAGCTGCATCCGTTTTTGTTTTTGCAGCGCCCCATGCGCTCGCACATGAGAGCCATGACAGTAATGAAGCATGGCGTTTGTTCATTGCTGATCATACTAAGCCGGTTGTCCGTGCGATTGATTTCAGCACTGGTAAAGAGCTTGGTAGTTTTGAAACCAAAGGCCCTGCCAGCCTGACGGCAAGTGCTTCAGGGCAGATTATTTATGGCACTCAATCCGACGATGATTTCGTCAATGTCATTCAATCCGGCATTAAATTTTCCGATCATGGCGACCATCGCGATCTCGATGTTTCCGATGTCAGATTGTCGGGCGTGACATTTGAAGGCAAGCGCCCGTTCCATGTGGTTCCGCATGGTGATCATGCGATTTTGTTTTATGATCGTGGCGGCAAAGCCGAGATCATCAATGAAGCCGCATTGCTGGAAGACAAAGCGGATGTGCGGGAACTGGATACATTGAAACCCCATCACGGCGTGGCAGTAACAATGGGACGCCATGTTTTAATGTCGGTGCCAAATACGGAAATTGAAACCAAGCCGGATGCCTTGCCGCCACGTGTGGGTTTACGTATCTTGGATGAAAATAACCAACAGGTTGGCGGCGTGGAAACATGCACCGATTTGCATGGTGAAGCCATATCTGCCCGTCTGGCCGCTTTTGGCTGTAAAGAAGGTGTGCTGATTGCCAAGCCAAATGGCTCGGATGCACCGAAATTACAGATGCTGACCTATCCGAAAGACTTTCCGGAAGGCTATACCGGCACATTGCTGGGTGGCAAGAGCATGCAATTTTTCCTCGGCAATTACGGCGAAGACAAATTGGTGCTGATTGATCCGGAAGATGCAAATCCTTATCGTTTGGTGGAACTGCCAACGCGCCGTGTGGATTTTATCCTTGATCCCGCCAATCCGAAAAATGCTTATATTCTGACCGAAGATGGCAATCTTCATGTGATGGATGTGTTGAAGGGTGAGATTGCCCGCTCCGCCAAAGTAACTGAGCCATACAGTAAAGATGGTCATTGGCGCGATCCGCGTCCGCGTCTGGCAGTGGCCGATGGTGAAATTGCCATCACCGATCCGCGTCATTCCTTGGTGCGGGTGGTTGATCCGGAAAGCTTGAAAGAAACGCGCACTATTGCCGTGGCAGGCATGCCCTTTTCTATCGTGGCAGTGGGCGGTTCCGGCGCATCGCATTGATATGACGATTTATAGCCTGCGCTCATCATATCTGATTTTATGTTGAGAGCAGCCGATTGGCCCCCGTTTATCGGGGGCTTAATATCTTTGACAGATTGAAGATTTGAAATGGTCAAAAAATTACCCGTAACTGTGCTTTCCGGCTTTTTAGGAGCTGGAAAAACCACTTTGCTTAATCATATTTTAGCCAACAGAGAAGGCATCCGTATTGCACTGATCGTCAATGATATGAGTGAGGTGAATATTGATGCTTCCCTTGTACGCAATGGTGAGGCCAATCTTTCCCGTACGCAGGAACAATTGGTGGAAATGACCAATGGTTGCATTTGCTGCACCTTGCGCGATGATCTTTTGACCGAAGTGCGCGGATTGGCGGAGCAAAACCGATTTGATTATCTGCTGATTGAATCCACCGGCATTGCCGAGCCTCTGCCTGTCGCGGCCACGTTTGATTTTCGTGATGAAAATGGTTTTAGCCTTTCTGATGTGGCAGAACTCGACACGATGGTGACGGTGGTGGACGCGGCCAATTTATTGAAAGATTATAGCTCTGCCGATTTTTTAAGTGATCGTGGCGAAACGGCGGGAGAGGGAGATGAGCGCACACTCGTTGACTTGCTGGTGGAGCAGATCGAATTTGCCAATGTGATTGTGCTCAATAAAGCCGGTCTTGCATCACCACAGCAATTGGATGCCGCGCGTAAAATTATCATCTCGCTCAATGCGGATGCACGTATTATCGAGACGGATTTTGGCCGTGTGGCGGTCAAAGATGTGCTGGGTACCGGCCTGTTTGATTTTGCCAAAGCCGAGCAAAACCCATTATGGTTTAAAGAGCTGCATGGCTTTAAAGATCATATTCCTGAAACAGAAGAATATGGCATCCGCTCTTTTGTTTATCGTGCCAAGCGGCCCTTTGATCCGGTGAGGTTTCAGGCTTTCATCAACCGGCCGTGGGCAGGTGTGGTGCGTGCCAAAGGGTTTTTTTGGTTGGCGACCCGGCCAAACCGGGTGGGTGAAATCAGTCAGGCGGGTGCCTTGGTACGCACAACAAAATTGGGGCTTTGGTGGGCAAGTGTCCCGCGCGAGCGCTGGCCGGATGATCCGCAATTTGAGCAATTGATGCAGCCATATTTACATCCTGTTTGGGGCGACAGGCGGCAGGAAATTGTCTTTATCGGTACTGATCCTATGGAAGAGGCTCAAATTTGTGCCGAATTGGATGCTTGCCTGTTGGAAACAGACAGTTTCACACCAGACTTGTGGCGTGATCTGCCTGATCCGTTTGGTAGCTGGAACTGATCCTGCTCAGCGTGAAGTCACACCGGGCAAGTGCGAAAGATTGTTGGCCTGATCGGATGAAGTAAGCGCACCGGCAAAAAAGCCAAGATTGGCGGCGGCGATCAAAGCCGCCGCTTTTGCATCTGCCTGCGCAAGTCGTGCATCCAGCAGCGCATTATTGGTTTCATTGACGACAGTAATGGTGCCGAGGCCGTTCTTATAAGCCTCCAATGAAGCGTCAAATGCAATATTTGATGTTTGTACAAGGGTATTGGCGGCAGAGTTGGCCGCGAGCGCTGTTTTCAACGCATTGGAAGCCATGACTATTTCGGCCACCGCATCAAGCTGCATTTTGCGGAATGTTTCGGATGCAACATTGGCAACGCTTTGAGCATTTTTAAGTTGGGCTGCGCGCAAACCACCATCGAAAATCGGCATGGATGCGCCGACAATCACACCTTTTGACGACGACTGGCTGTTGAGATCCGGCAGCGCGCCTATGTTGAAATCACCCGACGGCTTGGACAAGGTGGCGGCGATAAAGACCTTTGGCAAAAATTCGGCTTTCGCCACTTTAATCCCTGCCTGACTTGCTTGCATGGCGGCATAGCCTGCCTGAATATCCGGTCGGCGCGCCAACGCTGCCACGATGACATCTTGCGTCACACCATCAAAGCGGTTTGGAATTTTACGGTCAAGCGCGCCTTTAATTTTAAGATCAAGCGTTGCATTCACACCCATGCCTGCAAGCAGGATCTGATAGGTGTTTTGTTGTTGTCCGCTGGCACGCACGATGCGTAATTCTGCTTGTGCCACCTGCTGACGGGCAAGCGCCAGTTCAACCGTTGTGGCGCGCCCTTCATCAAGTTTTGCCTGCACGGCTGCAAGAACTGCTTTTGAATTGCGCAAAGTTTGTTGCGCAATTTGATGTCCGGTAACAGCCGCCGAATGCTCGTAATAACGGCGCGTGACATCAAAAATCACCTTTTGATGCAAGGCGTTAAAGGTAACATTGGCAGCAAAGGACATTTCACGCGCGGCCTCGCTCAAAGCAGCACGCTGACCAAAATCAAAAACCAGCCATTTCAATGCCAGTGCCGGCACGACACCTTTAACCGTCGTATTGATATCATTGTCACCGATAATCGGCACATCGACAGGCCGTTTGGATTTCTGATAGCCGCCGATCACATTGGCGGAAATCATTGGCAGCATGACGGCTTCCGACATGCCGACAGCAAGGGCTGCCTGTCTGGCGTGTTCCCATGCGTTGCGCGTGGTCGGATTACTCCGCTGTGCCAGATCAATCAGAGCCGGCAGATCGTAAACGCGGCGATTATCCACTTCAACCGGCGTATTGATCAGCGCCATCTCCGGTTTGGCAGCGATGCCGAAATCGGCCGCTCCGGATGATGTTGTTCCGCCTTCCTTTGCAGTTTTATCTTTGTCGGCTGCAACCCATGGCTTATCCGGCGCGCTTGGTGCCAGTTCCAACGCATCAGTAGCGCAGCCTCCAAGCATCAGTAATGCACAAACCGGCAAAAATGGAAAAGCTGAAAAACGTCTGCCGGTCATATACTGCTGCCTGTTACTAAAATTTCTAAATCGGCGAGTTGTGCCGCTATATGTGCATTTTGATAGTGACCAACGGTCTCTGCCGGTGGGGTCGGGTTTGGTGCAGGTTTCAAATTATAGTTTTGGAGGTGATTTGCCAATCGGTGCAAACGACTGGCCACTTCCGGCATGGTTGTATCTGTAAAATATATGGCCTGAGCAAGCGTCGAAAGTCCATCCGTATAATGCATGCCAACTTCAGCAACTTTTTGCGCGGGACGCAAATGATGCGGTTCAAAGGGTAAAAGATAATAGCTATAACGAACATCAGCTAAAATATTCTCGATTTGAGCAATCTGAGCGATATGTTGTTGACGTTGAGTTGGAGAAACGAGCGCCAAATCTGCTAATTTTCCGGTGGCTTTGACGAGGTTGTCGCGTGCTGTTTGGCTCACTGTTTTTGGCCATAAAAATACGGAAACCAGATAAACTGCAAAATTACCGACCAAAATACCGATGACACGGTCACGGGCGGTGTCAAGATCGGTTGTCGGACCGAACCCTTGTAAGACACTGAGGGTGAAAGCCAGGCCGATTTGCACCCCCGCATAAGAAATTTTTTCACTGCCCGCGGCGACCCAGGCCGCTATCCAGCAGACGATAAAAACCAGCACCATCAATCCGCCGACTGTTTCCATTTGCGGCAGCAGATAGATGATGGAGACAGCGCCTAAAAATGCACCGACCAGACAGCCGCTGATGCGAAGTGCAAGCTTGTGTACTGTATCACCGGCGGTGCCAAGTGAGGCGACATAACATGTCACCATGGCGGTATGGATACCGTTCCAGTTGAGGGCGGAGTAAAACATATAGCATGCAATGGCAGCCAGCGTGGTTTTCAGTGCAAATTGTTGATAAACCGGATTGGTGAAAGCATCAGTTTTGAAAAAGCCGTCATTGTCGCTTTTGCTGTAATTTGGATTTTTATTTCCGGTGATGGCATTGATAGCTTGCTGAATAACCGAGCCTTTTGATGTCACTTGATCATTTTGGGTGTCTGCCGTTAAGGGTTTGTCTTGGTCTAATCCTTCTATGATCGTGGTGACTTGGTCGGCATAGTGCAAACACTCGGCTTTATTGCCTTCTTGCGCAAGCGCTGCGGAGGCATAAACCAGCTGATAAGAAGCGGGAATATCTATAGCGATTTGTGCTGATTTACTTTTTGATGTCTGGTGCAGAATCTTCGTCAATAATAATTTTTTCTCGGAATCCTCATTCCCTTCAGCCAGAAACTTGGCATATTTTTCTTGTGCATCACCGTTTTTGCCAGCGAGCAATTGTTGAGCCAGCATCAGGCGTTCACGTAATTGCTGACGTAATAAACTCACACTCCACTGGCCGAAAAACAGGCTGAAGCCGGCAATGCAAAACATCGGCAAAATTGACATTTCCCATGCATAGCGCAATGCCATCGAAATCACGCCATTGATCGGCACCATACTGATCAGCGTCAGGATAAAAGCAATAATCAATCCGACGATGCTGCCGCCTTCGCCCAGTTTGCTGGCAGCACCAATATAAATAAAAATAAAAGAAGAGATAATCATAACCAGAATACGCACCAAGGCGGATTCAACGGTTGCCTGTAAAAGCGGTATCATCAAAATGACGAGAATGGTAATCGCGATTACTGCGGCTGTTGCAACAATAGTATTTTCTGCACCATCTGGTTTCATCAAAAAGATAACCAGATAAACGGAGATTGCTGCTTCGGGAATGTGAAACAACATGGCGACGCCGCTAACGAGCGCGCAAACACAGGCCACGCGCCATGTGGTGGCGGCGCGTCCGGGAAACGGAGCGAGATCCGCTAAAGTTTGTTTAATCGCTGTTGTCAGCGAGGTTTCAGCACGCGTTGCCATTATGCACTGTCACAACTGCGGACGCACCGACGCGGGTTAATTCTGCAGGCGGATCAATTAGTTTTATCCGTACCGGAAAACGCTGGGCAATGCGCACCCAGTTCAGATTTTTGGGAATAAAGGGCAGATTGCGTGGGATATTGATCATATCTTCCGAGCTGACACCCCAACCGATGCTCTCGATTTTGCCTTTCACAACGAGATTATTGTTGGCAAGAATGCGCACACTGGCACAATCACCGATGCGGATACGATCAAGCTCTGTTTCAGGGAACGAAGCAGAGGCATACCATTGCGTTGTGTCGATCAGTGTGAAAAGCGATTGACCGGAAATGACGATTTGACCACTTGCATTGATCAGGCCGACCACTAGACCGTCATGCGGGGCATAGGTTTTGCTGTTATCCAAATTGTGCTGGGCAAGGGCAAAAGCTGCCTGACGGGCGCGCACCAAAGCCTCGGTACTATCCATATTCCCTACAAGCGCATTGGCGGCATCTGCCTGCTGTACGGCTTGGGTCAGGCTGATGCGGGCATCATTACGCAGCGTTGTGGCGTCATCAACTTGTTGTTTGGTCACATAACCTTTGGGGCTGAGCGCTTCCAGACGTTTAAGGCTTTTCTCGGCCAGTTCCAGATTGGTGCGGGCACGCACCACTTGGTTGTCGGCAATCAGTGCATTTTGGGTTTCCGCCTTCAAGGCGCGGCGCTGCGTATCCAATGTCGCTTCTGCTATTTGCAGATCTGCGGCCGTTTGCTCAAGAAGTAAAGTTAATGGTTTGGGATCAAGAGTAAATAATAAATCGCCTTTTTTGACGCGCTGATTTTCAGTTACATTGATTTCGATAATGCGTCCGGGCATCGTGGACGCGATATTGACAAGATTAGCACTGATGACAGCATCATCCGAATAAGGATTTTCTTGCGATTTGCGCAAATAAAACCAGGTCATCAAAACCGCTGCCGCCACAGCCAGAAGAAATATGATCAGGCCGACAGCGTTGATTGGTTTTTTAACGTAACTGTTTGTTTCCATTTTCAATGACCGTAAATCAGAAATGCGAGAGCAAATGCAATCGCCACAACCATGGCGGTGTAAGTTATCAGACGAAATGTGAGCAACTCTTCAAGTCCGGTGCGGATAAAGATCATTCGTATAATAAGCACAATTGCGATCGCTCCGGCCAAACATATCATCCAGGTGGGGAAAAATGCACCTACCATATAGAATGTCGGGCTATGCACCATCATGTTCGCTTTCAGCAATTATTATGTTTGATCAGGCAAAAGTTTCATGCAAAAGCTTCAGATCAAAGCCTTTGCATATACAAACTTTATTCCAATTATTTCAAACAAAGTCCATCCTTAAAGCTCGACGGATGTCAAACTCTACATAAGAATTTCACAACAGGCTTAACAGACAAAACAATCATTGCCTTATTTAAGGAACATTGGCGCGGGTTGACCCAGTTTTCATTGGAATAAAAACTGGATATGTTGATAAGAAAACATCAATTAAGATGATTTTCTTTATTTTATCAAGCTGTCAGGATGACTATTATTTTTGTCGGTTGCCAATTGTCTTTTCTGCATTAATAGTCATCGTACCATCTATAAAAATTTCTGTTCACAATAATCGCATCCAAATGCAGTTCCATAAATAACAAGAATTTACTATAGAAAAACAACGGATGATTTGAGAGAGACTAAATGCACAAGAAATTCCTTGCAGCTGCTGTGCTGACAACCGTTTTTAGCGCAAATGCTTTTGCGGCGGATGCTATCTTTATCGATAATCAGCCAGCAGCGGATATTGATCATCAAATCGCACCAGACTGGTCTTTACTAGTCACACCTTATCTCTGGGCTTCTGGTATCAAAGGCAATATTTCGCCTTTCAAGCGTGCGCCAAGCATTGAGGTTGAAAAAAGCTTTAAAGATATTGTCAAAGATTTGAATTTCGGTGGCTTTCTTGATGTCAGAGGCCGTTATGAAGATTTTATTTTCGCCGGTGATCTGATGTATATCAATACCACTGATATAGAAAATATCAGTAAATTGCCGGTTATCGGGCCTGTACAAGGTTTGAGTGCGCAAGTAGATTCAGCACAGTTTACTGCAACTTTAAAAGGTGGTTACCGCGTCTATAATGATGAAACATGGTCGCTTGATCTGTTGGGTGGCTTGCGTATCTGGCACATCTCGAATGATGTGACCATTCGGTATAATAATTTCTCGGAATCCCATAATGAGAGCTTTAGCTGGGTTGATCCGATCATCGGTTTCAGAGCTTTTATTAACTTTACGCCTTCTTTGTCATTGCAATTGCAAGGTGATGGCGGAGGTTTCAATGTCGGTTCCAAGGAAACATGGCAGGGCTTGGCGACACTGAATTATACGTTCACTAAGCATCTTTCGACATCGGTCGGTTATAAATATTTGCGTGTTAATTATAGTGATAAAGGCCATACTTTTGATACGACCCTGAAAGGGCCTGTCGTAGGTATGACCTATCGTTTCTAAGGATTGGAACACTATAGTTATAAGCTTTGCAGATGTGAAATTTGCAAAGCTTTTTTTCTATTCTGCGGCTTGGTTGCGTCGGCGTTCGTTGAAATAGTTTAACAGTGCCAGACCTTCATCAGTGCCGATCAGCAGTTTTTTGATGATATCGGCAAAACTCGCGCATTGATCCGCATCCAGTTTTGAAAAAATAGCATCATTAACTGGTCGCTGTGTGGCTGCCAGCTTTGCAAGCAGATCAGTTGCTTTTTGGGTGACCGACAGGCTGACACGGCGACGATCATGCCGGTTCGGTACTTTAATGATCAGCCCTTTTTTGACCAGTTTTGCCACTTCCAATGTTACAAAAGCGCCGGATTGATGCAAATGCTCGCTGACATGGGAAATGCCGATATCATCCTGTTTGGTTAGATGGTCAATCGCAATCAGAATGGAAAAAGCCGGACCGGTCAGGCTGATGCTTTCGGCAAAGCCATTGCGGATTTCGAGCAAACGAACACTGAAACCCAATGCGTCATGGATTGTCTGGCGAAAATTTTCATCTTTGCCGTCATGTAATAATTCGGGTCTGTTGACGGTCAATGCCATTTGCACGCTCCTGTTTGGCGTCAAATTAGCTTTGTTGGTTAGCTAAATCAACAGGAGAAACTTTCGAAACCGTGATTAACTGATTGATTTAACAGCACAGGAAATGGCGCAGCTTGCTGAATACAAGTAGCGCCGTTTGAAGGTGCGGTATGTATTGGCTTTTTATGCTCTTGTTTCCTGATCTTGGACTGTCACTGCACCGCGCTCGATCAGCAAGGTAACATCGGCAATCGCTTTGAGAAGATTAGGGCTTGATTCCGTAATCAACAGGGTCAGATCGCGCATGTTTTCGCGTAACTTGCCAAGGGTGCGGGCATATTCCAGTGCCAGTGCCGGAGCAAGCCCTTGAAAAGGTTCGTCGAGCATCAACACTTTCTCGGCCACCATCAGTGCACGCCCAAGCGCCACCATCTTGCCCTGACCACCGGAAACACCATTGCCCGGACGATCGCGCATCACCTGCAATTCCGGCAAAAGACCGTAGACTTTTTCAAGTCTCTTACGGATTTCGCTTTGGGAAAGTTTGATTGCCAGCCCCGGCAGAACGATATTGTCTTCGACAGAAAATTCAGGAATGAGCCTGCGATCCTCTGGCGCGTAGCCGATGCCGAGCGGGGCACGTGCAAAAGAGGGGAGCGGCAAGAGCTCGGTGCCGCTTAAAGCAATCGAGCCTTTTTCAGTCGGGATCAGCCCCATGATTGCGCGCAATAAGGTTGTTTTACCGGCACCATTGCGCCCGATCAGAACAGTTGTGGCGCCCGATTTCAGTTCAAAACTGACATCACGTAAAATAAGCGCACCCGCCAGAGAAACATTGATGGAAGAAACGGTCAGCATCATGCAACTCCGATCACATTCTGGATTACACGCTCATCTTTAAAGACGGTTTCCGGCTTGCCTTCCACCATCACTTTACCTGCTTCCCACACCACAACGCGGTCGGCATAACGTTCCACTACATCCATGTCATGCTCAACAAACAGAGCCGACACTTTGGCTTGGCGCAGCGCATGCATCAATGTTTCCATCAATTGGAAACGTTCGATAGCACTCACACCGCTTGTTGGTTCATCCAGCAAAACAAGGCGTGGTTTCAAGGCCATCGCCATCGCAATATCGACAAGCTTACGGCGACCTTCCGGCAGGGTGGAAGCCATATCTGTCGCGCAATCAGCGAGATTAAACATGCTCAAAAGCTCCATGGCTTCTTCGCGATACTCTTTGCGATCAAGTGCTTTAAGCGGTTGCCAAAGGCCTTCACGCGAGGCGATTGCCAACATCAGATTATCCAGTACCCGTTGATCGAGAAAGAGTTGCGGGATCTGGAATGCGCGCGCAATACCTTTGCGTGCGATAGTCCGTGGCGGCAATTTGGTGATCGGTTGTCCGTCAAGGTAAACTTCACCTTCGACTGGGCGGATATAACCGGTGCAGAGATTAAGGAATGTTGTTTTACCTGAACCATTTGCGCCGATAATCGCCAGAAATTCACCTTCATTGATGTGAAGATTAACGCCATTGGCGGCCTTTACACCACCAAAAGCGATGTGCAGATTTTCAGCTTTGAGAAGAACGCTCATGCGGTTTCTCCTTTATGCTTGGATTTAACAAGGCCGATCAATCCTTTTGGCAGGAAAAAGATCACGCCAAGCAATGTGGCCCCGACAATCATGTTCCATGCATCGGTAAAGCCTGCGGCCAATGTGTGAACGATTTCAAGGAAAACCGCACCAACAATAGGGCCGGCAACGCCACCAACACCACCAAGAACGGCAACCAGCACCAGATGGCCTGAATTTGTCCAGTAAGCCATATCGGGGAGAACATGACCGATAGTCATTGCGGCAAGCGAACCGCCAATGCCAGCCAGAAACGCTGAGACCGTATAGGCCACCAGCAGCACGCCACGCACCGGCACACCTAAATATTCAAGGCGAATTTCATTAGTGTGGACGGCAGAGAGAGCTTCACCGAGCGGACTTTTCAGATAGGCATGTACACCAATACCAACGATAATCATTATGACGATGGAAGCGTAAAACAGGAAGTTTTCAAACTGTGATTTTTCCATCAAAGTGCCAAAAACGGTAGGTGCTGCTACGCGCAAACCGTCTGTGCCGCCGGTAAAACCATAAAACTTCGACAAGAGCGAATAAAACACCATCGAGATTGCCAGATTAAGCATGGCGAAGAAGATAGCGCGATAACGCACAATGAAAGCGCCGATTAAAAGTCCTGCCAGAATGGAGACGAGGCCAGAAATAATCAGTAGGCCGAAGAAGTCGGTAATGCCGTAATCTCTGGCTAAAAATGCCGTTGCATAGGCACCAACCGCAAAGAACATGGCATGACCGAGCGAGATCAAGCCGCCACGCAGCAAAATGGCAACGCCGAGGGCGGCCAAGCCTTTGGCGATGGCGAGGGTTAAAATGAATTCAAGCCACGGGAACATTAAAGCGGCAATGACAAGCGCGATTATGGCTGCGGCGCCTGCGAGCAAAATACGCATGGATCAGATCTTTCTTGTCGAAGAGGAGCCGAACAAACCGTAAGGCCGAACCAAAAGTACAAGGAGCATCACGAGATAAGGAGCAACGGCATCGAGTTCCGGCGCATAATAAATGGCGAATACTTTTGCCAATGCGACAATGACGGCTGCAACTGCGGCACCTTCAATTTTGCCCAAACCACCAATTGCAACAACGGCAAAAGCAAGCACCATGGAATCTGCACCTAAGCCCGGTGAGACACCGGCTTGCGGGGTGGTCAGGGCACCGCCGAGCGCTGCCAAAAAGACACCAAGACTAAATGCAATAATGAAGACACGGTTGGTGTTGATGCCAAGCGCCTGTGCAATTTCGCGGTCTGCCACAACGGCTGCAATCAGGCGGCCGATACGGGTGTGGCCAATGAAAATGCGAAGGCCGAAAATAAGCAGCACTGCCAAAGCAATCAGCAAAAGCTGATAATTGAGATAAACGACATTGCCAATTTCAATGCTGCCGAGCAGCTGCACGGGCGTATCTTCATAGTAAGAATTCACGCCGAAAACGATACGCTGCAAATCTTCCAGAATGAGAAAGAGGCCAAAAGTGACAAGGATCTGAACAGCCTCGGATTTACCATATGTCCAGCGGATAAAAGTGCGCTCGATGACGGGGCCGAAGATCGCGGCCACAAGTGCAGCACTGAGAAACAGCGCCACAAAGGTCAGCCATGATGGCAGGCCAATGCTGATAATCCAGAGGCTTAGCGATGCAGCGGTATAAGCGCCAATGGAGTAAAAACTGCCATGCGCCACATTTAAAACCCGCAGAACACTGAAAACAAGCGTCAGACCAACTGCCACAAAAAAGATAAGGGCAGCGTTGGCCAAACCGTCAACAAGCAGCGGTATAAGTGTTTCTAACATTTTTAAAGATCCCACACGTTGCGCAAACAAAATGCGCCGGTTTCATGCGGGCTGGTTTTTAAGCCCGCATGAAAGACGTGATCATTATTTATAAGAACCGGGTTGTGGTAATTTGGCAGGCAAGTCGGCCGCTAAAGTGCTGATCCAAGCAATCGGATCTTGACCGACAGGCGGCATCAGATCGCTGCCTTTATAGCGTACCAATTCAGCAATGACCGGCACATTATTATCGGCAGATTTGGCGGTGATACCGACTATCTGATCAACAACACCGTCATTGTCTTCACGGGTTTGCATGGTGCCGGTAAGGGTAGTGACTTCGCTGTTTTTCATCGCTTGTGCCACTTCTTCACGGCTTGGCCATTGGCCGCCATTGGCTTCCATCGCACGTTCATAAGCTTTTTGAACATAGATGAAGCTGTTTGCCATTTTAATGGCAGGGAAAACAGGCCATGAGCCGAATTTTTCTTTATAGGCTTTGGCAAATTCAACGGTTTCAGCATTTGCAGCAGCATCCGGTGAGTTCCACCAGCCGTCACCCAGCACGCCGATGATGACACCTTCAGGAATATTGACGTTTTGGAGGGATGATTCACCCAGTGCCAGCACCACTTGGCTGGATTTGAAAAGACCACGCGGTGATGCTTGGCGCACGAAATTGTCCAGATCGCCACCCCAAAGATTGGAGAAGATCACATCCGGTTTGGCGGCAGTGAGGCGGGAAATTTCGGTCTGGAAAGTGCCGGAGCCAAGTTTTGGAAACAGCTCTGCAACCACTTCAACATCTGGTTTGAATGCCTTCATGGCAGCTGTGAAAATGGCCGCTGCATCATGGCCGAAGGAATAATCCGGATTGATGATGGCAATGCGTTTAACGTCAGGCTTTGCTGCAATCAGATAGGCCGCATAGGCGACAAACTCCGGAACGGTATTGCCGTTGGGACGGAAGAAGAACGGATGTTTATCTTTTAAATACAGCTGATGCGTATCGCAATTCCAGCCGATGGTCGGGATTTTCATCTGATCGGTAACAGGTGCCAAAGCCATGCAATTGCCGCTGGAAAGGGCTGCGATCATCACCTGATTGGCCTGATCGCCCGCAAGTTTGCGAAATTCTGCAATCACGCCTTCGGTGCCTTGACCTTCATCTACATAGGTGGCTTTGAGCGGAACACCGCCAAAACCGCCTTTTGCATTGATGCGTTCGATCATCAGCTCGGCAGCATTGCGGCCCGGCATGCCGTAGGCTGCAGTTGCGCCGGATGTGAAACTGAAAACACCGACACCAACGGATGCGGGCTTTTCCTGCGCATACGCAGCTGTTGCCATGACAGACGCCATAGCAAGCGCGGTAAGTGCAGATCGCACAAGATTAATCTTAAACATTTGACCCCCTAGTGGTTTATCCAGAGCGGATATAATCCGTCTGGCAACTTGCAAATTGCGCGGCCGGATCGAAACCACCACGATAGGTCATGCTTTTTCCCGATCATGAGCTGATCCTCCCATCAAACATTGCCGGCGCCCTCATCCTACCCAGAGCATGCCGGTATGTGGTTTTCATGATTGCTTAAATGTCTGTGATATGCAAGATAAAACTACAGTGAAATATCACTGACGTTAGTTTTATTCATTCATACCATTTCCTGCGACCGGAAAATTCGATCAGCACAAGCAGGGGGGAGTCGAGAACAAATGACAATGCTTCAAATGGCTGTTGTCAGCCAAGATGGACGCCAAGACATTGAAATTGAAGTTAAAAATTTAATCATTGCGGGCTGGGCAGGCCGCAACAAGCAAGCTATGGAAGAGCATATCAAAGAGCTGGAAGAGCTCGGTGTTGCTCGTCCTGCTTCCACGCCCACCTATTATCGTGTGGCTGCCGCGCGCTTAACAACGGCTCCGATAATTGAAGATACCGGTACTGCGGGCAGTGGTGAGGTCGAATCTGTGATCTTTGCCCATCATGGTAAACTCTATGTGGGGCTTGCATCCGACCATACCGAACGCGAGGTGGAAACCTATGGTGTGACCGTTTCAAAGCAAATGTGCGACAAGCCGGTGGCTTCTACCGTCTGGCCTTTTGACGAAGTCAAAGACCATTGGGACGAGATGATTTTGCGCAGCTTTGCCACCATTGATGGTGAGCGCGTTCTTTATCAGGAAGGCTCGATTTCCGGGCTTTTGGCACCGCTTGATCTGATCGCGGGTTATAGCGATGCCGGTAAACTTGCTGATGGCACTGCCATGCTTGGCGGTACCATGCCTGCAATCGGCGGCATCCGTGCTGCCACACGTTTTGAAGGGGAGTTGGAAGATCCTGTTTTAAAACGTAAAATCAGCTTCAGCTATGATGTGTTAACACTTCCTGTGCTGGGATAATAAAAGCTGGCCAGAATCAGCTGTTCAACCGACAGTGACAAGCAAAGAATATTGCTTGTCACCTTTAAGCCAAAGCTTTGCGTTCGGGCAAAATAGCAGAGATCAAGACATGACTACGGATATATCAGATAAAACCACAAAAACTGCATCTGCACCCAAGCGCAGACGCAAAGACCCCGTAGTTTCACTTCGGGAAGTCGCCTATCAAGCGATTAAGCACCGTATTATTACTTGTAATCTGAAGCCAGGCGAGGTGTTGAGCGAAGGGCTTTTAAGCGATGAGCTCAATATTGGCCGCACGCCAGTGCATCAGGCGATTGACCGTCTTGCCAGCGAAGGGCTGATTGATGTCATTCCGCGCAAAGGCATCATGGTGACACCTATCAGCTTGCACGAGATTTTCGATATCATCGATGTGCGTTTGATTAATGAAGCCTATTGCGTGCGTCAGGTGGCAAAACTTGCCGATGCGCCTGACATTAAAAAGCTTGAAACCAATCTGAATGATATGTGGAAGGCGGCCAAATCGCGCAATATTGAAGCGATGATGAATTTGGATCGTGAGTTTCACGGACTGTTATCCGCGACATCCCGCAATACGATTTTACCCGATATTATGGGCAATCTGCACGACCGGTCCACGCGTTTGTGGTTTATTTCGCTGCGTTCAAACGAGCATCATGTGCGCGTTTGTGAACAACATGCAGCAGTGATTGAAGGGATTAAAGCCCATGATGAGGATGCGGCCGAACAGGCGATCCGCGACCATATCGAAGCATTTAGGGAAAATATCACCCGCCAGTTTTAACCCCTCCATCTTTGTTTTATTGGAGCTGGCGCAATTGTGCTTCAACGGCACGGGCAACGGACAACAACCAGTTATCCTGACCGTTTCCGGCTGAAAGCATCAGGCCGACTGGTGCATTATCCGCCTCATGCACCGGCAGCGAAATGGAGCAGCCATCCAGCATATTGATCAATGTAGGATTGCGTAAAAGTGCCAAATTGGCTTTGGTGAAAGCATCACCATCATCAAGTGCCGAAATTTCCGGTGCGATCATTGGCACGGTCGGCATCGCAATCACGTCGAATGGTGTGATCTCGTGTATCACTTGGTCAATGTAATCGCGACGCATCTGGAGAATTTCAATATAATCCGAAGCAGTTTGTTCATGTGCGCGCATCAGGCGTGCACGAACGCGTTGATCGTAGAGATCGCCATGTTCCGCCAATAAGTCTTTGTGCCATGTATAGGCTTCAGGTGCCGGAAAACCGCCTTTGCCATTAATCTCAGCCAAAATATGGAAAGCCTTCAGCTCAATCGGGATGATATGCGCGCCAGCAAGGCCCAGCTTTTCTAAAGCTTTTTCAAAAACAGTAGCAACATATGGCTCGATGCCGTCAAAGACGACACTTTGCGGCACGCCAATGCGCAAGCCTTTCACATCAAGGTCAATCAGCGCCTCATTTTCGCTGCCGCTCATCAGCTTGTGCAAAATAGCGCAACATTCAACACTATTGGCCAAGGGACCAATGGAATCCAGCGTAGTGGAAAGCGGCAAAGCGCCTTGTGAGGGAACGCTTGAAGCGGTTGGCTTATAGCCTGTCAGGCCACAAAGTGCCGCCGGAATACGGCAAGAACCGCCGGTATCCGAACCGATAGCAGCGGCTGCCATTTCATCAACAACAGCAACAGCAGCACCGGAAGACGAACCGCCCGGAATGCGCTTTTTATGGCGCTCATACGGATTGGCCGGTGTGCCATAATGCGGGTTGATGCCAACGCCGGAAAAAGCAAATTCGGTCATATTATTCCGACCGATAATAATAAAACCGGCAGCTTTCAGCCGTGCAATTGCAGCTGCATCTTTTTGTGCAGGCGCAGCATCGGCCAGCACTTTGGAACCCGCCGGTGTTGGCTCCCCTTTGAGATCAAAGAGGTCTTTAACCGCCAAAGGTATTCCTGCAAAAGGGGAAGCATGCAAACCGGCCGCGCGTAATTGATCGGCCGTAGCAGCAGCAGCGCGCGCTTTTTTCGCGTCAACTTTGATGAAGGCGCGTGCACCTTCACCCTGTGGGTCTGAAATGCGGGCAAGACAGGCTTCAGTCAATTGGACAGATGTAGTGACACCATTTTCCAGATCAGAGGCTAATTGTGATAAAGTTGCGCGCATTTTTAATAACTCTCCCCGCAGTGAACATATGTTTATTGCAGTGCTTCCGACACAATGCCGGAAGCACTTTGTTTTTTATACCGGATCGAAATAATGAATTTCGAGCAGCATGCAGCCGTTTTCAGATTTGAAAGGGCCATGTGGCGCATGCGGCGGACGGCAAGCATAGGTGTTTGGCGGATAGCTCACGCCACCTTCGCCATTAGCATCATTGCCCACTGTCAGATCGCCTGACAAGAGGTAAACCTCTTCCCAATATTCATGCTCGAAAGGTGCAGTGGTATAAACACCGGCATCAAAACGCAGTAAACGGGTGCGCGAGCCGCGATTGTTAACCTCATCCAGCGCACCGGAAATGATTTTCTGTTTGATACCTTCAGGATAACCTGCCGGAACTTCCCAGCCGCTCGACATATCAAGTGTGTGGAACTCGTCATGAAGCTTGTTAACAGCCATTTTTGTCTCCTTGTTTGAAAGGGGCACCGGCGCTTAAACGCCGGTGATTTTAGAAAGACTTCTGCATTTGCAGCAAGTCTGGCCTCATCAGGCTTTGCTTACCGCTGCAAGACTGTCTTCCAGCGTGTAAGAATTCATAATGCCGTCAACGACGCGCTCGGCTGATGACCAGTCATAGGTTCTGAACGAGTGGTTTTTGGTGACGAAAGTCGCACCCGCATAGAACATTTCATACTGGTGATGGCGGGAACCGAATTCAGAGCCAACCGCATCCCAGGCGAGCTTATAAAATTTAACGCGCTCTCTGGAGGATGCTGCCGGTGACTGTTGGGTTTTGTCAATCAGCTCTGCCAGTTCCGGATTGCCGAAATCTTCAACCGAAGACGGCAACATGATCATGCCGCCGCCAGCCAGTTCACGTAAAGTATTGAGGATTTTCGGGTAAAGCTGCTGGGTAAGAACCTGTGCGCTGTAAAGGGTTGCAGCATCTGGCACAAAATATTCACCGGCAAAATGACCTTTGGCTTCCATACCCGCAACCATTGAATCCACCATGGTGACTTCTGCTGCCAGCTGACCAAGCATTTCACGCACCTGAGGGAACTGGGAAATACCGTTAATGTCGGTGGTTTTCTTAGCAATACCAATCAGAAAACGCAGTTTTACCGCCAAACGGATCATCGCCTGATAGTTCTGGTAGACATGTGCAGGTGTGGCATGGAACTGCTTGGCACACATAGCGACATCGCCATCGATAAAGACACGCTCCCAAGGCACTTTCACATCGTCAAAATAAAGCACTGCATCGTTTTCATCAAAACGGCTGGCCAAAGGATTGTCAAAAACAGAAGGTGCTGCCTGCTCATAGGACTTGCGCGACATGATTTTGAGGCCTTTTGCATTCATCGGAATAGCAAAAGAAACCGCATAAGCTTCTTCACCGGCCTTCATCGGCTGGATGCAGGTGACGAAAACTTCGTTGGCAACAACGCCGCCGGTTGCCAGCATTTTGGCACCGCGAATGGTAAGTCCTTCGTCATCACGCGCTACCACACCGGCCGTCAAAAACGGATCAGCCTGTTCGGCTGCGTTTTTCGAGCGGTCGGCCTGCGGATTGATGATGACATAGGTCAGATAAAGGTCATTATCGCGGGCATATTGGTAGTAATTGGCAAGGTTTTGCGCAAATTTCGCGTTATATTCTTCAAAAACCGGCAACCCCATATACATACCGGCAATGCAGGATGCGACGTGATCAGGCGCGCGACCTAAGAAACCGCCATGAATTTCTGTCCAGCCTTCAAGACCGGCACGGCGCTTTTTCAGCTCTTCATAGCTTTTCGGCAATTCCCAAATACGATTGGCCCGATGACCTTCAGGTGTGACATAGGTCATCAGGTCTTCGTTTTCCGGCGCCTTGGCAAAGTCAAAAATCTGTTTGACCGATTGTGCTACATTTTTAAATGCCGGATGCGTGGTGACATCGTCAACGCGTTCGCCGTTGATGAAAATCTCGCGGCCATCACGCAGGCTTTCCAAATGCTGCTGACCAGTCTTTGTACCTTTTTGAGACATAGTCTCCTCCCTGTAGTTTCAAAAAATTAGTAATGAGACGGAAGCGGCCATTCAGGCACGTCAATGCGCGGGCCAGTAACGCTGTGATAGCGGCCGCGGAAGAACAGCAAAGGTTCTGCTTCAATGGCTGATGTACTGAAGTTGACGACGCGGCCTAAGAAAATTTTGTGATCGCCGCCCTCATGACAGGCGAAAGGCTCGCATTCAAAATGCGCAATTGCATTGGTGATGCGCGGTACACCTTTATGGCCTTCGGTGTAATGAACGCCAGCCCATTTATCACTGGCTGCACGGGAAAACTGGTTGGAAAGCTTTTCCTGACCGCTGGCCAGAATATTGACCGTATAGGCCTCGGCTTCTTCAAAAGCGCTCAAGCTATAAGCGTTGACACCGATGCTGAAAAGAATAAGTGCGGGATCGAGAGACACCGAATTAAACGATGTCATCGTCATGCCTATCCGCTCACCACTTTTCGCCAATGCGGTCACAATTGTAACGCCGGTGGCATATTCTGCCAGTGCATTACGTAATTGGCGCTGATCCATGGTTTCCTCCCATTCAGCTATGTAATTTAGCTAATTAATAAAGCTATTTTTGTGAGTGTCAATTAGGAAGTGATAAATTTTCAATCGTTGAGAGCATAAAAACGTTAGTTGTCTGGAAATTGGAAAAAATCCGGCTTGTAATAAATAATAGAGTTTTGAATCAACCGGCCTAGTTGATATAAATAATCTGGATCATCTGCCTCATCCGGTTATACATTATGGCAACTTACAGAATATAATTTTTTTATTAAGCTTCAGAGGCTTTTCGAATGATTATAATTGATCAGCTTTTAGTTGGATCTGTTGTTCCCTACGGCCCGCGCAATCTGCCAAGTGCGATTGGCAAATTGCCGGTGCGTGAAAAATGCTGGTTGGGTCTTGAAGGTTTTATCAATGATGAGCAGGGCGACCGCAAACATCATGGCGGGCCTGAAAAAGCGGTGCATCATTATGATTTTGATCATTATCAGATCTGGCGCAATGAGATCGGCGATCATGATATTTTAAAGCAGCCCGGCGCCTTTGGTGAAAACCTGACCACCCGCGGCATCAGCGAAGATACTATTGCTATCGGCGATATTTTTGAACTTGGTGAGGCGGTCATTCAAGTAAGTCAGGGACGCCAACCTTGCTGGAAATTGAATATCCGTTTCGACACCAAAGATATGGCTTTGCGTTTGCAAAAAACCGGCCGTACCGGCTGGTATTATCGTGTGCTCCAGCAAGGCTGTGTACAGGCCGGTGATGCGTTGAAACTGGCTGACCGGCTGGCGCCAGAATGGACCATTCGCAAAACATGGCATGTTCTTTATGTCGATACGCTCAATCATAATCTTTTAAGCGAGATGGCAGCATTAGAACCGCTGGCCGATAGCTGGCGGCTATATGCCAGCAAGCGCTTGGGCTCCGGTAAAGTCGAAGACTGGAGCCGACGATTACAAGGTGATGCCTAACAGACAAACCATTCATTCAATTCGAACCAACAGCATGTCCGTCGACTGCATTTTTAAGAACTGATCGGTGATATGGGAAAAGGTACAACATTAGCAATTGAAGTCAGGGTCAAAGATGGCGAGCCGATTTTTCTGGCGCTGGCACGCACAATCATTGCTGAAATTGAGCGCGGCCGCTTAAAACCAGGTGACGCTTTGCCGGGTACACGCTCGCTTGCCAAAAACCTCAAATTAAACCGCAACACGGTGGATGCGGCCTATCATGAGCTGACCATGCAAGGCTGGCTCAATGCCGTTGCCTCACGCGGAACATTTGTGGCGGATGATCTGCCGGATCTATTGAAAACACACAATACGCAATCTGATGATGTGAATGCCAGGTCTTTTAAACGCAAATCCCGCCAATATTTATGGAATATTTCCGATGGTGCGCCGGATGCGCGGCTGTTGCCGATTGTGCCATTTGGTCAGGCATTCCGCCGTGCTTTAACCAGCAATAGTTTTTTGGATAATCAGTCCAATGACAGCGCCAATGGAAACGAATATTTGCGCTCTAATCTTTCAACTTATCTGAATGCAGAACGCGGGCTGATTGCATCTGAACCAGATATTTTGATTTCACGCGGTAGCCAGATGGCACTGTTTTTGGCCGCACGCGCTATTGCCGAAAGCGGTATCAGCATTGCCGTGGAAAATCCGGGTTATCCGCTGGCATGGGCAGCTTTTCGAGCTGCTGGCGCCAATCTTATCAGCATTCCGGTGGATGATGCCGGTATTGATGTGGATGTGCTTGAGGCAATCGCCAAACGCGATAAAACTTTGCGTGCGGTTTATATCACCCCGCATCATCAATATCCGACCACCGTCACATTGGGCGCTGCACGGCGCTTGCGTCTGATCGACATTGCGCGCCGTTATGGGCTGACCATTATCGAGGATGATTATGATAGTGAATATCGCTATGATGGACGCCCTGTTTTGCCGCTGCGTGCACGTGCTGATAAAGATCTGCCGATCATCTATTTAGGTTCATTATCCAAGCTTTTGGCACCCGGTATTCGTGTGGGTTATGCCATCGCACCGCAAGATATTTTGAAAAAAATGGCATTGCAGCGCGAGGCTATTGACCGTCAGGGTGATGTACCGCTGGAATTAGCATTGAGCAGTCTGATTGCTGACGGCACTATGAAACGCCATGCACGTAAAGCGCGGCGGATTTATCACGCGAGACGTGATTTTCTGGCGGAAATTTTGACCGAGCGCCTTGGTGATGATGTGGAATTTACACTGCCGTCCGGTGGTCTGGCGATTTGGTTGCGCCTGAAACATGGCTTGAACGCTCAGGAATGGTCGGAAAATGCCACACGTTTGGGACTCGCATTGTTGCCGGGCATTCATTATTCACTGGATGAAACGCAGCCCATTGAAGCGTTTCGTTTAGGGTTTGCCAGCATGAATGAAGAAGAATTGAGCCGCGCTATTCAAATTTTGGTCAGGGCAAAACCCGCCTGAGAAAAGTACCAAACCTAGTTTCTTAGATGACAGGCGGCAATTAAAGAGAGACGCATATATGCCGAACATAAGACGGAGTTGCATGACTACGGCCATGATTCCAGCATCAAAAAAAGTAATGAAAATTATTTTGACAATTCATATTCGAGCTTTTCGCTCGCCGTTCAATCAAAGGTTAAAGGTGAAACCGCAACCTATATTGCATTACCGGAAATAATCGTTTTTCGCTTATGCCGGACGCGTAACAAAACAGGTTAACCCTGACGGTAATATCATCACTGTTTGCGAGAATGATCAAAAAATAAGCTATAATTTTAATAGTGCATTGTCGCCGCATAACGAAATTCTACCTGTTCCCAATAATAAAGAAACGGGAGAATTGACCGCTGAATATGATAGAAAGACAAAGGTTTTACAGTGGAAAATATCCTATTCGGGCTTGACCGGTACGGATCAAACGCCTGTTGCCGCACATTTTCACGGCCCTGCGTCACCTGCGCAAAATGCCGACATTATTATCAATATTCCGCCCGATCAGTTACTAAGTCCTATTGTGGGGCAGCAAACACTTACCAAAGAGTAAGAAGACGGTTTGGTTAGAGGATTGTGGTATTTCAATATTCATACCAAGAAAAATCCGATGGGCGTTTTGCTTGGTCAGCTCACGCCAGAATAGACCGGACATAAACTAAACAGAATCTTTTCCTCAAGGCACAACCCAATTTTCCGGCACCATTTTAATAGCACATGGTGCCGGAATCTTGTTTGGGAATATTGCACGATTGTGTTTATGCGCACCACTGATGATGTGTTTTGGTTTATTTTTTCAATTCTTTGCATTGCTTTCACGCTGCTTATGAACAGCTTAAATGCTACTTTGCAGTAAAATTATCCCAGCTTAACGTTTTGAAAATATTGATGTGCTGGCTCTTAAAGTAATTTCTGTGGCTGCAAGATGGCACGATTATTCATATCCCTGCTTGACAGTATGACATACTAAACATTAACCTGTCATACCACTACGAGGAGTAGTTCGGGGAGGATTTCTGAAAAGCTCGCTACAGGTTTGTTTGTGATTGCACGTCGCTAAAATCGGCACTGCATCGGGCTTTTGAACATCTAACTTTTCGATCAATCCTTGAAACGATCAGTTATGGCCAGCAATGGTCGGCAGCGCGTTGTGGCTCTGTTATTTGTAAAAGCATTAAGGACGAATATAGAATGAAGATTGCTATTGTTGGTTGCGGTGTCGTCGGATCATCCTGGTCACTTGTTTTTGCACGCGCCGGTCATGAGCTGGCGATCTTTGACCAGAACCCGCAAGCAGCTGAAGCCGCTGTTGCTTTTGTTGTTGCTGCTAACCCGAGCTATGCTGCACAGTGCCGTGTTGCAACCAGCCTTGAAGATGCATTATCGGGTGTTGATTATGTGCAGGAAAGTGCGCCCGAACGCCTGCCGATCAAGCAGGCTCTCTACAAGGAAATGGATGCGTTTTTGGCGCCCAATACCATTGTTGGCAGCTCGACATCCGGCTTTCCGGCATCAGTATTCACCGAAGGTTTGAAAAACGCCGAGCGCTGCCTTGTATCGCATCCGATCAATCCTCCCCACCTCATTCCCTTGGTTGAACTGATCCCGGCTCCGTGGACGGATGTTGCCGCTTTGAGTTTCACCCGTCAGCTGATGGCGGATTTAGGCCAAAGCCCGATTACATTGACCCGTGAAATCAACGGTTTTGTGGTCAACCGTTTGCAGAGTGCCTTGCTTGGGGAAGCATTCCGTTTGGTTGAAGACGGTATTTGCACTCCTGCGGAAGTGGATGCTGCGGTTTCTGATGGATTGGGCTTGCGTTGGTGCTTCATGGGACCTTTCGCAACCATTGATCTCAATGCCGCGAATGGTGTTTCCGAGTATTGCGCTAATCTGGGGCCGATGTATTACGGTCTTGCCAAAGAACAGGCTGATCCGCGTGAATGGACTCCTGCACTTGTGAAGGCAATTGAGGATAAAATGCGCAACGCGGTTCCAGCAGATGACTTGCCTGCACGTCGTAAATGGCGTGACAGCTTCTTGTCGGCAATCGTGACTGCGAAGCGCGCAATTACGAAAGATCTTGGAGCATGAACGGATTTTCCACGCCAGCCCATTTAAGTCGCGAAAGACTGTCTGATAAAATCGCCAAAGATATTGAGGCACGTATTTTGTCAGGTGAACTCTCCATCGGGGACAAACTTCCCTCGGAACGTGACTTGATGGTTTATTATGGCGTGGGACGTCCGGCCGTGCGCGAAGCACTTTTATGGCTGAACAAAACCGGCATTCTTGCCGTTTCCAATGGCGACCGTACCAGAGTGACGGAGCCTGATCCGCGTGAACTTTTGCAGCTCTTGTCGGGGGCTGCAAAATTACTGATTGCACGTGATGAAGGCATTCGTGAATTCCAGAAAACACGTATTTTCGTGGAAGTGGCGATGGTGCGTGAAGCCTCGCGTCTTGCCAGTGATGCAGATATTGCAGCATTGGAAAAACTTCTGATCGCCAATGCTGAAAGTGCCGGTGATAATGACCTGTTTTCCAAAACGGATGATGCCTTTCATCAGTACATTGTCAGTATTGTGCAAAATTCTTTGCTGGATGCGCTTTATGATGTGGTGCTGGAACTATTGGAAGATCAGCGCCGCATGTCGCTCAGCCATCCGGACGCTCTGACAAAAGCAATGGCAGCCCATCGCAATATTTTCGAGGCAATCCGTGATCGTGATGCCGATCGTGCCGAAGCGGCAATGCGTGCGCATCTGGATACTGTCGTTGAAACATATTGGCAGGTGCGCGAACAGGTCGATAATCCCGCCTGATCTGCCTTCATATCCATTAAAATAAATAAGGTTTCCCCCATGCTTCTTGGTTGTATTGGCGATGATTTTACTGGTTCCAGTGACCTTGCAAATACGCTTTCCAAACAAGGAATGCGTGTCACCCAATATTCCGGTGTGCCGTCAACAGATGCCGACCAGTCGGTCGAAGCCGGTGTAGTTGCACTCAAATCGCGCAGCATTTCGGCCGATGAAGCCATTGCCCAATCATTGAAAGCATTGAAATGGTTGCAGGCACAAGGTTGCAAACAGTTTTTGTTTAAATATTGCTCTACTTTCGACAGCACGGCTGAAGGCAATATCGGCCCTGTTGCAGCTGCTTTGGCTAAAGAGCTGAACGCACGCAAAGTGGTTGTTTGTCCGGTGTTTCCGGGGGCAGGGCGCACCCTTTATCAAGGGCATTTGTTCGTTAATGACCGCCTACTCAATGAAAGCGGCATGGAACATCATCCGCTAAACCCGATGACGGATGCCGATATTCGCCGCTGGCTTTCTTTGCAAACAGATATGCCGGTTGGTCATGTGGGCTTTCATGCGGTGAGCCAAGGTGCTGATGCCATTCGCGCGGCACTGGATAAAGCCGATGCAGAAGGCGCACAGCTGATTGTGGTTGATGCAGTTTCCGACAATGATCTGATGGAAATTGGTGCTGCGTTAAATGGTTTGCCGCTTGTCACCGGCGGTTCCGGCATTGCTATGGGATTACCTGAAAACTTCCGCAAAGATGGGCTGTTGTCAGGCAATAATTCGGATTGGCAGGGCGTTGCAGGCCAGTGTGTTGTGCTTTCGGGTTCTTGCTCAATGGCAACACGCGGGCAGGTAACAGTCCACCGTGAAGGTGGCCTGCCGATGTTTGAAATTACTGCAGAAGATGCGGTTTCCGGTAAATTGGATGCGCAGGAAATTGCCCAATGGGCGATGCAACAGGCACAAAGACCGCTTGTTTATTCATCGGCTGATCCGGCAATTGTGAAAGCGGCTCAGGAAAATTTTGGCCGCGAAGTGGTTGCCAATGCAATTGAGCGTCTCTTTGCCGATATCGCACATGCATTGGTGGCTGCTGGTGTTGGTCGTCTGGTTGTTGCAGGCGGCGAAACTTCGGGTGCTGTGGTCGAGGCACTGAACCTCACGGCTTTGGAAATAGGCCCTGAAATTGCGGCCGGTGCTCCGGCTCTGCGCGCAACTCTGCCGGATGGAAAAACGGCACTTGCTTTGGCTCTCAAATCCGGAAATTTCGGCGGCCCTGAATTTTTTGCCGAAGCAGATCGCATTTTGGGCGGCGAATAATCCGCTTTGCAGTCAATTGCGCCACAGGCTGCAAAACATATTTGTTTGGAGGAAATAACATGAATAAATTCAGCAAGTTCGTCAAATTGGCATCTTGCGTTGCTGTTTCGGCATTTGGCCTTTTTACGGTCACTTTGCCAACTCAGGCACAAGACGTTCTGACGCTCAAACTCGGTCATATACAGTCGGAACAGGATCTGTGGCACTTTGGTGCGCAGAAGTTTAAGGAAGAGCTGGAAGCGCGTTCAAACGGTACTATCAGCCTTGCCATCTATCCAAACTCAACTCTTGGTGGTGACCGAGATTTGGTTGAAGGCATGCAGATGGGGACTGTGGATTTTGGTCTGATTGCCGGCGTGCTGGGCAATTTCGAACCGTCCATCCAGCTGCTGGAACTGCCTTACTTGTTTAAGTCGCAAGATGAGTTTGATAAAGTCATTCAGAGCGAACTCGGTGAAGAAATTGCCGATAATGTTTTGAAGAATGCGAATGTACGTATTCTTGATTGGTGGGAACGCGGCTCACGTCAAGTGACTTCGAACAAACCTATCAATGGTGTTGATGACCTCAAAGGCATCAAAATCCGTGTTCCTGAAATTCCGGCTATGGTCAGCACATGGCGCGCTATCGGTGCCAATCCGACACCAATGGCATGGAGTGAGGTTTACACCGGCCTTGAACAGCATGTGATTGAAGCACAAGAAAACCCGATTCCGTTCATCTATGGTGGTCGTATCGGCGAAGTGCAGAAATATCTGGCGATGACCAATCACAAGTTTGAATATGTCACACTTGCGATGAGTGAACTGCGCTGGAACCAGCTGTCACCCGAACAGCAGAAAATTGTTTCCGAAGCAGCAGCTGCTGCAACCGCTGCAGAAAACGAAGCTGTTCGCTCGCAGACCGAAGAAATGTTGAAAAAGATGGTCGCTGCTGGCCTGCAGGTCACAAACCCAGATGTTGATTCGATTGCTGCTGTTGCTGTGACTGCACATGAAGCTTTCGCTAAAACCGTCAATACTGATCTCTATAACCGTATTATTACAGCACTTGCACGTTAATTTTATCAAGCTGCTGCTGCCGCTTAACTTGCGGCAGCAGTTTAAGCTTACGTGCAGAGGAGAACCAGCTTGGATAAATTCGATAAGCTGATACATACTTTCCTGCTTTGGATCATCGCGGCTCTGATTTTCGCAATGATGGGCGTAACATTCACTCAGGTCTTAGCCCGCTATGCACTCGCCAATTCTTTAAGCTGGTCTGAAGAAGTAGGGCGCTATATTTTTGTCTGGATTACTTTTCTTGGTATGGCGGCAGCCTTTCAATCGCGGGCGCACATTGCGCTCGATTTTCTGGTTTCATTGCTGCCGGTCAAATTTTCCAATAAGCTGGTCGTTTTCAACGCGCTGTTAGTTGCTGTGGTTGGCGGCGCGTTGCTGCTCGGTGGTTTGGCACTGATGAAATTTGGTATGAACCAGAAAAGTGCGGCTCTCGGATTGCCGATGTATCTTGTCTATTCTGTAATCCCGTTCAGCGGCCTGACCTTATGCTATTTCGCTCTGCGTGAAGCATGGAAGCGCGCCACTTTGAGCGAAGGAAACGCGAAATGATCTCATTTATTCTTTTTGGCGGCTTTGCGTTTTTCCTGCTGATTGGCTTGCCGGTTGCTTTCGGCATTGCTATCGCTTCGCTCATTGCCATTCTCTATCTTGATTTCCCGATTGCGGTTTTTGCGCAGCGCCTTTTCACATCCGTGGATTCATTTCCATTGATGGCTATCCCGCTTTTCATGCTGGCAGGTGCCTTGATGGGGCATGGCGGCATTACCCGCCGTATCATTAGCTTTGCTTTATCTCTGGTTGGTAATATCCGCGGTAGTCTTGCGCATGTGGTATCGGTCAGTGGTGTGATCATGGGTGGTGTTTCCGGTTCCGGCGTAGCTGATGTGGCCGCACTTGGCACAGTGATGATACCGGAAATGAAAAAGCGCAATTATGATGCCGGTTTTTCTGCTGCTCTGGTGGCTTCATCAGGTAGTTTGGCACTGATTTTGCCACCAAGTATTGCGATTATCATTTATGGTGTTTCAGCTCAGGCATCCATTGGCGATCTCTTCATGGCAGCCATTGCACCAGGTCTTGCGATTGGTTTCGGCTTTGCACTTTATTCTTATTTTTATGCCCGCAAACATGGCTATCCAAAAGAAGGTCGTGTCAGCAATGGTGAAAAATGGGCACGTTTTAAAGATGCAAGCTGGTCTTTGATGATGCCTGTCATCATCATCGGTGGTATCCGGATGGGTATTTTTACGCCGACTGAAGGTGGTGCAGTTGTTGCAGCCTATGCCTTCATTGTTGGTATGTTCATCTATAAGGAAATCACCTTCTCAAAGATTCCGCAGATCTGCATTGAAGCCGCAATCGGCACAGCCGTAATTGCCGCGATTATTGCTGCGACATCGCTGTTTGGTTGGTTGTTGACCAATGCTCAGCTGCCACAGATGATTGCCGGTGCTATTCTGGGTCTCACCGATAATGCAATTTTGTTGCTCCTTCTCATCAATGTTATGCTGCTGATTGTCGGTATGTTTCTTGATAGCGGTCCTGCCATTTTGCTGATGACACCAATTTTGGCACCTGTTGCCAACCAACTTGGTGTCGATCCGGTACAGTTCGGCCTGATCATGGTGATCAACCTCACCATCGGTTTGCTCACTCCACCGGTTGGTACAGCGCTTTATCTCGCCAGTAGTATTTCTGGCGTTTCGGTGATGAAGCTGACCCGTGCAATGTTGCCATTCTGGGCCATTATGATTGCAGTGCTGATGCTGGTCACCTATTGGCCGGGCTTTACCAGCTGGGCGATCTCACACTAATAAAAATCTTGAATACGACGCTTGGCACCAAGCGCCGTATTCTCTTATTGACTTTATAATTGACAAGAAAAGGTGTCCGTCATGAACCGTGAAGCAAAAGCGCAGCTGCTTTGTGATCTTTGCCGCAGCATGTTTGATCGTGGCTATTCGGTGGGTGGTGCCGGCAATGTTTCGGTGCGTATTGATGGCGGCTTTCTGGTGACGCCGACGGGTGGCAGTCTTGGACGTTTGACATCTGAGAAACTATCTCATGTGAGTGGTGGTGGTGAGGTTTTGTCAGGCCCCAAGCCATCCAAAGAGTTCATGTTCCATAAAGAGCTTTTTGATTGCCGCCCCGAAGCGGGTGCCATTGTACATCTGCATTCCACATATCTGACAGCCTTATCATGCCTTGAAGATCTGCCGCAGGAGAATGCTTTACGGGCATTCACACCATATTATGTCATGCGGGTGGGATATCTGCCGGTTATTCCTTATTATCGCCCGGGTTCTGCAGAAATTGGCCGTGATCTGGTTATTGCCGCCAATAAACATCCGGTCAATGCTTTTTTACTGGCGTCTCACGGCGTTGTTGTCTTGGGTAAAGATATTGAAGATGCGGTGAATAATGCGGAAGAACTGGAAGAAACTGCTCGTCTGGCTTTCATTCTGCATGGACAAAAAATCCGTTACCTCAATGAGGCAGAGATTGCAGAATTGACAGCTAAAAGCCTTAGCTAAAGCTTTCAATAATTATGCCGCGACGGTTGTTTTTTTAATCAACTCTCGCGGCATTTTTTATCTGCAATTTGACGTGCGCGGGTTATCCGCGCCAGCTCAGAAAATGCTTTTCGATCTGGCTGATAATGAAATTCACGATCAGTCCCATCACCGACAAAATAGTGACGCCAGCAAAAAGTTTTTCAAGATCATAAAGCGAGCCGGCTTCCAGAATATACGAGCCAACGCCATATTGTGCGCCAAGCATTTCCGCGGCAACGAGCAGAATAATCGCTATAGAAATTGATACGCGCAGGCCGGAAAGAATAGCAGGAAATGCACCCGGCATCACGATTTTACGAACAATTGACCACCAGCTCAGTCCGAAACTTTGTCCCATCCGGATGAGCGAACGATCGACATTGTCGACCGCGCCATAGGTGGCGACGACGGTCGGGGTAAATGTACCAAAAGCAATGAGCGCATATTTCGACATTTCATCAATGCCGAACCAGATCACAAAAAGCGGCAAAAGTGCGATTTTCGGAATCGGAAACAAGGCGGCAATCAGTGGTACAAGACCGGCACGGACATAACTGAAAAGACCGATCAAAACGCCGAGAGATACACCAACAACAATGCCAAGCGAAGCACCGACGACAAGGCGCTGCAAGGAGGGCAGCAAGTGCTTCCAGAGCATGCCTGTTTGCCACAATTGCACAAATGTATCAAAAACCGCAGTGGGGCGCGGCAATGTGAGGCTGGATATAAAGCCTGTGCGTGTGCCGATCTCTGCAAGAATGATCAGCACGACAAAAACACTAATGCCTACACCTTTGACAGGAACCGGGGCAAACCCTCCGCCACGAAACAGAACGGGGCGTACCGGCGCAGTATGTTGGCTGAATTCTTTATCTTCTGATGTCGCTTGCGCCGTTTTCAAAGTTGTAACGTCAGACATTTACCAATTCCTTGTCTGCGGCGGCTGCTTCTTCACGCATCAATTCCCACAATTGTTTTTGTTTTTGTTCCAAAACCGGGTCGCCCAAATGGCGTTCGCAGAGTGGTGTATCAATATCAACAATTTCACGAATCTGACCTGGACGGCGTGATAAAACCACCACTCGATGTCCTAATCTTACAGCCTCATTCAGATTGTGGGTGACATAAACAGACGTAAAAGGCTGGCGTGTCCACAGAGAAATCAGATCATCCATCAAAAGTTCACGCGTCTGGCTGTCGAGCGCAGAAAGCGGCTCGTCCATCAGCATCACAGCCGGACGCACGGCTAAAGCACGGCTGATGGCCACGCGCTGGCGCATACCGCCCGATAATTGTTTGGGCAGCGCCTGCCTGAAATCAGAAAGGCGTGTGCGCTCCAGAACATCAGAGACAATGTCATCCATGTCACCTTTACTTAAGCCATGATCCTCAAGCACCAGCTTGATATTGCCCTCGACAGTACGCCACGGCAGCAGAGCAAAATGCTGAAACACATAGGTGAGCGGATTGAGACAATCTTGCGGTGGATTGCCGATTTGCAAAACTTCACCCGATTGCGGTTTCTCAAGCCCGCCTAAAAAACGTAGTAATGTTGATTTTCCACAGCCCGAAGGTCCGATAAGACAGACGATCTGACCCTGAGGAATATCAAGCGAAATGTCTTTCAGTACCTCAACGGATCCATAAGAATGGCTGATATGTTTAAGTCTCAGATCCATGAGTTCTCCTTAGAGCGTGTCGCACTTAATCGTATCCACTGTGCTCGCTCTAGCGTTTTGTTTTTACGCATGTCTTTATCCCAAAACCGGTGCCCACTTTTGGGAGACATGCTCTAGCGGAGGCGTTGGCGCCCCCGCTGTATTCAGCAAAAGTCAAATTGTTTTGACGTAAGATGTGTCAAACAATTGTTCATTGGTGATGGCATCTTTAACCATGCCTTCCGCCTTGAACCATTCAAGTTGTTCAACGCAACTGCCCATTGAAATCGCCAGACCTTCATTGATCTTCATCGCGCCGTCAACCAGATTTTGTTTGGCTGTTTCAAACGGGCTGTCGCTCTCAACATATTTGTGAACAATCTTGGCCAGATCATCACGCTCCTGATCATCGGCCTTATTATCAATGAAAGCTGCGTTATAATCAGCAATGGCGCGTGAGTAAGCCTTGACGAAAGCTTCAGTCATTTCGCGCTCATCGGCGGCATTTTTGGTCGAAGTAAACGCAGTTGTGACCTGATAATCGGGTGCATAATCGGATACAAGACCGATTTGCTTGGCAGCTCCTTCACGGATCATCTTTTTTGCGACATTCGGCTGGATCGCCCAGGCATCAATCTGCCCGGTGGTCAGGGCACCGACAATTGCACCGAGCTTTTGTAATGGGCGAAGCTGCATATCGGCAAGCTTGATATTGTTGGCTTGAGCAATTTTATGCGCCATGAAATGGAAAGACGAACCGGCAGTTGTAATACCGAAGCTTTTGCCGGCCAGTTTTGATGGATCGGTCAGACCTGCATCATAAGCTTTGTTGGAGGCAAGGATGATAGCGCCTGTCACGCCTTTTTCCTCTGTCAGTGCGCCGCCGATAACTTTGACTGCATCTTTTTGTGCCAGACTGATCAAGCCACCACTCATAGCGGTTACACCAAAGTCGGCATCACCGGAGGCAATGGCAACGGCCATAGGTTGTGCCGCTTCAAAAAATTTCAATTCGATATCAAGACCTGCATCTTTATAATAACCGCGCTCAAAAGCGATGAAGCTTGGCGCATGGCTGGCCAAGTGCAGTACGGCAAGGTTACGGGTTGCAGCACGTGCAGGCATGCCAAAAGCTGCGGCAGTTCCCAGAGCACCCATACCAATCAGAGTCTGACGGCGATTTAAAAGAAAACTCATTATTATTCCTCCCGAAGGTGACACGATATGCGCCATTTACTTTCATGACGTTGGCTGGCTTGGGAGACAATGAAGCAGGCTCATGTTCCCTTGAGTCTTGAGAACATATAGCGCCTGTTACAGATGAGGCAAGGCTAAGAGTTTCAGCAAAACGGGTAAGCACGCTTCTCTAACCGCGTTGCGGATATTTCACAACAATTTACTGCATAAAACTTTAATTTAAAGGTCACATATAGGGCATTTTTGCCAATGAAGATAGTTATGGAGCATGGGTTCGCTTCAGCAGTGATGTGAATGTGGAAAAAAAGCGACAAGGATACAACAGTTGGTTGTCGTATTAAATTATTTAATGTGCCGGCTTGAACATTCTGGATTATGTTGCTTCCAAGTGATTTATATGTGATTGCAAATATAAATCAGTTGATATTACAAATAATAAAACATGGGCTGATATTGGTGTTTGGGGGAGCATATCATTGGGCAAATGGTAAATATGCTCTTTATTGCGAAGGTGGTATCGGTGCAAGTTTGAATAATTTTGCTGATAGCTACACTGCAAATATGAGTACCAATAGCGCATGACGCCACGCTCTACCGAAAACGCCACAAGATCGAGGATATATTTGGAAAGCTCAAAGACTGGAGACGGGTTCACACCCGCTTCGATCGATGTGCCCATACATTCATGTCAGCAATTTGCATCGCGGCAATAATCATCTTTTGCATCAATCAATGAGTCCTGAGCGTAGCGATTTCCGCGCATCTAATGAAATAAAAAGGATAGGGCAATCTTGCCTAAAGTCGCACCCATGCAACTACGCTATGCAGCCATAATTACCCACTACTCAATATCAATACGTGCAGAAGACATACGTCTTCGTGTTACAGAATTTTGTGTTCTCTCCGGGCGAAAAAATATCATGTTCGCAGGTGATGTACCGGCTCTATCGCGACCTGACGATGCCTGCAGAAAACCAACCGTCACTCCATCTAATCTTGCCTGCATAAGATTAATAAGTGCCTCTATGTGCTGCTTGTCGATATCCCAAGCGTTAGCAACATTACTTCCAATTGTTAAATAACCAATAGAGGCCATCGTGTAGACGAAAATAATAATATAAATAATACCCGTTATTAACGAAGTATTTTTTGTGTCATTACCAGAAATCGTACTAACAGAGACAATAATAGTCGCAATTGCCCCCAATAATATACAATACTTAAAAATATTAGCGCGCCACGTTGGCCAGCAGTATCTCTGTAAAAATCAGTTGTGTATCTCTTATTGCGTAGGTTATGTTTAATATAAGGATCTATGTGATTTTCTATATACTCATTTATTATCAAATTATAATCATGTGTTATGGATTTTATTGTTTCAAGTACAATTTCTTTATTAAAACTACAAGATAATATATTTTCAATATCAGCTCGTGGCAGAATATTAATTAATAAAATTGAACTTTTAATAAAATCTTTGTCAAAATGCGACGTAACTAATAAATTTTTAGTTGTATAAAATATTCTTAATAATTTATTCATAATGAATGTTCCCTTAATGAATATGCAAAATTTTTGGGTAATTACCCACGCCAATTTTGACTTAAACGAGGGTATTGAGGATTGTTTGGCAGAAATTTTTGGCCTTTATGCTTTGCAGTATCGACCATTGTTCGTACGTCGACTTCGGCATTTGGTGTCCACTTGGCACGATAGCCATTAGTTACTTCGCGCTGGATCACACTTGGCTGCAGTTTTTGCTTCGAGCCATTGTTGGTGGCTTCGACCTCGCCGGGATAACGGCTTAAGACAAGAAGCTGCTCTTTCGCCCGGCCGATCTTGTTCTGTAGCTTACGAACACAATCGCAATTTGTTATCGTATCGAGAATGTTGTTGAGCTGTTTTTTAATTCTCGCTTTTTGACTGCCAGCTTCGACGCGGCGCAACTGCTGATATCACGTGTAAGAGCAAACGCTTTGGTGAACCATTGTTCAAGCGCAAAGGCTGTATCGCGCACCAGATGCGCCAGACAGGTTTGCTGATTATCTGCGAGATTTTGCTGAGCTGAATACCGGTCAAATATCCGGACTTCCGGTACGTGGCCTTCCATCATTTCATTTATGAAATGGCTGGAACGTGAATAATCTGGCTGATTAACAACGACATTCTTGCAGTGAAACACCCAATGATACGATTTAGCCCCCTTAATGCGAACACTGGCCTCAGCGCTAACAACGACCTTGGCACACCGAAGGATTGCGAGAGTCTTATGCGCTTCCAGTTTGAAGGGCGCATGGGAGCGCAGAAATATGTTCATTGATACGCGTTCACTTATCGTGATGCCAAATATATCCAACGACAGGGCACGCAGACGCTTGCAAGAAAACACCTGGAATCCTTTCAAATAGATGGCCAGAGCATGAATGCGCTTACCAAAAGGCGTGCCTGCTGCAACAGCTGGAGCCGTCCTTTTAACAGGCGCACCACAATGCGTGCACGCACAGGCAAAACAGCAATGACGGATGACATAAGCCCTGATCGGAGGAAAATCGATCTCGTCATATTCGCCAATTAATTCCATTGCTGTATTACAAGCTTGTAGATCGTCACAGCACTCAAAATGCTCTGGCAGGTGATTACGAAACTCAGGGTTTTTTGTGTAATGTTCAATTGCGGTGCGTGGCCCGGTTTTGCATTGCCTGGACGTGAACTTTCACGCCGCACTTTCTTGTCCGTGGATGGCCGCGTGGATGAATCGTTCGAGTTGTTCAAGGGGCGCCGCAAATTCAGAACCAGATCAATCAGTTCGTCCTTGCTCAAGCGCTGCAATTCAATATGTTCCATGCAAAGCATGGTTTCTAATTTTTAAACTCTTGACAATCCCAGAATTTAGGGGAGAATTTCGGCTCTGATGGGATTGATGCTCCCCGACAGCCTTAATGTGGCAGAATGGCGGTGTTGAACACCATCTAAAGGCGGCGTCCATGGGAGCGATTACCAAAAAATCGCAGATGCGCGGCACCGATATTTCCAATACGTCACGCTTTGCCACTTCCGTAGGCGATGTAAGCCTACAATTTTCAACAATGATGACAGTGTGCGTTTCAAAGTAAGCTATTTCGACAGCACGACTGATAATTATATCAACCGTACGCTGAAGGATGGTCGCAATATGCTCATCCGCAATATTGATCAGGTCAAAATGGCAGGTATTGATCTTTCTGCGCGTTATGAACAAGGGGGCTTTTCAGCAGAATTGGCGGGTTCTTATTACACCAATATTGAATATTGTATCACGCGTGACACTTGTGCGAATCCTTCGCTCGCCAGTGATTATGCGACCAATTATGTTCCACCGGAATATCAGGTGAGCCTGACTTTAAGCCAGACGTTGCTGGATGAGCGCCTTTCCTTAAGCGGTCGTATTTCACATATAGGACCACGCGCAGCCGATGCGCAGACACCTGATGCAGGTGGTGCCAGCATGATCACACAAATTCCGTGGGAACCGTACACGCTGATAGATTTATGGGCATCCATAAACTGTCGGAAGTTGCTAAATTAAGCTTTGCCGTCGAAAATCTGACGGATGTTTATTATGTCGAGCCATTAAGTCTTACCCGAATTCCGTCGCCGGGGCGTACATTGCGCGTTGGTTTTACCACTGATTTCTCGTCATCATCGCCCAAAGGCTGGGCTGATCTCGATAATGCAAATGCATATGACTGGAGCGGACTCTATGCTGGTTTGCATCTGGGTGGTGGTACGAGCAGCTATCAGATGGCTGATTTTACAACGAATGGTGAAAATGCACTGGTCTATAATTTTGGCAATGCGGACACGACGATTGCGGGTGTGCATTTAGGGTATGATTATCAGTTTGCCAATAATTTTGTGGTCAGTATTGGTGGTGAATATAGTTTTACCAATTTGCGAAAAGGTGGTTTTGAAACGCCTGAACTGAATGGCGCCACCTATAAATGGGACAGCAAGCCAAGAATTGACCAGATCAAACTCGGTATTAATTATCGGTTTTGATTGTTCGATCCGCACTTAAATAAAAACGGCTTCAGTTCTAGAACTGAAGCCGTTTCATATTTGAGCCTACAGAAGTGGGAAGAAATAAACTGCCACGCTAGAAATCGGTAAGGCTCTGGCTACATATTGGCATGATTAAAGAATAGCCTGATCGGCAAATCAGGCATGGTTCTTGCGAAATTAAATAATGAATAAAAAATCCGCTACTGGAAATAAATTCTAATGCCGGATATACAAGGTCGTTTACACGACAATTCGTTGCATTCAGCAATGTTCAGTTAAAGTATTCAGTTTATTTTTATACCTATCGTCTTGGAAAGCTATTCGGCTCGTTCCACGACATGCCTTAACTTGGGGGACAAGATGGCCTATTTTCCCACCTGGCGCCTGACAAATAACGCCACGGTCTTACCAGATGAACGATTACCGACTTCCGCTGCGATTCCCATGGGAATTCAGCACTTATTGGCAATGTCGGGTTCGACAATTGTTGCACCGCTCATTATGGGATTTGATCCCAATGTAGCGGTGTTTTTTTCGGGCATTGGTACGCTGCTGTTTTTCTTTATAACCGGCGGTCGCGTTCCAAGCTATCTCGGTTCATCTTTTGCATTTATCGCTGTGGTGATTGCTGCAACTGGTTATGCCGGTAGCGGGCCTAATGCTAATATTGGTGTTGCACTTGGCGGTATTATCGCTTGCGGTGCGATTTATGCACTGATCGGTCTCATCGTCATGGGCGTTGGTACCGGTTGGGTTGAAAAACTGATGCCACCAGCGGTTACAGGTGCGATTGGTGTCGCCATTGGCCTTAATCTGGCACCAGTTGCAGTCAATCAGCTCAAAGGTACAGGCGCGCATATCACTATTGCGCTTTTAACAGTGCTCTGTATGGCAATGATCTCGGCCTATGGCCCGCGCTCGACCCGCCGTATTGCTGTTCTGCTTGCGCTTGTTTTTGGCTATTTGCTGGTTCTGATACTCGGTAATGGCTTTGGTCTTATTAACGGTATCGATTTTGCTTCGGTACAAAATGCAGCATGGTTTGGTTTGCCGCATTTTGCCAAGCCTGAATTCAGCTGGCCTGCTATTGCTTTGATTGCACCGGTTGCAATCGTATTGGTGGCTGAAAATCTTGGTCACATCAAAGCGCTGGGTTCAATCACCGGCCAGAACATGGATCGTTATATCGGTCGCGGTTTCCTTGGTGATGGCCTTGCGACCATGATCTCCGGTTCCGGAGGTGGTACCGGTGTGACGACCTATGCAGAAAATATCGGTGTTATGGCGATGACCAAAGTCTATTCGACATTGGTTTTTGTCATTGCTGCGATTGTGGCTTTGGCATTGAGCATGTCGCCGAAATTTGGCGCTGTTCTGCAAACCATTCCGGCACCGGTACTAGCTGGTCTTGCGGTTTCTGTATTTGGTTTGATTGCCTCGGCAATGGCGCGTATCTGGGTTGTCAACAAGGTGGATTTCTCCGATCCGCGTAACCTTTTTACCGTCGCTGTCGCACTGATTTTTGGTGCAGGTGATTTCACGATTACTATTGGTAGCTTCTCGCTCGGTGGTATCGGCACATCTACATTCGCAGCTCTGATTATGTATCAGCTGTTAGGTATCGGACGCCGTTCCGAAGCCTGATTAATCAGTATAACATGACAAAAAATCGGCGGTGCTATTACCGCCGGTTTTTTTATTATCTATTTTTGGTCACGTTTACTTATACTGGCAGCAGATGCAAAGATGCACGTGAAGGGCTGAGGAATACGCGCTCACCAGTGGCAAATTGACCATGCTCGGCAGGACTTGCTACATCAACCAGCCAGTCGCCAAGCCCATCCACATCAATCAGATATTCCGCAACATTGCCGAGGAACATGGCGCGTTTGACTGTGCTGGCGAATTCGCCTTGTGTTGCATGGATTTTCACGGCTTCAGGGCGTACGATCAGTGTAACATTGTCACCTTCAGCAAAACCTGTCTCACGCCCTAATTCCAAAGTTACGCCTGCGAGCTCTACTTTGTCTTTTCCGGTTACTTTTGCAGTCGGGAAATTGCCCTTGCCGATGAAGTCTGCAACAAATTTTGTGGCCGGACGTGCATAAACCTCATAAGGCGTGCCGATCTGCTCGACATTACCCTTGTTCATCACTACGATCAGGTCGGAGATGCTCATCGCTTCTACCTGATCATGGGTAACATAGAGGCTGGTAATACCAAGGCGTTGCTGCAATTCACGAATTTCCACGCGCATTTGCTCGCGTAATTTGGCATCGAGATTGGACAGTGGTTCATCAAACAATAAGACGCTCGGTTCCATCACAATCGCGCGTGCAAGAGCGACGCGCTGCTGCTGTCCGCCCGATAGCTGGTTCGGTGAACGGGTTGCGTAGCCTTGCAAGCCAGTCACTTCCATCACATGGTTCACCCGTTGATCAATTACAGAACGGCTAATTTTTTTGAGCCTTAAACCAAAGGCGATATTTTCAAACACATTAAGGTGCGGAAAAATCGCATAGGATTGAAACACCATCGCCGCATCACGCAAGTTCGGTGCCACATCATTCATACGTTTTTCACCGAACATGATATCGCCTGAAGTGGGTTCTTCAAAACCAGCAATCATACGCAGCAATGTGGTTTTACCGCACCCGGATGGCCCGAGCAGCGTTACCAACTGGCCTTTTTGAATTGCCAGATTGATATCACGCACCGCATGTACCGTTTGTGACGGGTTTTCCGGATTGGTGAATTGCTTGTGAAGCGCAATAATTTTTACGTCATCTGTCATATTAAAAACGAACCATATTTGTGTGACGTGTCATACGGGTTACGAAGGCATTGATCAGCATAACAGCGATCAGAACAATCAGAATAACCAGCACACTGAAGGCCGCAGCGACACCAAGCCGCCCTGAGCCGACCTGATTAAGAATTTGTACTGTCATCAGATTCCAATTGGCCGAAACAAGGAAGATTGCAGCACTGATAGCGGTCATTGAACGCACAAAGGCATAAACGAGACCGGAGAAAAATGCAGGTGCCACCAATGGCAGTGTTACTTTGCGGAAGGTTGTCAGTGTTGTGGCACCGAGATTTTGGGCAGCTTCCTCAATTGAAGGATCAATCTGACGCAAAACTGCAATGCCTGATTGGATACCAACCGGCACATAGCGCAGCACGAAACAAAGAACAAGAATGGCAAGTGTGCCCGTCAGAACGAATGGTGGTGCATTGAAGGCCAAAATATAGCCGATACCGACAACAGTTCCCGGAACTGCATAAGAGAGGATCGAGCCAAATTCCAGCAATTGCTTTCCCGGAAAGGCACGGCGAACCACGATGAACGCGATAATCATTCCGAGAAGGCCGCTGATCGGTGTTGAGATGATCGCGATAATCAGTGTATCGACAACGGATGAAAGGCCAACATCGAAGACATAATAGAAATGATTGAGCGTAAATGTGTAATTAAAGCCCCAAACCTGCGTAAATGCACCGAGAAGAATAACCAGATAAAATAGCACGACAATGATCGCAAATGTCAGCAGCAGGCTGTAAAGCAGCCATTTAATTGGAGTGCTGACGATTTTTGAAGTGCTGGCGGTTGGTTTTCCGGTAACTGTTACATATTGACGTTTGGCCAAATAATAACGTTGAATGGCAAATGCAGTGAGCGATGGTAGGATCAGAATAACTGCCAGAGTTGCTCCACGTGCCAGATTGAAAGAGCCGGTGATTTCCAGATAGGCTTGCGGGGCAAGCATCGGGAATGCAGCACCTGCAAGCACCAGCGGATTACCAAAATCAGCCATGGATTCGATGAACACAATCAAAAATGCGCTGGCAATGCCTGGTAGTGACAATGGAAAAGTAACTTTCCAGAAAGTCTGCCATCGTGTGGCACCAATATTGAGTGCGGCATCTTCCAATGTCGGGCTGATGGAAGCCAGTACGCCGCGCAAGGAAAGATAGGCAATCGGTGCAAAAGTGAAAACTTGCGAGAGCACAACACCATGCATGCCATAGATGCTGAAAGCATCCAGATGCAGGATCTGTTTGGTAATCAGGCCATTGAAGCCAAACAGAAACAGAATGGAAATAGCAGAGACAAAGGGTGGTGAAATAATCGGTAGAATTGTGAGGTAATGCAGCAGTTTCTTGCCTGGCACGTCGAGACGTGTGAGCACGAAAGCGGCAAGATAACCGATCATAACGCCGATAATACCGACAAGAGCGCCGACGCTCAGGCTGTTGATCAGCGCATTCTGATAGAGTTTGCGCTGAAACAGGATTGCGTAATTATCCAATGTCCAGTCTCCCCGCTGTTGCAGACTGGCTAAGAAGACTTTGACCAGCGGGAAGATTACGAAAACAGCGATCGACGCAAAAATAACGACGATCAGAGCGAGTAATACTGGATCACGCGCCAAAATACGGATTTGCGATCGGGCTGTTTTGAACATTGGTTATTGTCCGAGTACGTCTTCAACCCAACGGTCAACAAGGCGCTGACGATTGGCGGAAGCAAATGCCGGATCATAGGAAATCAGTTTGATATCCTTGAGTGCCGGCACACCTTCGCCCGCATTGACATCACCTCGGATCGGCATGAAGTAGGTTTTGTTTTTGGAAAGCTGCTCCTGACCTTTTGCCGAGGTCATCCAGTCTACCAGTTTCTTGGCTTCATCCTGATTGGCTGCATCTTTGAGGATCGACATGGCAGCGACTTCATAGCCTACGCCTTCAGCCGGGAATACAACTTTGACAGGGAAGCCTTCATCCACCAGCTTCAGAAAGCCTGGTGAAAATTGCAGTGCAATCGGGGTTTCCCCAACGCCAAGCGCGCCGCTTGGTGCTGTGCCACTCTGAGTATAAGTTTGGATATTCGGGTTGAGCGCTTTCATATATTCGAAAGTCGCATCTTCACCCCATAATTGGTTCAGAGTTAGGATAACCGCATAAGCCGTGCCGGAAGCTTGCGGGGAAGGCATCTGGATCAGGCCGCGATAGGCTTCATTTTTCAAATCTTCCCATGATTTGGGTGCTGGCACATTGCGCTTTTCAAGAATGTCGGTGCGAATACCCAAAGCTAATGGATTTGTATAAATGGCGTGCCAATAGCCGTCTTTGTCTTTGAATTGCTCTGTTAAGTCTCCCGCATTGGCAGAAACATAAGGTTCTGTCAGGCCGCGTTCTTGGGCAAGAATGTGATTTTCGCTGGGTGCGCCAAACCAGACATCTGCTTGCGGACGATTGGATTCAGCTTCAATACGTGACAATGCAGGACCTGATGACAGAAATACCATCTGGACTTTAACGCCTGTATCCTCAGTAAATGCATCGAGGATTTTCTTGGCATTTTCTTCATCAACACTGGTATAAACCATCAGAGCCTGCGCTGTGGTAACAACCGAACCCATTGCGACAAAGGCCGCTGTTGCAATGGTAGCAAAGCGTAAACGGAATTTCATCGGATCGCTCCTCCCTTATGATCATATAAATATCATGAAAATGTCATAAATTCATTGGGAGTTAATATTGCCGAAATGGGTGGTGTCAACCTCTGGATGTAATCGCTGTCTTTAAATTGTGAAATAAGATCCACAAATATGAAATTCATGACATTTTGGATACGCATAATGGTGGCATTACACATATGTGATGGCAAAATATAATACGCTTAATCGTATAGATGGCGACCTACAATTGGCGGGAAGATCAATCAAACATAGATCTTTCAGTAAGCTAGCTAGTGTTTTAGCAAGTTAAAGTTGCGACGTTCCCAGCAAAATAGAAATGCGACAGGCGCTGACGACAGCCCCCATTCCGA